>DATILR010000391.1:0-70053 GCA_035476275.1 Binatus sp. (SeqCode) | reverse complement strand
ATCCCGTCTGCATGTGGCCAGCAGCCGACGGCGTCCTCGTTGACCTCGCGGCACCTGCCCCCACGAGACAGCTGGAAGAACTCGATATCGGACATCGCGTGACGGACGAGATCGTGGGGAGCAATGGCCGTGCCGCCGAGCGGAGTGACCGAGCCGATACGGCGGAGCGTTGCCCACGTCGTCCATGTGCCTGCTCCGCGGTCGTGAAACGCTCAGAAAACGGGCAGCCGACGGCTGGACACGCGATCGGACTCCGGGGCAGAGTGCCGCGCCATGACCGACCTCGCCTTCGCACCGGCGCATCTGCTGGCAGCTGCCGTCCGGCGGCGGGAGGTGCGGGCGCTCGAGCTGATGACGGCGACCCTCGAGCGGATCGCCCTGGTGAATCCCGCCCTGAACGCCTTCGTCGCGCTCCGGGCGGACGACGCGCTCGCGGACGCGCGGGCCCTGGACGAGGGGATCGCACGGGGTGCGGATCCAGGCCCGCTGGCCGGCATCCCGTTCGGGGTGAAGGATCTCGAGGATGTCGGTGGCCTTCCCACGACGTATGGTTCGGTCCCCTTCCGGACCCACGTCGCCACGCGCGACTCGACGCAGGTGGCGCGACTGCGCCGTGCCGGCGCCATCCCGCTCGGGAAGACGAACAGCCCGGAGTTCGGCTACACGGCCTTCACCAAGAACCGGATATTCGGCGTGACCCGGAATCCCTGGAACACCGCACGCACCCCAGGAGGCTCGAGCGGCGGCAGCGCGGCCGCCATCGCCGGGGGGCTCGTGCCGCTCGTCACGGCCTCGGACGGCGGCGGCTCCATCCGCATCCCGGCCTCCTACACGGGAGCCTTCGGCCTGAAGCCCACCTTCGGTCGCGTTTCGCGTGGGCCCTTCTCGTTTCGGGACTGGGTCGACCTCGTCTGCTACGGACCGCTGACGCGGACGGTCACGGACGCGGCGCTCTTTCTCGACGCTGTCGTGGGGCCCGATCCGCACGATCCGGACGCGCTCCCGCAGCCGGGATTCTCCTACATCACCCGCCTGGACGACGTCCCCGCCGGGCTGCGCCTCGCCTACAGCCCGACCCTGGGCTACGCCCGCGTGGAGCCCGAGGTGCGGCATGCGGTCGAGGACGCGATCACGATCCTTGGACGTTCGCTCGGTCGGCCGGTCGATCTCCTGTCCCAGCGTTTCACCGACGCGGCGGCGGCCTGGAGCGGTCTCTGTGCCTTCGAGCAGCACGGCCAGCTCGAGCCGTGGATCGAGGCCCACCATGACGAATGGGGGCGCGGCTTTCTCCGCAGCCTCCAGTTCGGGCAGCGGCTGACGGCGGCGAACATCGGTCGCTGCCAGCGGGAGCGGCTGCAGCTCATGGAAGAGGTGGCGGGGATCTTCGAACGCCACGACCTCCTGCTCACCCCGACGATGCCGACCACGGCCTTCGCGGCCAACGGCCCCATGCCCGCCGTCATCGACGGGGAGCCCCTCACCTCGCCGATGCACGCGCTCGCCTTCACCTACCCGTTCAACCTGACGGGACACCCGGCCGCGACGGTGCGCGCCGGTCTCTCCGGCGACGGCCTCCCGATCGGCCTGCAGCTGGTTGCCGACCGCGGGCGCGAGGACCTCCTCCTGCAGGTGGCGCGCGCCTACGAGCGCGTGCGGCCGTTCGACCGCTGGCCGGACGTGGTGCCGGGTACCGACGACTGCGAGGCGAGGTCGCGCTAGGTGGAGTCCGGGGCGACGCTCCCGGCACTCCTCGACGAGCTCGCCGATCGCTTCGGCTCGCGCGAGGCGCTGGTCTCGTCGCGGCGGAGGATGACCTATGCCGAGCTCGCGGACGAATCCGCGCGCATCGGGCGGGGCCTCGCGGCGCGCGGGGTGGGGAAGGGGACGCGCGTCGGGCTCCTCATGCCGAACTGGCCGGAGTGGATCGCGACGGCGTTCGGCGTGTGGCGATGCGGCGCGCTCCTGGTACCGGTGAATACGCTCTGCCGTCCGCGCGAGCTCGCGCACGTTCTCCGCCACGCCGATGTCGCCCTCCTCGTCGCCGTTCGCGGCTTTCTCCGGCACGACTACGTCGCGACGCTCGACGGGATCGCGCCCGGGCTCGCAGGGACGGCTTCGCTTGCCCGGCACCCCGCCGTCCCCGCACTCCGCGACGTGATCTGGGTGGATGCGCCGGCCGACGGGCAGCGCGTCGACGGGATTCCGCTCCATGCCGGGGCCGACCGACTCCCCGCAGCCTGGCCCGGTGTCCTCACCGATCGGATCGCTCCAGCCGATCCGGCCAGCGTCTTCTTCACCTCCGGGACGACGGCGGAGCCCAAGGGCGTCGTGCACGTACACCGGGCGCTCCTTCGAGCGGCCGAGGACATCGCCCGCGTGCTCGGTCTCGAGGCCGGAGACCGCACCTGGGGATATCTGCCCTTCTTCTTCACCGGCGGGCTAGTCGCCGTGGCGCTCGCGACGCTCGTGCGGGGAGCGGCGGTCGTCCTCCAGGAGGTCTTCGAGCCCGGCGAGACGCTCCGACTTCTCGAGGAGGAGCGCTGCACGGTCTTCTTCGCGTGGCCGCATCAGGCCGAGGCGCTGATCGCACATCCGGGCTTTGCGGCGACGCGCCTCCTGCTCCGCAAGGGCGTGGGCGCGAACACCAAGTGGGCCGCGCGGCTCTACCCTCCCGCGCATCACGCCGTCGGGACGTTCGGCATGACCGAGACCGCGCCGCTCTGCACGGCGTGGCCGTGGGACGCGCCGCTCGCGCGCCGGACGTCGAGCCACGGCCCGCCGGTGGCGGGAAGGGAGGTGCGCATCTGCGACCCGGACAGCGGAAGGCCCGCGGGTGACGACGTGGAGGGCGAGATCTGTGTACGGGGGCCGTCGCTCCTGGCGCACTACTACAAGCGGCCACGGCGCGACGCGTTCGACGCCGAGGGCTTCTTCCACACCGGCGACCTCGGCCGGCTCGACGTGGACGGGGCGCTCGCCTTCCTCGGTCGCATCAAGGACGTGATCAAGACGGCGGGGGTGAACGTCGCGGCGGCGGAGGTCGAAGCGGTGCTGGTCGATCACCCGGCGGTGGCTGCGGCCCACGTGGTGGGCGTACCCGATGTGCTGCGCGGGCAGAACGTGGCGGGATTCGTGGTCCTGAAGCAGCCCGCGACCGCCGACGATCTCCTGGCCCACTGTCGCGAGCGGCTCGCCACCTACAAGATCCCGCGCCACCTCTGGGTGCGGCGCGAGGACGAGCTGCCGCTCAAGGGGAGCGGCAAGGTCGACAAGACGCGTCTGTGCGAGGAAGCGCTGCGGCTGGTGGAAGCGCTCAGAACCGCCGCCGGCCCCGCCGGATCTCCTCCAGGACGGCCGGCGTGAGCGGACGGTAGGTGGACGCGGCGTCGTCGCGCACGTAGAGGGGGTCACGTACCCGCTCGAGGTCGTAGCCCTCGGCGGCGAGCGTCTGCTTTCGCTGCTTGAGCGTGCCCGTCACGTCCATCTCCGGAACGAGGCGGACGAAGGCGGGCCGCGCGTACGCGGGGAGGTGGGACGCCGTGTGCCGGTAGAAGCCCTCGGCGTCGAAGCGGGTCGTGTCCGAGAGCACGACCGCCGCCATTCCCGCGCGGCCGTCGGCCCCGGGGACCTCGACGCCGTAGACGTTGGTCTCGCTGACGCCGGACGCCCCGTTCAGCACGTCGCCGACCTCCTGCGTGGCGACGTTCTCTCCCTTCCAGCGGAAGGTATCGCCGATGCGGTCGACGAAGTAGAAGTAGCCGCTGGCGTCGCGGCGGAGGAGATCGCCGCTCCGGAACCAGGCGTCGCCCGGCTCGAACGCGTCGCGCACGAGCTTCCGCTCGCTCGCCGAGCGGTCGGTGTAACCATCGTATTCCATGGCGCTCGGCCCGCCCACGCGCCCGAGCAGCTCCCCGGCCTCGTCCACGGCGCAAGGCGAGCAGAAGCCGTCGGCGCCGCGGACGAGCTCTCCACGCGCCAGGTCGAAGCGGGCGAGCCGCACCTGGTCCTCGAGCATCGGGTGCGGCTTGCCGACCGATCCGGGAGGACCGCCGTCGTTCTGCAACGCGACGTTGCCCTCCGTCGCGCCATACATCTCGACGATGCGCGGGATGCCGAAGCGTTCCTGGAAGAGCGTCCAGATGTCGGGTCGCAGTCCCGCGCCGGCGGCGACACGGAGCTGGTGGTCGCGGTCGGCCGCCGTGGCCGGTTGGCGCAGCAGGTAGCGGCAGAGCTCGCCCACGTACACGAAGGCGACCGCGCCATGGCGGCGGACGTCGTCGAGGAAGGCGCCGGCGCTGAAGCGTCGGCGGGACGCGAAGGCTCCACCGACACGAAAAGCCGGCGAGAATCCCACGAACAGGCTCTCGCCATGGTAGAGCGGCAGGGGGGCGTAGATCGTCTCACCCGCTTCGATACCCAGGAGCTGGGAAAGCGTGATGCCCCCCATGGTGAAGCGGAGATGGCGGACGACCGCGGGCTTCGGGTACCCCGTGGTGCCCGACGTGTAGATGTAGAGGAACACGTCGCCGCCCCGTACGTGGGGAAGGTCGGGCTCGGGCGGCGTTCCGCTCGACTCCTCGAGCGGCCGGATGCCGGGAGGGAGCGGCGTGGAGGAGGAGGGGTCGGCCAGGAAACGCACCGCATGGGAACCGGCCACGGCATCGAGCGCGGGCAGCCCGTGCGCATCGACGATGCCGACGTGCGCTTCCGAGGTGCGGAGAACGTGCGTCAGGCCCGCGCCGGTCACGTGAGTGTTGATGAGCGCGGCGATGGCGCCGAGCTTGGCGACGGCCCCGAGCGCGCTGAGGAAGAGGGGGCTGTTCAAGCAGAAGATCGCGACCGGCGCGCCGGGCGTGACGCCCTCCCTTCGCAGAACGGCGGCCAGATGGTTCACCGCGTGGTTGTAGGCGCCGTAGGTGACCGTCTGGTCTTCGAAGCGGAGGGCGATCCGGTCGGGGATCTGCTCGGCCTGCTGGCGGATCAGGGGACCGAAGGTGTCGATCGACCGCTTGAGCTCCTCGAGTATGGCGCGCAGGTCGATGCGATCCACCCGGTCGCTCCGACCTTCAGGATCGCGTTGCGCGTGCGCCGGCGGTGTCGACCGGCAGCCGGACCACCAGAGTGGCGCCCCCGTGCTCGCCCCGCGGCGTGGCTTCGATCGTCCCTCCGTGCAGGTCGACCAGCCAGCGGGCCACCGCCAGTCCGATCCCGAGGCCTCCATGGGCGTTCGCGCCCTGCACGAACGGGGTGAAGACCCTCTCCGCGACGTCCGGGGGAATCCCTGGCCCCGTGTCGCTCACGTCGAGCTCGGCCTGGTCGCCGCGGCGGCGGAGGCGGATGATGACCGTGCCGCCCGGGGGCGTGAACTTGAGGGCGTTCCCGACCAGGTTGTCGGTTAGCTGTGCGAGCCGGACGGGATCCCCGTATACGGGTGCCCGCGATGGGGGCAGATCGAGCACCAGAGCGAGCTGCGCCCGCTCGGCGTCCAGGCGATGGAGCTCCGCGGTCTTGCGGACGAGCTCGCAGAGGTCGAGAGGCTCGGGGCTGAGCGTCAGGACGCCTCGCTCGAGGCGGCTGAGGTCGAGGAGATCCTCGATCAGACGGCGCTCGATGGCGACCGCGTGATCGATCGCCTGCGCCGCCCGCAATACCTCCCCGTCGTTCTGCCGCAGGCGCTTCAACGTGCTCGTCCACATCAGGATCGGGGCGAGGGGGTTGCGGAGCTCGTGGGAGAGCACGTTCAGCAGACGCTCGCGGATTCCCGCGGCGTCCGCCTGCCGGGCACGCTCCTCGGCGAGCTGCTGGCGCGCGATCGCCTGGGCGAGGACGAGGGTTACGAGGGGACGCAAGCTCGCCACCGCGTCGTGCTCCGCGGGAGTCCAGGGCTGCCCGCGATGACGCAGCACGGCGAGGCACCACGGCACGTCGTCGGGTGGTTGCAGGGAGAGCGCGAGGACCGTTTCACCGCCGGGCGTCTGGATCTCGACCGGATCGTCCTGCGCGAAGGCGGGCGCGAGGAGCTCGCCCGCCACGGTGGCCGTGACCCCCGGCCCCGCCGCACGGTGGACCGAGATCGACCCCGTCCCCGATGACCCCGAGCGCAGGAGGAGCGCCGCGTCGGCGGCGAGCCTGCCGCGGACGATCTCGAGCACGCGTCCGCAGACCTCGGCGGGCTTGGTCGAGGTGAGCGCCGCCCTGACCACCTCCTCGACCGGCACCGGCATTCGCTGGAAGTACCGGGCAGGGTCGAGCGGGTCAATCGCCGCGCAGTGTCCGTGCACGCCTTCGCGTCGCGACGCTTGGCGTTGCCGCCCGCGACGCACCTGCGCTAGAAGGTCCCTCCGTCGTGGACAAGGTCGTGCCGAGCGCCGCCGCTGCCGTGCGCGACGTGCCCGACGGCGCGAGCATCCTCTTCGGCGGCTTCGGCGTGGTGCAGGGCTGGCCCAACAGCCTGCTTCTCGCCCTGCGCGATCGGGGCGCGCGCGATCTCACGGTGATCTTCAACACGCCTGGCGTGGGTCCGCTATCGGCGCAGCTGCTCGCCGAGGCGGGCCTCATCCGCAAGGTGATTGCCTCCTTCGCCGCCTATCCCACGCGCCCGACACCGCTCGAGGAGCAGATCAAGGCGGGGAAGGTGGCGCTGCTGGAACTCGTTCCGCAGGGCACTCTAGCCGAACGTGTGCGGGCGGGGGGCGCCGGCATTCCCGCCTTCTACACGCCGACCGGCGTGGGGACGCCGGTGGCGGAGGGGAAGGAGCATCGTACGTTCGGCGGCCGGGAGTACATCCTCGAGACGGCGCTCACCGCCGACTTCGCCTTCATCCGCGCCCACCGCGGCGATCACCACGGGAACCTGGTCTACCGTCGCGGCGCACGGAATCTCCATCCCTCGTTCGCCACCGGCGCCCGGCTCACGATCGCCGAGGTCGACGAGGTCGTGAACCCCGGCCAGATCGATCCCGAATGCATCGTGACGCCGGGGATCTACGTCGACCGTGTCGTGCACACCGAGCACCCGCTCGCGACCGAGGAGATCCGGGCGCTCAGCCGCCGCTTCGGGCGCGCGATTCACGTCGAGCCGCGTCCCGATCTGGGAGGACTGCCGCCCGACCTGATGGCGCGTCGCGCCGCGCTCCTCCTGCGCGACGGCGAGTACGTCAACCTCGGCCTCGGTCTGCCCACCCTCCTGTCGAACTACATCACCGGCGAGCGCGACGTGATCCTGCACTCCGAGAACGGCATGCTCGGCTTCGGACCGCTCGCGGAGGAAGGAAACGACGACGTCGATCTCTACAACGCGAGCGGACAGCTCGTGAGCATGCTACCCGGGGCGAGCTTCTTCGACTCCGTCGCTGCGCACGGCATGGCGCGGGGTGGCCGGGTCTCGACCGTCGTCCTCGGGGCCTTTCAGGTCTCCGAGCAGGGGGACCTGGCCAACTGGAACGTCCCCGACACCGGCAAGGGCGGCATCGGGGGGGCGATGGACCTGGCCTCCGGCGGGGCGAGGGTGGTGGTGGTCACCTACCATACGACGCGCCGCTTCCAAGCGAAGCTCGTCCGACGCTGTACCTACCCCCTCACGGCCCTCCGCTGCGTCAAGGAAATTGTCACGGATCTCGCGTATATAGTTGTTGAACCGGAGGGATTTGTACTCCGGGAGCTAGCTCCCGGCGTTTCACTCGAGCGCGTGCGGGAGCTCACCGACGCACCCTTGGCCGTCGCGCCCGACCTGAAGGAAATGCAATTCGGCTGAGATTTCTCCCGCCATTTTGGTATGGAAAATCAAGCTTTTGGCCGATTGTCAGCAGCGGGTGCGCGGGCCATGACCGCGCCATGCCAACGTCGAGAGCGGGGAGGACGGCGGCCGTCGTCGCGAGCCAGACGCGGCAGCATGCGATTCCACAGTCCGTGGTTCCGCGCACCGCCGCGCCCAGCGCGCGTCGACGGGCCGCCCTCGGTCATCCGGGCCACGCGGTCGTCGATCTGTCGGGGTTCGACGGCGAAGTCTGTGTTCGTTACGAAGCCGTCTATCGACGCGCCGAGCCCGCATGCGGTGAGCGTCGACTCCTGCTCGCGGTCCTGGAGGACGGCATCCGGACGCTTCTGAAGCACGCGCGGGCGACGCACGGACGCGGGCTGAACCTCCGGCGTGAAGCGCTCACCTGGCTCACGAGCGCCGATCGGAGCGACGTGTTCTGCTTCGAGAACATCTGCGAGACGCTGGGGGTCGACGCCGCTCGTCTCCGCGCGCGCGTGCTGGCCGAATCGGACGGCGAGCTTCCCCAGCGCTCGCTGCACTAGCGGTCAGAGCGTGCCCGCCGGCGAACACGGGCTGGCGAGTGGCCGGGCGATCGGAGGTGGCGCGAGCTGGCTCGTCAGCCCGCTCGGCTCGGCTCCGCAGTTCACCGGCGCCGACTTCACCAGCGACGACCTGCTCTACGCCAAGACGGCCGAGGATTTCGTCCGGCACGAGGTCCTCCCGCACCTCGAGGAGATCGAGGCAAAGCAGGAAGGCCTGATGGCCAAGCTCCTCCGGCGCGCCGGTGAGCTCGGCCTCCTGATGATCGACATCCCGGAGCGCTACGGGGGGCTCGGTCTTCGCAAGACGACCTCGATGCTGGTCTCCGAGCGCGGAGCGCTCTACGCCTCCTTCAGCGTTTCGTGGGGTGCGCACACCGGGATCGGCACGCTGCCCATCGTCTACTACGGCACCGAGGCGCAGAAGCAACGCTACCTGCCGCGGCTGGCCACCGGCGAGTGGCTGGCGGCCTACGCCCTGACCGAGCCCGGCTCGGGCAGCGACGCGCTGGGCGCCAAGACGCGCGCCGTGCCCCAGCCGGGCGGCGGCTATCGCCTCTCGGGCACGAAGCAGTTCATCACCAACGCCGCCTTCGCCGACCTGTTCACCGTGTTCGCCAAGGTGGACGGCGAGCATTTCACTGCTTTTCTCGTCGAGCGCACGACGCCCGGCCTCAGCACCGGGCCGGAGGAGAAGAAGCTCGGCATCCGCGGATCATCCACGCGCCAGGTGATCCTCGAGGATGCACCGGTGGGCGCGGAGAGCGTGCTCGGCCAGATCGGGCAAGGGCACAAGATCGCCTTCAACATCCTGAACATCGGACGGTTCAAGCTGGGCGCCGGATCCGTCGGCGCCGCGAAGGATTGTCTCGACGTCGCGCTCGCCTACGCGAAAGACCGCCGGCAGTTCGGTCGGCCGATCGCCAGCTTCGGCATGATCCAGCGGAAACTCGCCGACATGGCGACCCGCATCTACGTGGCCGACAGCATGAGCTACCGGACGGCGGGCCTGATGGACGCGGCCGCGGACCACATCGATCCGAACGCGCCCGACGCGGCCGAGCGCCTGGTGCGGGAGTCGATCGAGGAGTACACGATTGAGGCGTCCATCCTGAAGGTCTTCGGTACGGAGACGCTGGACTTCGTGGCCGACGAGGCCCTGCAGATCCTGGGCGGGTACGGCTTCACCGCCGACTATCCCGTCGAGCGGCACTACCGGGACTCGCGCATCAACCGGATCTTCGAGGGCACGAACGAGATCAACCGCCTCATCATCCCCGCGACGCTCCTCAAGCGGATCGGTCAGGGCGGGCTGCCGTTCCCCGACTTCCTCCAGCAGCTCGACCGCGAGATCGCCGACCGCGCCGCGTGGCCCCCCGCCGTTCCGGGCCAGCTCGGGCGGGAGATCCGCGCGGCCGAGGTGGCCAAGCGGGTAGTTGCCTACGCGGCTCGCCTGCTGATCGAACGGGGACTGGCTTCCCTCAAGGACAAGCAGCAGCACCTCGAGATCCTGAGCAACATGATCATCGACGTCTACGCCATGGACAGCGTGGTGAACCGGACGCGGCTGCTCACTGGCCACGGCTCCACGGCGGATGACGCGCTGCGGCTCGCCATGACCAACGTCTTCGTGTCGTCGGCCAACGAGCGGGTGATCGACGGGGCGCGCCGGCTGCTGGTGAACGAGCTCGAAGGTGAGGAGCTTCGCATGCACCTCCGGCTGGAGGGCATTGTGCCCCACATGCCGATCCGCACGATCGCCGTGAAGACCCGGATTGCCGAGGCCCTGGTGGGACGCGGCCTGGGACCGGTCTTCCTGCGCTGAGTGCCGTGCGAGGTGGGGCGGGGGAGGTAGACGCGGTCGAGGACGCCGACGGCGCGGCGTCCCCGACCATGTGACGGACCGTCGGCTAGCGGGCGGCGGCGCGCCGGCCACCGCCGCGGACGCTGCTCTTGCGCAGCTTTTCCTCGAGGGCGGCGGCCACGAACTCCATCACCGAGATGCCGTTGTGCACGCAGAACAGCTTGATCTCGCGATGGAGGCCTTTCGGGATGCGGGTTGCAAGCTGGATGAGGACGTCATCTTCTTTCGCCATCGAAGCCTCCCCCACGCCCCCGGGGGCGGGTGAAAGAGCTATTTAGCTTATTGAAGGTGATGATGGCAACGGGGGGGGCGACGGCTTGTCGGAGAGCGGGTCGGACGATTTCTCTTAATGTTTTCTACCAATGCGCCTGTCGCCGAGAGGCGCCGGGCACTCACGTCTAGGCGGGAGTCAGTCCTCCCGGCGGGGAGGGAGGCCGTCGTGCCGCAACGCGTGAAGGTTCCGCTCCACGATCTCGAGCTGACGGCCGAGTTCAACGATGTGAAGCTGCGCGCGGACGCGGGCGAACAGCTCGGTGCGGTTGATCGGCTTGGTGAGGAATTCGCTGACGCCGCGGTGCATGCCCTCGAGACGCGTGTCGAGGTCGTCACGGGCGGTGAGGAGGATGACCGGGATGCGGGATCCGCCATCGCGCAGCGCGGTGCAGACCTCGAAGCCGTCCATGCCGGGCATCATGACGTCGAGCAGGATCAGGTCGACGCCCCCCGCGGCGACGATGCGTAGGCATTCCTCGCCAGAGTCGGCCTGTTGCGTGCGGTACCCCTCGCGCTCGAGCAGGCGGGCGGCAACGTCGCGCGAACCGGGGTCGTCGTCGACCACGAGGATGCGGGGTGACTCGGCGGGGAGCGTCATTCCGACACCTCTTGTTCGTCGTCCGCGTCCTCGCCTCGGCGGCGCCGCAGCTTCGCGACCAGCGTCGTGCGCTTGAGGCCAAGCAGACGGGCGGCCGCCTGCTTGTTGCCCTTGGTGCGACGGAGGGCCTCCTCGATGAGGCGGTTCTCGAACTCTTCCACCGCGGTGTTGAGATCGAGACCCTCCTCGCCCAGGGTGGGGCGCGGAATCTTCTTTTCCGAGATGAAGGAGCGCATGCTGGGCGGCAGGTGCTCGACGCCGATCATGCCGTCCTCGGAGAGGATGACGAGACGCTCGAGAAGATTTTCGAGCTCGCGCACGTTGCCTGGCCAGTCGTATTCCCAGAGGTGCACCATTGCTTCCTCGGCGATCCGTGCGGGGCGACCGGAGCGCTTCCGATTGTGCTTGTCGAGGAAGTGGCCGGTGAGGAGCGGAATGTCCGAGCGGCGCTCGCGAAGCGGCGGCATGACGATCGGTATGACCTGGAGGCGGTAGAACAGGTCCTCCCGGAAGTTGCCCTCCTCGACCTCGGCGGCAAGATCCTTGTTCGACGCCGCGATGACGCGCACGTCGACCTTGAGGACGCGATCGGCGCCGACGGGACGGATCTCACGGTCCTGGAGGACCCGGAGGAGCTTCACCTGCAGGGTGGGGCTCATCTCCCCGACCTCGTCGAGGAAGATCGTGCCGCCGTTCGCGAGCTGGAACATGCCGGCCCGCTGGCCGATGGCGCCGGTGAAGGCGCCACGCTCGTGACCGAACATCTCCGACTCGAGGAGTTCGGCGGGGATGGCGCCGCAGTTGACGGGGATGAAGGGCCGATCCACCCGCAGACTGAGCGCGTGGATCGCGCGGGCGACGAGCTCCTTGCCCGTGCCGCTCTCTCCCGTGATCAGGATGGTGGCGTCGGTGACCGCCACCTTGCGGACGAGCTGGGTGATCTTCTGGATCAGCTGGTGTTCGCCGATCAGATGAGAATAGCCCTCGGTCGCTCCGTTCGTGCCGCTCACGTGCTCCTCAACTCGGGATGCTGAAAACGTAACAGCCCCCCGACGGGGTCTCAATCAGAATGGCGAACCACTTCTCTGCCGTGCTATGCGCACTGCCATGCAGGGAGCCGATCGAGAGCTATATCGGCCGAGAACGCCGAATGGTTGAGCGGGGCCGCCGGAGTGGCCGGCGGGCCGACGGACGGGGGCCCCGCCACCTCCGTCCGGTCCGCCTGGTCCCGGGGTTCCTGCCGCCGGCCGAGGGGTCGCTGTTGATCGAGGTGGGGGCGACGCGGGTGATCTGCACGGCGACGGTGCAGGAGAGCGTCCCGCCCTTTCTCCGTGGACAGGGCCGTGGCTGGGTGACGGCGGAGTACGCCATGCTGCCCCGCAGCTCGGTCGAACGGATCGAACGGGAGCGGCGTGGCCCCGGCGGCCGCACGCACGAGATCCAGCGATTGATCGGCCGGAGCCTCCGGGCCGTGGTCGACATGGACGCGCTCGGCGAGCGCTCGGTGCTCATCGACTGCGACGTCCTCCAGGCCGACGGGGGCACCCGCACCGCGTCGATCACGGGCGGCTACGTGGCCCTCGTGCTGGCACTCGAGCGGCTGCACGCCGCGGGTCAGCTTTCCCGACTGCCGATCACGGGGAGCGTCGCCGCGGTCAGCGCGGGCATCGTCGACGGTCGCGTGCTCCTCGATCTCGACTACGAGGAGGACCGGCGCGCCGAGGTGGATCTGAATCTCGTCATGACCGGCAAGGGCCGGCTGGTCGAGATCCAGGGCACCGCGGAGGGGAAGCCCTTCACCCTGGGACAGCTCGACCGCATGCTCGCCGCCGCGGGGGAAGGCGTGCGGACGCTCACCGCGCTCCAGGCGGACGTTCTCCGCCAGGCGCGCGCCGCCGCGGCCGGATGATTCCGCGTCGTCTGGTGCTCGCGACGGCGAACCCCGGGAAGACGGCCGAGCTCGCCGAGCTGCTGCGCGAGTGGGGGACGATCGACGTGCTCGACCTCGCGTGCTTCCCGGGACTCTCGTGTCCCGAGGAGCGGGGGACCACCTATGCCGAGAATGCCGTGGCCAAGGCGTCGGCGGTGGCGGCGGCTACCGGTCTCCCGGCTCTCGCCGACGACTCGGGCCTCGAGGTCGACGCGCTCGACGGCGCGCCGGGTGTCTACTCGGCGCGCTATGCCGGGCCCGGAGAGCGCGTCGCGAAGCTGCTGGCCCAGGTGGCGCATGTGCCGGCGCACCGGCGGTCGGCCCGCTTCCGCTGCGTGGTGGCGATCGCATGGCCGGGGGCAGGCGTCGAGACGGCCGAAGGAGAGTGCCAAGGTCGGTTGGCCATCGCGCCCAGCGGCAGCGGCGGTTTCGGCTACGATCCCGTGTTCGTCTCCGACGATCTCGGGAGGACATTCGGCGACGCGACGGCTGCCGAGAAGCAGCGCGTGAGCCACCGGGCGCGCGCCGTGCGCGCACTCGGGGAACGCCTTCGACGTCCGTAAGCGAGCGAAGTTGCGTCGAATCGGGTCTCCATGTTAGGGACGAGCGTGAGTGGACGGGGCGTAGCGCAGCCTGGCAGCGCACCTGCCTTGGGAGCAGGTGGTCGGCCGTTCAAATCGGCTCGCCCCGACCAAAGCCAAGCCAATCCAAGACGTTCGCGCCAGTAGCTCAGCTGGACAGAGCAACGGCCTTCTAAGCCGTGGGTCAGGGGTTCGAATCCCTTCTGGCGCGCACCCGTAAGAGGAGAGGACGGCAGACGGTGGTGATGGTGAGTGTAGCTCAATTGGCAGAGCACCGGGTTGTGGCCCCGGGGGTCGAGGGTTCAAATCCCTTCACTCACCCCTTGCCTCGGCGGGAGTCTGGTCGGTAGTAGAGTTCGCCAACTCGATCACCCGCCCCGATGGGCCGCTAGCTCAGCTGGTAGAGCAGCTGACTCTTAATCAGCGGGTCCGCGGTTCAAATCCGCGGCGGCCCACTCCAAAGCACCACCGTCGGGTCTTGGCCGATTCCGGGGCCGCCGAGCACGTCCGGTGGGCGGTGAGGGCGCGGCATCGGCGCCCCACGCGGCTGCTGGGAGAAGGCGGTGGGCAGGCACGGAGCGAGGTGCGAGTTTTTCGGAAGCTCCCCGCGCCGGCGGTGTATAGAGAGCCGCCATGGGCTGGTTCAAGCGCGCGGTCGGCTCGGATGGTCTCTACGAGCTCCTGGTCATCGTCTGGATCGGGGCGAGCCCGGCGGTCATCGCCCGCAGGGTCGAGGGATTCCAGGACCCGACATCGTGGGCCGCCTTCATCGTGGGCGTCGTCGGGGTGCTCGTGGGTTGGCTCATCGTCGCGCCCCAGCAGCAATCGAAGCAACAGGGTCCTCGCAGCGCCTGACGTTGCGCCTGCAGCGGCGTTTGCTGTGCTGCGGATCACGCATCGAAGTTCGCAGGTTCGGATCCTCTCTACGCGCCGTTCAATTTCGTCTACGCGAGGAGTGCGCGACACCCGCGGCGTCGCGTTCGGGAATTGACCGTGGGCCGGAAACCTGTTTAGCTCTCATCGAAAGGAGGATTTCCTGATGGCGCGCCAGCTTGCTGCGTTCCTCTTGTTGTTCGTGATGCTCGTGCTCACGACGCCCGCGCGCTCACAGACCGCGATGCGCAAGGCGGGTCGCGGCCTCGCCGGGATGACCACCTCCGTTCTCGAGGTGCCGGGCAACATGGTGGCCGAGAGTCACGCTCAGGGACCGGGTGTCGGTATCCCCCTCGGCTTCGTGAAGGGCCTCGGCATGATCGTCGTGCGCACGTTGGTCGGGGTGTACGAGTTCGTGACGGCGCCCTTGCCCGCTCCCGCGAACTACCGACCCATCATCCGTCCCGAGTTCCCGTGGGACTATTTCAGTGGTGCCCCGAGCGCCAGCACGGCACCGCCTCCTCCCCCAGCGCAACCGAAGTCGAAGCGAACGCGCACCCCCTAGGGATGTAATATGCGTACGGGAGCCTCGACACCCCCTTAGCCGAGCGGTAAAAGCGTTCGCTGGGGAGCCCGCCGTACGCCTGGCGGGAGTACGGGGACAGTGCTGGATCGAGGGTTGGAGGGGAGGAGCGTCCTCATCGTCGAAGACGACTTCGACGTGCGCGACGCTCTCAGCCAGCTGCTCGAGTTCGAGGGCTACCTGGTGGCGGGAGCCGCCAATGGGCAGGAGGCTATCGACCATCTGCGCAGCACCCCGCCGCCGGCGGCGATCCTGCTCGATCTGATGATGCCGATCATGGACGGCTATCAGTTTCGCTCCGAGCTGATGCGAGATCCCTCGCTCGCGTCGATCCCCGTGATCGTCATCTCCGCGGACTCGAGCGTTGCCGAGAAGGCGGCGCGCATGGGCGCCACGGCGTACCTCCGCAAGCCGATCGAGGTCGACGCGCTGCTTCACACGCTCGAGCGCTGCTGCGTTGCCTGACGCCCCGGACGATCCGGGATCGGCGTTCCACGCGCGTAGGTGAGCGCGCTTGTCTCGGTCTCTCCCCGTTGTTATTGGTGTCACACCAACGCAACCGAGGGGACGCGAGAGTGGCGGAACTGGCAGACGCACGAGACTTAGGATCTCGCGGGCAACCGTGGGGGTTCGAGTCCCCCCTCTCGCACGTGGCGACGTGCGTGCCCGCCCCGTGACCGAATGCACGACGCGCGGGTCATGCTCGAAGACCTCACCCCGGTCCGCAAGCGGCTGCAGATCGAGATCCCGGTAGAAGTCGTCGACGCCGAGCTCGATCGCGCGTTCCGGCAGCTGGGGCATGGAGCGCGCCTTCCGGGCTTCCGTCCGGGAAAGGCGCCACGCCACGTCCTCGAGCGGATGTACGGAGCGCACGTTCGCCGCGAGGTGCTGGAGCGGATGGTCGCGGACTCGTTCCATCACGCCGTGAAGGATCACCACCTCGCGGTCGTCGGCTCTCCGGAGATCGACGCCGAGACCCTGAGCCCGGGAACACCGCTCCGCTATTCGGCCCTCGTGGACGTGCGTCCGACCATCGTCCTCGGTGATCTCGGGGGCATCGAGGTCGTCCGTCCCTCGACGAGCGTGGACGAGGAAGAGGTCGAGCGCGTGCTCGGGGCGCTGCGCGAGTCCGTGGCGCAGCTCCGCCCCGTCGAGGATCGCGACCTGGTCGAGGCTGGCGACGTGGTGACCGTCGATGTCACGAGCCGCCTCGACGGGGGAGAGCCGGTTCACCGCGACGCGGTGCTGCTGGAAGCCGGTGGCGGCAGCTTCCCCCTGGCACTGGAGAACCAGCTCGTGGGGCAGCATCGGGGCGCCCGGCTCTCGCTGGCGGTCCCGTATCCGTCCGACCACGCCAACCCTCGGCTGGGGGGGAAGACGGTCCAGTTCGAAGTCGAGCTCAAGGCCCTGCACGTCAAGGAGCTTCCGCCGCTCGACGACGACTTCGCCCGCGATCATGGACGGTGCTCGTCACTCGCCGACCTGCGCTCCAAGGTCCGCGGCGATCTGGAGCGTGAGGCCGCTACGCGGGCGGACGAGGCGGTGGGGGAGGCGGTGCTCGAACAGCTGATCACCCGCCACAGCTTCGAGGTGCCGTCGTCGCTCGTCGAGCGTCGGACGGACGCGCTGCTCACGAGCCTCGACGTGCGCCTACCGGAGGTCGATCAGCAGCAGGCGCTCGATCAGCTGCGCTTGAAGATCCGTCCGCGCGCCGAGGGGCAGGTGCGCGCCGAGTTGCTGCTGGATGCGCTCGCCGCGCGCGACGGCATCTCCGTGTCCGAAGCCGACATCACGACGGAGCTCGAGGCCATGGTGGCCCGCGAGCGACAGCGCGGTGATCGGCGTGAGCCCCCCGGCGACCGCTCGGAGCTCCGTGCCGCATTGCGCGCGAAGCTGGTTCGCGATCGTGCCCTCTCCCGGGTGATTGCCAACGCAAAGGTCATGCCAGCGCCTGCGGCAGAAAGCGTTGCCCGTGAAAAGTAAACCCGGTACAATCCACGCTGGTCCTGAGGGGCCCGCCGAAGGCATGCACGCCAACCTCATCCCCATCGTCATCGAGCAGACCGGTCGCGGGGAACGAGCTTACGACATCTATTCCCGGCTCCTCCGGGACCGGATCATCATCCTCGGCAGCCCCATCGGAGACGACCTCTCCAACCTCGTGGTGGCGCAGCTCCTCTTCCTGGAATCCGAAGACCCGGAGAAGGACATATACATGTACATCAACTCTCCGGGCGGATCCGTGACTGCGGGTCTCGCGATCTATGACACGATGCAGTACATCAAGCCCGAGGTCTCCACGCTATGCGTCGGACAGGCGGCCAGCATGGCGGCGTGGCTCCTCGCCGCGGGCACCAAGGGGAAGCGCTTTGCTTTGCCCCACGCGCGGATCATGATCCACCAGCCGCTGGGCGGGGTGCAGGGTCAGGCGACCGACATCGACATCCAGGCCCGGGAGATCATCCGGCTACGCGAACAGATGAACAACATCCTCGTCAAGCACACCGGCCAGAGCCTCAAGAAGATCGAGAAGGATACCGACCGCGACCTCTTCCTCACGGGGAAGCAGGCGGTCGAGTATGGTCTCGTCGACGAGGTCATCGTGACTCGGCCGGGTAAGCCGAAGCTGTAGGGGGGCCAATGGCCAAACACGGTGACGATCGGAGCGGAAACCTCGTCTGCTCCTTCTGCGGAAAGAGCCAGGACGAAGTCCGCAAGCTGATCGCCGGGCCGACCGTCTACATCTGCGACGAGTGCATCGACCTCTGCAACGACATCATCGCCGAGGAGTGTGATCAGGAGGAGAGTCTCTCCTCTACCTCCGCGGTTCCGAAGCCCTCGGAGATCAAGAAGGTCCTCGATCAGTACGTGATCGGCCAGGAGCGCGCGAAGAAGATCCTCGCGGTCGCGGTTCACAACCACTACAAGCGCATCGACTCCCAGCTCGTGACGGGAGACGTCGAGCTCCAGAAATCGAACATCCTCCTGGTCGGGCCCACCGGGTGCGGCAAGACCCTCCTGGCGCAGACGCTGGCCCGCTTCCTCCAGGTGCCGTTCGCCATCGCCGATGCCACCAGCCTCACCGAGGCGGGGTACGTCGGCGAGGACGTCGAGAACATCATCCTGTCGCTGCTCCAGAACGCCGACTATGACGTCGAGAAGTGCCAGCGGGGCATCGTCTACATCGACGAGATCGACAAGATCGCCCGTAAGGGTGACAACCCCTCGATTACACGGGATGTTTCGGGCGAGGGCGTGCAGCAGGCCCTGCTCAAGATCATCGAGGGGACAACCGCGAGCGTGCCGCCCAAGGGCGGGCGGAAGCACCCCCAGCAAGAGTTCCTCCAGGTCGATACCACTAATATCCTCTTCGTCTGCGGGGGAGCCTTCGTCGGGCTCGACGACATCATCCGCCGCCGGATCGGGGTCAAGGGAATGGGGTTTGGCGCCGATATAAGGCGCAAGGACGAGCGAAGCATGAGCGATCTGCTGCACGAGGTGCAGACCGAGGATCTGCTCAAGTTCGGTCTGATCCCCGAGTTCGTGGGGCGACTGCCGGTGATTGCGACGCTCGAAGAGCTGGACGAAGCTGCCCTGGTGCGCATCCTGAAGGAGCCGAAGAACGCGCTCACCCGTCAGTATCAGAAGCTCTTCGAGATGGAGGGGGTACACCTCCGTTTCACGGACGGGGCGCTGTCGGCGATTGCCCGCGAGGCGCTCAAGCGCAAGTCGGGCGCCCGGGGGCTACGCGCCATCATGGAGAACATAATGCTCGACGTGATGTACGACATTCCCTCTCAGCCGAACATCAAGGAGGTTCTCATTTCGGAGGAAGTGGTCACCAACAAGGAGCAACCCATCATCCTCTTCCAGAAGGCGGCGGAGACCGCCTAAGGGCACGGGGCGCTCATGCTCTTCCGAAACGACAAGCGGGATCCCCGCGACCAGCCGCCGACGACGGCAGGACTCCGTGTTCCTCTCCTGCCGCTGCGCGACATCATCGTCTTCCCTCACATGGTGGTGCCGCTGTTCGTCGGCCGTCAGAAATCGATCCGTGCGCTCGAAGAGGCGATGAACAAGCAGAAGTTCATCCTCCTCGCGGCGCAGAAGGACGCCAAGACGAACGACCCGGCCGAGGACGACATCTACCGGGTAGGGACGTTCGGGACCGTCGTCCAGCTACTCCGCCTGCCCGACGGGACCGTGAAGGTCCTCGTCGAGGGGAAGAAGCGCGCGCGGGTGACCCGCTACCTCGCGAACGCCGAGTACTTCCTGGTGGAGGCCGAGGCGATCGAGGAGACGTGCGGGAAGTCGACGGAGGTGGAGGCGCTCATCCGCAGCGTCAACGCCACCTTCGAGAACTACGTCAAGCTCAACAAGAAGATCCCGCCCGAGATGATCATGTCGGTGGCCTCGATCGACGAGCCGGCGCGGCTCGCCGACACGATCGTGGCCCATCTCGGCATCAAGCTCGAGGACAAGCAGGCGCTCCTCGAGATGATCAACCCGGCCGAACGCCTCGAGAAGGTGCTCGGCTACATGCGGTCGGAAATCGAGATCCTCGAGGTCGAGAAGCGCATCCGTACTCGGGTCAAGAAGCAGATGGAGAAGACCCAGAAAGAGTACTACCTCAACGAGCAGATGCGCGCGATCCAGAAGGAGCTCGGCGAGAAGGACGAGTTCAAGAACGAGATCCAGGAGCTCGAGGAGAAGATCAAGCAGAAGAAGATGTCGGCGGAGGCCCGCGAGAAGGCCGAGAAGGAGCTGAAGAAGCTCAAGATGATGTCGCCGATGTCGGCCGAGGCCACCGTCGTCCGCAACTACATCGACTGGCTGATCTCGCTCCCCTGGCACGAGTACACCGAAGACAAACTCGACATCAAAGAGGCGGAGAAGGTCCTCGAGACCGATCACTACGGCCTCGAGAAGGTGAAGCAGCGGATCCTCGAATATCTCGCCGTGCAGACGCTGGTCGGCCACATGAAGGGTCCCATCCTCTGCCTCGTGGGACCGCCGGGAGTCGGCAAGACGTCGCTCGGGAAGTCGATCGCGCGGTCGACCGGCCGGAAGTTCGTGCGGGTGTCGCTCGGCGGCGTGCGGGACGAGGCCGAGATCCGGGGCCATCGCCGGACCTACATCGGCGCCCTGCCCGGGAAGATCATCCAGTCGATGAAGAAGGCCGGATCCGGAAACCCGGTCTTCCTGCTCGACGAGGTGGACAAGATGTCCACCGACTTCCGTGGTGATCCCTCGTCGGCTCTGCTCGAGGTGCTCGATCCGGAGCAGAACGGGACCTTCAACGACCACTACCTCGACGTCGACTACGATCTCTCGAAGGTGATGTTCGTCACCACCGCGAACAGCCTGGAGCGCATCCCGCGGCCCCTGCAGGATCGGATGGAGATCATCCGCATCGCCGGGTACACCGAGCTCGAGAAACTGAACATCGCCAAGCGCTACCTGGTGCCGAAGCAGCGCGAGGCGAACGGCTTGCAGCCCGAGAACATCGTCTTCTCCGACTCCGCGCTGATGGCGATCATTCGCCACTACACCAAGGAGGCGGGGGTCCGGAATCTCGAGCGCGAGGTTGCCTCCGTCTGCCGGAAGGTCGCGGTCGAGGTGGTGAAGAAGGATCGCACCGCGAGGATCCGGGTGTCCGCGAAGAGCCTCGCGGCCTATCTCGGTCCGCCGCGCTACCGTTTCGGGAAGGCGGATGTCGAGCACAAGATCGGCGTGACGACCGGGCTCGCCTGGACCGACCTGGGGGGCGAGTTGCTGGCGACCGAGGTGCAGGTGATGCCGGGCAAGGGCAAGCTCCTCATCACGGGGCGGCTCGGCGAGGTCATGCAGGAGTCGGCCCAGGCGGCCATGAGCTACGTCCGCTCACGCGCGGAGGAACTCGGCCTGGAGCGCGACTTCTACCAGAAGATCGACGTCCACATTCACATTCCGGAAGGTGCGATCCCCAAGGATGGACCGTCGGCAGGCATCACCATGGCGACCGCGCTCGTCTCCGCGCTGACGCGTATCCCCGTTCGACACGATCTCGCGATGACCGGCGAGGTCACCCTGCGTGGACACGTGCTCCCGATCGGAGGCCTCAAGGAAAAGGTGCTCGCGGCCCACCGCGGCGGGATCAAGAAGGTGCTGATCCCGGTGGAGAACGAGAAGGACATCCGCGACATCCCGTCGGTCATCCTGAAGTCGATCCAGATCGAGCTGGTCGAGCACATGGATCAGGTCCTGCGGAAGGCCCTTCTGCTCGAGGATCCGGACAGCTGGAAGAAGCCGGAGGGGGCTGCAGCCGAAGCGACGCAGCAGGCGGCCTTTCCGGCACCGGTTCCCCCCGACGCACCCGACGTCATCACGCATTGACAGCCCGCAGGTCGGTTGGTAAAGGGCCGACGCCCGCGCCGGGAAAAGGGGAGGGCCCATGACCAAGGCCGACCTGATCGAGTCTGTGGCCAGCAAGCTGGACCTGCCCAAGGGCCAGGCAGAGCGGGTCATCAACACGATCTTCGACGACATCGTTGCAGCACTGCGGAACGGCGACAAGGTGAACATCTCGGGTTTCGGGACGTTCGCGGTCTCGGCGCGCAAGGCGCGGACCGGACGGAACCCGAAGACCGGGGAGAGCATCCAGATCGCCGCCTCCAAATCGGCCAAGTTCAAGGCCGGCAAGACCCTGAAAGACTCCCTCAACTAGGGATCGGCGCGCGGGCGCCCTCATCCACCGCGGGCGGTTAGCTCAGCGGGAGAGCATCGGCCTTACAAGCCGAGGGCCACTGGTTCGATCCCAGTACCGCCCATCGCTCCCCTTCCCCCGGTTCGGACAGGCCCTCGGGAGTCGTACTCGACCGGCGGTTCGCCCGGTTGAACTCCTGCCCGTGATCGTCGTACGTCGTGCCGAGGAGTTCGAATGGGCATCAAGATCGAGACCCCCGCGGGCGAGGACGCGCTCCAGCAGTTCGTGCTCTTCCACGATCGCGTGTACGCCGACCGGAGCGCGCACTGGCCCGCACCGCTCGAGCTCTATCTCTCCATTCTGGGTGGCGGGTCGCCGTTCGCCGACGGGCGCGAGATCCGCCCCTTCTGGGCACTCGACGGTGGCGAGATCGTCGCCCGCGCCGCGGCGGTCATCGATCGTCGCTACCAGCGCCACTGGGGCGAGGCGCTCGGCCACGTGACCATGTTCGAGGCCCTGCCCGCCACCGAGGCCGCGGTGACCGAGTTGATGGATGCCGCGGCGCAGTGGCTCGCTAGCCGGGGAGCCGTCGCGGCGCGCGCCGGATTCGGTCTCTTCGACCTCCCGTTTGCAATGGACAGCTACGAGGCGCTGCCGCCGAGCGTCCTCCGCCAGAACCCGTCCCACTATCACCTCCTCCTGAAGCAGGCCCGTTTCGAGGTGGAGCAGGGGTGGGTCGACTACAAGGCGCGGGTGACGCCAGCCCTGACCGAGCGCTGGCAGCGGGCCGTCGACGGGGCCCGGCGTGCTGGCTTTGCCGTCACGCCACTGCGCGAGGTCTCGCGATCACGACGCCTGCGCGACTTCACCGCGACGTGGGCCGAGACGTTCAAGGCGCACTGGGGCTTCACCGCCTTCTCGGAGGAGGAGCTCGGGTTGCTGTTCGCGGGCTTCGAGCCGACCGGCTTTCTCGAAACGTCCGTTCTCGCGTACCGGGGCGATGAGCCGGTCGGGATGTGCCTCGTCGTGCCGGACGAGCCGGGCCACGCGGTGCTGGCCCCCGGCCGCCGCGTCGAGGAGAGCGAGCGGCTCAACCTGCTCGCGATCGGCGTCCGCGAGGCCGCGCGCGGGCAGGGGGTCAACTACGCGATCGCGGCGCATGGCTTCCTCGAGCTCGTGCGTCGCGGGGCGACGTGGGTGAGCTACACGCTGGTGCTCGATCACAACTGGCCATCGCGGCGGACGGGCGAGGGTCTCGGGGGGTCGCTGTGTGCGAACTACCTGACGTACCGTCGCAACTTCCGTCGCTGACCGTCGCCGCCGACGAGACGGATGTTCCGTTGCAAGACGACGCCTGCTGCGCTAGGAGCACCGTGTCCGACAATCACGAGAGCTGGGGAACCACGGGGTCGTAGTTCAGTTGGTTAGAACGCCGGCCTGTCACGCCGGAGGTCGCGAGTTCGAGTCTCGTCGGCCCCGCCATTCGCGGTGGGACCCCTGGCAAGGGTTGCCCGAGGGTCCCGTCGCCATCTCTGAGATGCCATGTCGCTAACACGAAGCACGAAGAGCCTGAGCCGCGAGGACGCGCACGCGGCCCGTCGCTGGTACCTGGCAGATGCGGAAGGCCAGGTCCTGGGGCGGCTGGCGTCGCGCGTCGCCTCGGTGCTGCGCGGCAAGTCGAGCCCACAGTTCGCTCCGCACATCGACGCCGGCGATTTCGTGGTGGTCGTGAACGCCGCGAAGGTGCGCTTGACCGGCGCAAAGCTCCGCAAGAAGGAGCTCATCCGCCACACCACCTATCCGGGTGGCGTGCGCCGGGAGCGCGCCGAGGAGGTGCTGGCGAAGCATCCCACCCGGCTTCTCCGCGCCGCCGTCGAGGGCATGCTGCCCAAGAATCGGCTGGGGCGTCGTCTCGCCACCAAGCTCAAGATCTACGCCGGCCCCGATCATCCCCACCAGGCACAAAAGCCCGCTCCGTTTCCCGGAGAATGAGGTCATGACGCGATGAGCGCCGAGCATCCATCCACCATCTGGGCCACCGGCAAGCGCAAGTGCTCGATTGCCCGTGTTCGCATGCAGCCTGGCGACGGGGCGATCGTGGTGAACCACCGCCCGCTCGACACCTACTTCGGGCGGGAGACCTCGCGCATGATCGTCCACCAGCCGTTCGAGGTCACCTCCACGCAGCGGCAGTACCGCGTCGATGTGAACGTGCACGGGGGCGGCGTGGCGGCTCAGGCGGTCGCCATCCGTCACGGCATCACCCGCGCGCTCCTGCAGGCCGACCCCGAGCTCCGCGTCACGCTCAAGAAGGCCGGCTTCATCACCCGCGACTCCCGCATCGTCGAGCGCAAGAAGTACGGCCGCCACAAAGCCCGCAAGCGCCCCCAGTACTCGAAGCGCTGAACCTTCGCGTATGCGGAGCGCAGCCGAGCTGCGCTCCGCACGTCTCGAGCGCGCACGGCGCGCGAGCGAAGTAAGGGGAGCCGCCCGCCGCGCGGGCGGCGACGGGGGTCCGGGGGCATCGGAAGCGCGCAGGGCGCGAAGCGCCCGAGCACTGGACGGGCCCCCGGAATCAATTGCCTCGTTGGCATCGCTCGCGTAGTGTGCGCGCGATGGCCATCAGCCGGGCGACGTCGACGCGGGTGCCGGTCGCCGTGCTCGGTGCCACCGGCTACACGGGCGTGGAGCTGCTGCGGCTCCTCGCGCGCCACCCGGCGGTGGAGCTCACCTTCCTGTCGTCCGAGCAGTACCGGGAGCGGTCGGTGGCCGAGGTCTACCCCTTCCTCCGCGGCGCGGTCGAGGGGACGCTGCAGGCACCCGAGCCGGCGGCGATCGCGGCTGCCGCGGACATCGTCCTGAGCGCTCTGCCCCACGGGGCGGCGGCGCCGCTGGTGGCCGACATCGTTCGTCGCGGCCGTCGTGTCATCGACCTGTCGGCCGACTTCCGGCTCCACGATCCACGGGTGTACGCCCGCTGGTACGGTGAGCACCCGGCGCCGGAATTGCTCGCCGAGGCGGTCTACGGCCTGCCCGAGATCCACCGGGCTCAGCTCCCGGACGCGCGCCTCGTCGCGGCGCCGGGATGCTATCCCACCGGGGCGCTGCTCGGTCTCCTTCCGCTGGCGCGGGCCGGCTTCATCCGCGAGCCGGTGATCGTCGATGCCAAGTCGGGGACGACCGGCGCGGGACGCGGCGCGAAGGTGGAGCAGCTCTTCGCCGAGGTGAACGAGAACGTTCGCCCCTATGCGGTCGCCGGCCATCGGCACCGCCCCGAGATCGAGCAGGAGCTCCACGCGGCCGGTAGCACGGCGCCGGTGGTCTTCGTTCCACACCTGGTACCGGTGAGCCGCGGGATTCTCTCGACGATGTACGTCCGGGTGAGCGGCAAGCGCCCGCCGCTCGCCGAGCTGTTCACCGAGACGTACGCGACGGAGCCGTTCATCGTCCTGCGAGGCGAGGGGAACCCTCCCGAGCTGCGCGAGGTCCGGGGGACGAACCGCTGCGCCATCGGGTGGTACTGGGACGCGCCCGCCGAGCAGGCGGTGGTGATGACGGCCATCGACAACCTCGGCAAGGGTGCGGCCGGTCAGGCCGTGCAGTGTCTCAACCTGCTGCTCGGCCTGCCGGAGACCACGGGCCTCGAGGCGCCCGCGCTGGCCGTCTGAGCAAGCTCCGGGGCCTCTACGCGTCGGCCCCGAGCAGGTAGTAGCCACCGACCAGCGTGAAGAGCGCGTTGGCCAACCACGCCGCGACCATCGGTGACAGGGCGCCGCTCTGCCCGAGCGCGCGCGAGAAGGCCATCAGCATGAAGTAGCCGAAGCCGAGGACGACGCCCACGCCGGCGCTCGCGGCGACGCTCGTCAGCCGCGTCCCGCTGGCGGCGAGGGGCACGGCGATCAGCATCATCACCAGGCTCGCGGCCGGCAGGGAGAGCTTCAGGTGAAGGTCCACCCAGCTCTCCGAGACGTCGACGCCCTTCCGACGCAGGTCGCGGATCTGGCGGCGGAGCATCGCATAGCTCAGCTCCTCGGGCTCGACGGAGGCCACGCGGAAGTCCTCGAGCGTCTCGGGCAGCGTGAACCCCTCCGGCAGGCCGGGGGATTCCTCGACACCGTTCGGCCCGAAGTGCCGGGTACGTCCGCCGAAGAACTGCCACCCCGTCTCCCCCCAAATCGCGGTATCGATTTCGAGCACGCGCTGGGGACGGAAGTCGGCGCCGAGATGGTAGATGCGGAGGCCGTAGAGCGTGTTCCGCTTCGCGTTCACGCGCTCGATGTTATAGAAGCCCGCGCGCCCGTGGTACCAGATGTCGCGTCCCGTGAAGGCCGTCGGCAGGGCGCGTTTTTTGATCTCGATGGTCTCGATCGTGTGCCAGCGGTGGGCGCTGTAGGGAACGATGGTCTCGTTCCACGTGAGCGCGCCGAGACTGATCAGGGCGCCGAGCCCGAGGAGCGGCATCGCGATCTGCCAGATGCTCACCCCGCACGCCCGGAGCGCGACGAATTCGTGGTGACGGGCGAGGAGCCCGAGACCCACGATCCCCCCCGTCAGCACCGCCAGCGGCGTGGCCTGGGTGATGACCATCGGGATCTTGAAAAGGAAGTAGCGGAGGATCGCTCCGCCGGGGGCATCGTGGCGGAGAAAGCCGTCGAATCGATCGAAGAAGTCCGCGATCAGGTAGATGACGATGAAGGCTCCGAGGGTGAGCGCGAAGGCCCACAGGAACTCACCGGCGAGGTGGAGCGTCACCGTCCGCAGGAGCGCCCGCCGGGCCACCCTCACGAGGAGGCCTCCGTCCGGAGCCGGAGCCTGCCTCTGAGAGCCTCCACGGTGCTCTGGAGACGCTCGAGCTTGAGCACGGTCCGCTCGCCGGCGACCTGGGTGAAGAGATAGAGACCGAGGACGGCGAAGAGGAGGTTCGGGAGCCAGAGGCCCACCACCACCGGAACGAGCTCCTGCTCCGCCAGCGCCTCCCCGCCCGAAAGGAGGATGTAGTAGACGAAGATCATGACCAGGCTCACGGCGAAGCCACGCGCACGCGCCGCACGCACCGGCAGGGCGCCGAGGGGGGCGGCTACCAGACCGAAAACCACGCACGCCAACGGAATGGCGAATTTCCGGTGATACTCCACCAGCTCCGGAACGTAGGGCTGCCCGGCCGCCCGCTTCGCGGCGATCGCGCGCCGCACCTGAGGAAACGACATCTCCTTGGGATCACGATCGTGGCGGGCAGCGGCGAACGCCTGCCGCAGGTCGAGATTGACGTCGTAGGTCTCGAAGTCCGTCTGGTAGTCGGCTCCCCCCCGATTGTCGGTGCTCGCGATGAATCCCTGCCGCAGGCGCAGCGTGACGGTCAGCAGACGTTCGTCGGACACCATCGTCGCCTCGCTGGCGAAGATCGTCTGCTGCTGCCCCGGCTCGCGCTCGTCCGCCACCAGGACATGTCGCAGACGATCCGTCGTGGGATCGATGTCCTCGGTATAGATCACCAGGCCGGGAAAGTCGTCGTTGAACACCTGCGGTTTGATCCCGGCGCTCGCCCGCGTGCGCGCGATCTCGTAGAGCGCCCCCTTGAGGGAGCGAGTTCCCCACGGGCGAGCGTAGAAGGACAGCGCCGCGGTGAGGAGGGTCGCGATCACCACGAAGGCCGCGACCGACGGCACCAGCTGGTAGAGGCTCAGCCCCGAGCTCCGCAAGGCGATCATCTCGGAGTCGGCGGAGAGGCGGCCGAAGGCGACGAGGATGGCGAGCAGCATCGCCATCGGAAGCGTCACCTCCAGGAAGGCCGGGAGGATGTAGCTGAGCAGACGGAGCACGGCGAGGAGCGGCACGCCCCGGTTGACCACCAGCTCGATCAGCTTGATCAGCCGTGCGATGAGGAGGACGAAGGTGAAGAGCGAGAGCCCAAGGGCGAAGGGGACGATGATCTCACGGAAGATGTAGCGATGGACGATCCGCGGCACCCTGGGCGGAACGTGTAGCGGATGCGTCCCGGTCGAACAACCCGAAGGCGGGGATGGGCGACGGGTGACGCCGAGCCGGGCCTCGTCGTCTACGGCGTCAACCCCGTGCTCGAGTTGCTCCGGAGCACACACCCTTGCACGCGGCTCCTCCTGGGTCGCGGCCCGCGCCAGCAGGAGATCGAGCGTGCGGCCGGCGAACGGGGCGTGCCGGTGGAAGTCGCCGAGCAGACCACCCTCGAGCGCCTGGCGCGGTCCCCGCACCATCAGGGGACCGTCGCGCTTTCCGCCGGCTTCTCGTACGCGCCCCTCGATCGCCTGATCGCCCCCGGCTGTCCGAGCGTTCTCGCGCTCGATGGCGTCCAGGATCCACGGAACCTGGGGGCCATCCTGCGGACGGCCTGTGCCTTCGGGATAGGTGGGATTCTCCTCCCCCGCGACCGGAGCGTCGGGGTGACCGGCGTCGTCGTGGCTACTGCCGCCGGGGTGCTCTTCGACCGACCGGTGGTCCGTGTCCCCAACCTCGTCCAAGCCCTCGAGCGCCTGAAGGAGCACGGGTTCTGGCTCGTGGCCCTGGCTCCCCACGGCGGAACGCCCCTGCCGGCGCACTCGGTGCCGGAGCGCGCCGTTTTGGTGGCCGGAGGGGAGGGGGAGGGGCTGCGCCCGCTGGTCCGGCGCACCTGTGACTTTGCGGTCTCCATCCCCATGGAGCCGGGGGTCGAGTCCCTGAACGTCGGGGTCGCGGTCGGGATCGCCCTCTACGAGCTCATCATCCGTCGGCGGCCATCCTAAAACGTCGTTGTTACGGCGCGTTCGTTGACTGCTCTCTATGGCCGGTGCTATAAAGCCGCGTTTACTCGCCGATAGGGGTGTTGGTGCTCCTCGCCACTGCTGTTCCGGACGCGGAACGGCCAAGGAGGTTGCGGGAAAGTCTCGAACGCAGCGCCCGGTCGTGGCGCGGCGCGACCCGCCGATGTAGCTCAGGGGTAGAGCAGCTGACTTGTAATCAGCAGGTCGTCGGTTCGACTCCGACCATCGGCTCCAGCCGGGTGCCTTGTTGGGAATCCGCTGTGGAGAGGTTCCCGAGTGGCCAAAGGGAGCAGACTGTAAATCTGCCGGCGATTGCCTACGGAGGTTCGAATCCTCCCCTCTCCATTCTTCAGGTGACGACACGAACGATGATCTGCGGGAGTAGCTCAGGTGGTAGAGCGCGAGCCTTCCAAGCTCGGGGTCGCGGGTTCGATTCCCGTCTCCCGCTCCATTCGACGTGCTTGGCGCCAGCGTGGAAGCCGGGCGCGGCTTTGCCGCGCGCGGCGCGGGGTCTGGGGGCATCGGAGGAGCGCAGCGCGCGTAGCGCGCGAGCACCGCACGGGCCCCCAGGAGATTTAGCCCACGTAGCTCATTCGGCAGAGCACTTCCTTGGTAAGGAAGAGGTCACCGGTTCGAATCCGGTCGTGGGCTCCAGCGAGGTGTCGCCATGCGCGATCTGATCACGCTCGTCTGTGACGGGTGCAAGCGGAAGAACTACACCAGCACGAAGAACAAGAAGCGGACGACGGACAAGCTGGCCTTCAAGAAGTTCTGTCCGTCGTGCCGGAGCCACACCGTGCACAAGGAGGGCAAGGTCTAGCCCAGCGGGGGTCAGTAGCTCGAACGGCAGAGCACCGGACTCCAAATCCGGGGGTTGCAGGTTCGAATCCTGCCTGACCCGTGCCTCCAACGACATGAACGCACTCGACTCGCTCAAGCAACCGGTCACGCGCTCCCGGGAGTTTCTCGAGGAATCGTGGGCCGAGCTCAAGAAGGTGCACTGGCCCTCGCGCAAGGAGGTCCAGGGGGCGACGCTCGTCGTGGTCGTCGGCGTCGTGATCGTCGCACTGTATCTCGGGCTGGTCGACTTCGTGCTGTCCTGGGTCATCCATCATCTGCTCGGCTGATGCTGACGAAGGAGCAGAACGGTGGTGAGCGGCAGTGGTACGTGGTGCACACCTATTCGGGCTACGAGCACAAGGTGAAGGCGGCTCTCGAAGAGCGGATCCGTTCCCTCGGCAAGCCCCAGCTGTTCGGCGAGATCCTGGTTCCGTCGGAGAAGGTCGTGGAGCTGGTGAAGGGGAAGAAGAAGACCTCGTCGCGCAAGTTCTTCCCTGGGTACATCCTGGTGAACATGCGCCTCAACAACGAGACGTGGCACATCGTCAAGTCGACGCCCAAGGTAACGGGTTTCCTCGGCGGAGCGACCGATCCGAGTGCAATCCCCTCGATCTCCGAGGCCGAGGTGCGCGAGATCACGCACCAGATGGAGGAGGGTGCGGTCAAGCCGAAGCCCAAGGTGCTTTTCGAGCAGGGCGAGCAGGTGAAGGTGATCGACGGTCCGTTCCAGGACTTCAACGGCGTCGTGGAAGAGGTGAAGCCCGAGAAGGGCAAGCTGCGGGTGCTGATCAGCATCTTCGGCCGGGCGACGCCGGTCGAGCTCGACTTCGTGCAGGTGGAGAAAGCGTAGGGCATGGCGAAGAAGGTCATCGCGGAGATCAAGCTGCAGATTCCAGCCGGTGCGGCGAACCCGAGTCCGCCGGTCGGGCCGGCGCTCGGGCAGCGCGGCGTCAACATCATGGAGTTCTGCAAGGCGTTCAACGCGCAGACCCAGGCGCAGGCGGGGCTCATCATTCCGGTCATCATCACGGTCTACGCGGACCGCTCCTTCACGTTCATCACCAAGACCCCCCCGGCGGCGGTGCTGCTCAAGCGTGCCGCCGGCATCGAGAAGGGCTCGGGTGAGACGGGGAAGAAGAAGGTCGGGCAGGTGACCCGCCAGCAGGTCGAGGAGATCGCGCGCTTGAAGATGCCGGATCTGACGGCGTCGAACCTGGCGCAGGCGGTGAAGACCATCGAGGGTACCGCGCGGAGCCTCGGGCTCGACGTGGTGTGAGAGGGGTCATGGCAAAGAAGAGCAAGCGGTACCGACAGGCCGCGGAGAAGATCGATCGCGCGCGCCGCTATCCGCTGGAGGAAGCGATCCACGTTCTCATGAAGGCGGAGGGCGGCGCGAAGTTCGACGAGACGGTCGAGCTCGCGGTGAAGCTGGGCGTCGATCCGCGCCAGGCCGATCAGAACGTGCGCGGCACAGTGGTGCTCCCGCACGGCCGGGGGAAGGCGGTCCGGGTCGTCGTCTTCGCGAAGGGCGACAAGGCCAAGGAGGCGAGCGAAGCGGGTGCCGATCACGTCGGAGCGGACGAGCTCGCCAAGAAGATTCAGGACGAGCAGTGGCTCGACTTCGACACCGCCATCGCCACTCCCGACATGATGGGTGCGGTCGGTCGGCTAGGGAAGATCCTCGGTCCTCGCGGCCTCATGCCGAATCCGAAGGTCGGCACGGTGACCTTCGAGGTGGGCAAGGCGGTCCGCGAGGTGAAGGCCGGCAAGGTGGAGTTCCGGGTCGAGAAGGCGGGCATCGTGCACGTGCCGATCGGCAAGCGGAGCTTCGGTGCCGAGAAGCTGGTCGCCAACGCCAACGCGTTGCTCACCAGCCTGCTGCGTGCCAAGCCCGCCGCCTCCAAGGGCAACTACGTCCAGAGCATCGCCGTCACCACCACCATGGGTCCTTCGGTGAGGATCGACCCCGCCACGGCGCGCGCCGCCTGAGGATGATCACTTGAGCACAGCGAGTACAAATTGCGCACGGGGAGGGAGGCTGGTCGGAGCGCGCGGCAAAGCCGCGTGCGAGCACCGCACGGGCCCCCGGGAGTTCGCATGAGGCGCGCCGAGAAGATCGCGAGCGTGGAAACGCTCCATGGCGAGCTCGGCCGGGCCACGGTCGCGGTGCTGGCCGAATACCGCGGGCTCACGGCCGGCCAGATGAACCACCTGCGGAAGACGATCCGCGACATCGACGGGCGCTGCCGCGTCGCCAAGAACACGCTCGCCAAGCGCGCCGCCGCGGCCTCGCGCTACGAGCCGCTCGGTCCGCTCTGCGAAGGACCGCTCGCGCTCATCATCGGCTTCCGCGATCCCGTCACCATGGCGAAGGTGGTGGTCAAGCTCGCCGAGGAGCTGCCCAAGCTGGAGATCAAGGGCGCGGTCCTCGATGGACAGGTGCTGCCCGCCGCCGGTGTCAAGGCGCTCGCGGCGCTGCCGGCGCGCGAGGTCATCCTGGCGCAGCTTCTCGGGTTGCTCCAGGCGCCCGCGGCGCAGCTGCTGCGGACCCTGAATGAACCCGCGGCGCGTCTCGCGCGACTCGTCGACGCGATCGGGAAGCGCGCCCCCGCCGAGGCCGGAGAGCCGGCGTAGCAAGCGACACAGTTACCAGGAAGGAGCGAGGGAATGGACGTCACGCGTGATCAGGTCAAGGATTATTTGAAGAGCATGAGCTTGATGGACGCCGCCCAGCTGGTGAAGGAGCTGGAGTCCGAGCTCGGGGTGTCGGCCGCGGCGCCGGTGGCCATCGCGGGCGGTGGCGGAGGGGCGGCGGCTCCGGCGGCGGCCGCGGCGCCGGAGAAGGAGGAGTTCACCGTCGTCCTGGCGGGTGCCGGCGAGAAGAAGATCCAGGTCATCAAGGTGGTGCGGGAGCTGACCGGCCTCGGGCTCAAGGAGGCCAAGGACCTGGTCGATGGCGCGCCCAAGCCGGTGAAGGAAGGTGTTCCGAAGGCGGAGGCGGAAGCGATCAAGAAGAAGCTCGAAGAGTCGGGCGCGACGGTCGAGCTGAAGTGATCCACATGCAGCCCAACACAAGCCAGGAGGGGTAAAGACGCGATGAGTACAGCGGCGTCGACGCTTTCCCGGGTCCCGAGCAACCTTCGACTGCGGAGGACGTTCGGGCGCATCAAGAAGATCATCGACATCCCCAATCTGATCGAGATCCAGAAACGCTCGTACGAGGAATTCCTGCAGAAGGACCTCGCGCCCGAGCAGCGAAAGGATCAGGGCCTGCAGGCCGTCTTCAAGTCCGTGTTCCCGATCAAGGACTTCAACGAGACGGCGTCGCTCGAATTCGTCAGCTTCAGCCTGGCGGAGCCCAAGTACGACGTCGAGGAGTGTCACCAGCGCGGCATGACGTTCGCCGCGCCGCTCAAGGTGACCGTGCAGCTCGTCATCTGGGACATCGACCAGGAGAGCGGGGTGCGGTCGATCAAGAACGTCAAGGAACAGGAGGTCTACTTCGGCGAGATTCCGCTCATGACCCAGCACGGCACCTTCATGGTGAACGGGACCGAGCGGGTCATCGTCTCCCAGCTCCATCGCTCCCCTGGGGTGTTCTTCGATCACGACAAGGGGAAGACGCACGCCAGCGGAAAGCTCCTCTACTCCGCGCGCATCATCCCCTACCGCGGTTCCTGGATCGATTTCGAGTTCGATCCCAAGGACATCCTCTACGTGCGCATCGATCGGCGCCGGAAGTTCCACGCCACGGTGCTGCTGCGCGCGCTCGGCATGACGACCGAGGACCTCCTCAACTACTTCTACCGCAAGGACACGATCATTCTGGATGGCCGCAAGGCGGCCAAGCGGTTCCAGCCCGATCATCTGCTCGGCGTGAAGGCGACGCGCGACCTGCGCAACCCGAGCACGAACGAGCTGATCGTGAAGGAGGGACGGAAGTTCACCCGGGCGGCGCTCCGCCAGCTCGAGCAGGCGGGCGTCGAGCAGATCCCGATCGCCCTGGAAGAAGTTCTCGGTCGCGTATCGGCCCACGACGTCAAGGACGCGCGCACCGGCGAGGTCGTGCTCGCCACCAACGAAGAGATCACCGAGGACAAGCTCGAGCAGCTGCGAACGCGCGGCATCGACCGGATCGAGGTGCTCTTCCTCGACGACACCCACATCGGGTCCTCGCTGCGCAACACGCTGGTGCAGGACAAGATCGCGAGCCCCGAGGAGGCCATCCTGGAGATCTACCGGCGCCTGCGCCCGGGTGATCCGCCCACTCCCGAGACCGCGACCGCCTTCTTCAACAATCTCTTCTTCAACCCCGAGCGCTACGACCTTTCCCGCGTCGGCCGGCTCAAGCTGAACCACAAGCTGAAGGTGAACGTGCCCCTCGACCAGGGGACGCTGCGTCGCGAGGACATCCTCGAGGTGGTCCGTTACCTGATCGAGCTGAAGAACGGCAACGGCCAGGTGGACGACATCGATCACCTCGGCAATCGACGGGTGCGCGCGGTCGGCGAGCTGGTCGAGAACCAGTACCGCATCGGGCTCGTGCGCATGGAGCGCGCGATCAAGGAGCGGATGAGCCTGCAGGACATCGAGACGCTGATGCCGCAGGAGCTCATCAACTACAAGCCGGTGTCGGCCGTCATCAAGGAGTTCTTCGGGTCGTCACAGCTCTCGCAGTTCATGGATCAGACGAACCCGCTCTCCGAGATCACCCACAAGCGCCGGCTCTCCGCTCTCGGTCCGGGTGGTCTCACCCGCGAGCGCGCAGGCTTCGAGGTGCGCGACGTGCACCCGACGCACTACGGCCGGGTGTGTCCGATCGAGACGCCGGAGGGCCCGAACATCGGCCTGATCGCCTCGCTCTCCACCTATGCTCGCGTCAACGAATTCGGGTTCGTCGAGACCCCCTACCGCCGCGTGAAGGATGGTCGCGTCACCGACGAGATCGTCTACCTCTCGGCCCTCGAGGAAGAAGAGCACACCATCGCCCAGGCGAACGCGCCCCTCGATGCCAAAGGCCACTTCACCGCCGACCTCATCTCGGCACGCATCGGGGGCGAGTTCACCATGGTGCGGCCGGAGCAGGTCGAGTTCATGGACGTGTCGCCGAACCAGCTCGTGTCGGTGGCTGCCTCGCTCATCCCCTTCCTCGAGAACGACGACGCGAACCGCGCCCTGATGGGCTCGAACATGCAACGGCAGGCCGTCCCGCTGCTGCGCACCGACGCGCCGCTGGTGGGCACCGGGATGGAGCGGGTAGTGGCCCGCGACTCGGGCGTGACCGTGGTGGCCCGTCGTGACGGGGTGGTCGAGCAAGTCGACTCGATGCGCATCGTGGTCAAGGCGGACAAAACGTCCACCGACGGGCGCGATCCCGGCGTCGACATCTACAACCTGGTCAAGTATCAGCGCTCCAATCAGAACACCTGCATCAACCAGCGACCCATCGTGACGGTCGGCGACCACGTGCGCGCCGGCGACGTGATCGCGGATGGCCCGTCGACCGAGATGGGCGACCTCGCGCTCGGACGGAACGTGCTGGTCGCCTTCATGCCCTGGGGCGGGTACAACTTCGAAGACTCGATCCTCATCTCCGAGCGCGTGGTGAAGCACGATCTCTTCACCTCGGTGCACATCGAGGAGTTCGAGTGCGTGGCGCGTGACACGAAACTCGGCCCCGAGGAGATCACGCGCGACATCCCCAACGTGGGCGACGAGGCGCTCAAGGACCTCGACGAATCGGGCATCATCCGCATCGGCGCGGAGGTGAAGCCGGGCGACATCCTGGTCGGCAAGATCACGCCCAAGGGCGAGACGCAGCTCTCGCCCGAGGAGAAGCTCCTGCGGGCAATCTTCGGCGAGAAGGCGGGTGAGGTGCGCGACACGAGCCTCCGGGTTCCGCCGGGCGTCGAGGGCACGGTGATCAACGCCCGCGTTTTCTCCCGCAAGGGCATCCAGAAGGACGACCGCTCGCGGGCGATCGAGGACGAGGAAGTCACCCGCCTGCGCAAGGATCAACAGGACGAGATCCGCATCATCCGGGAGAGCGCCCAGAGGAAGGTGCTCCGTCTGCTGGAAGGCAAGATGACCAGCGCCCGGCTCACTGACGACGCCCGGAAAGTCCTCCTCAACAAGGGGGTCGAGGTCACGGCGGACGTGTTGGCGCAGATTCCCTCCAACTACTGGGGCGACATCAAGGTCGGCGACGAGCGCACCGAGGACGACCTCTCCCGTCTCGTCGAGGGGATGCAAGAGCAGATCGATCTCATCAAGGTCGCGTTCACGGAGAAGATCGAGCGCCTGAAAGGTGGCGACGAGCTGCCGCCGGGCGTGATCAAGATGGTGAAGGTGTTCGTCGCCATCAAGCGGAAGCTCCAGGTCGGCGACAAGATGGCGGGGCGGCACGGGAACAAGGGCGTGCTGTCGCGCATCCTTCCCGAGGAGGACATGCCCTCCCTCGCGGATGGCACCCCGGTCGACATCGTGTTGAATCCGCTCGGCGTGCCGAGCCGCATGAACGTCGGCCAGATCCTCGAAACCCACCTCGGGTGGGCGGCGCGAGAGCTCGGACGGCAGATCGACACCGAGCTCGAGGAGAACGGCCGGCCCAACATCGAGGCACTCCGCAAGACGCTGAAGGACCTCTACGGCGCGCGCGATACGGCGGATTTCATCGACGCGCTGGCCGATCAGGACATCGTCAAGCTCGCCCGCAAGGCGTCCCGCGGCATCCACGTCGCCTCGCCAGTCTTCGACGGCGCCACCGAGGACGAGATCTTCAAGCTCCTCGCCCGGGCCGCGCTCCCCGGCACGGGACAGACGAGGTTGTTCGATGGCCGGACCGGAGAGGCGTTCGCGCACGAGGTGACGGTCGGCGTGATGTACATGTTGAAGCTGCACCACCTGGTCGACGACAAGATCCACGCCCGCTCCACCGGCCCGTACTCCCTCGTCACGCAGCAGCCGCTCGGCGGCAAGGCCCAGTTCGGCGGACAGCGCCTGGGCGAGATGGAGGTGTGGGCGCTCGAGGCGTACGGGGCGGCCTACAGCCTGCAGGAAATGCTGACGGTCAAGTCGGACGACGTGGCGGGTCGGACGCGGATGTACGAGGCGATCGTCAAGGGGGAGAATGTCCTCGAGCCAGGCCTGCCCGAGTCGTTCAACGTGATGGTGAAGGAGCTGCAGAGCCTCGCGCTCGACATCGAGCTGACCGAAAACCGACAGACCTGACGGTGGGGAGGTCGGGGATGACAGCGCTCAGGCTGGCCGACGGGAGTTCAAATCCATGATGGAAGATCTGTTCAGTCTGTTCGAGAAGCCGAAGAATCCGCTCATCTTCAACGCCATCCGCATCTCGCTGGCGTCCCCCGACAAGATCCGCTCGTGGTCGCATGGCGAGGTGAAGAAGCCGGAAACGATCAACTACCGTACCTTCAAGCCCGAGCGTGACGGGCTCTTCTGCGCGAAGATCTTCGGGCCCACCAAGGACTACGAGTGCAACTGCGGGAAGTACAAGCGGATGCGGCACCGCGGGGTGGTCTGCGAGAAGTGCGGCGTCGAGGTCATCCAGTCCAAGGTTCGGCGGGAACGGATGGGGCACATCGACCTCGCCACCCCGGTGGCGCACATCTGGTTCCTGAAGAGCCTTCCGTCGCGCATCGGCACCCTCCTCGACGTGACGCTCAAGGAGCTCGAGAAGGTCCTCTACTTCGAGTCGTACGTCGTGGTGGACCCGGGCAAGACGCCGCTCCAGGAGCGCGAGCTCCTCTCCGAGACCCGCTACCGCAAGCTCTACGAGGAGTACGGTCCGGATGCGTTCCGCGCGGGCATGGGGGCCGAGGCGATCCGCGAGCTCCTCAAGAAGCTCGACATCGACAAACTGTTCGTCGACCTGCGCCAGGAGATGAAGGAGGCGACCAGCGAAGCCCGCCGCAAGAAGATCTCGAAGCGGCTGAAGGTGGTGGCGGCGTTCAAGAACTCGGGCAATCGCCCCGAGTGGATGATCCTCGAGGTGATCCCCGTGATCCCACCCGACCTGCGGCCGCTGGTGCCGCTCGACGGTGGGCGGTTCGCGACCTCGGACCTGAACGATCTCTACCGGCGGGTCATCAACCGCAACAACCGGTTGAAGCGCCTCATGGAGCTGAACGCCCCCGACATCATCATCCGTAACGAGAAGCGTATGCTCCAGGAGGCCGTCGACGCGCTCTTCGACAACGGCCGGCGAGGCCGGGCGATCACCGGCCCGAACAAGCGCCCCCTCAAGTCGCTCTCCGACATGCTGAAGGGCAAGAGCGGCCGCTTCCGGCAGAACCTCCTCGGCAAACGCGTCGACTACTCGGGCCGTTCGGTCATCGTCGTCGGGCCGGAACTTCGGCTTCACCAGTGCGGGCTGCCGAAGAAGATGGCGCTCGAGCTGTTCAAGCCCTTCATCTACAACAAGCTGGAAGAGCGCGGCTTCGTCACGACGATCAAGAGCGCCAAGAAGCTGGTCGAGAAGGAGCGGCCCGAGGTCTGGGACATCCTCGACGAGGTGATCCGCGAGCATCCGGTGCTCCTGAACCGCGCCCCCACGCTCCACCGCCTCGGCATCCAGGCCTTCGAGCCGATCCTCATCGAGGGCAAGGCGATTCAGCTCCATCCGCTCGTGTGCGCCGCGTACAACGCCGACTTCGACGGCGACCAGATGGCCGTGCACGTGCCGCTCTCGGTCGAGGCCCAGGTCGAGGCGCGGGCGCTCATGATGTCGACCAACAACATCCTCTCGCCGGCGCACGGCAAGCCGATCATCGTCCCCACGCAGGACATCGTCCTCGGGCTCTACTTCATGACCCGCGACAAGCTCACCTCGCGGGGTGACGGCCGGACCTTCGCGAGCTTCGATGAGGTCCGCATCGCCTATGACCAGGGGGAGGTCGAGCTGCAGGCCCGCATCCGCGTGCGGGTACCCGCGGTCGCCGGGGGGGACGGCCAGCTCGTCCCGTCGACGGTCGGCCGCGTGCTCCTCTACGAGATCGTGCCGCACGAGATCCCCTTCGCCGACGTCAACAAGATCATGAAGAAGAAGGAGCTCGGGCACCTGATCGACCTCGCGTACCGACACGCGGGCAACAAGGCGACGGTGATCTTCGCCGACCGCTTGAAGGATCTGGGCTACGAGCAGGCCACGCAGGCCGGCATCTCGATCGGCATCAAGGACATGGTGATCCCCGCCGGGAAGCAGGGGCTGCTCGACGAGGCGAACGGCGCCGTTCGCGAGATCGAGGATCAGTACAACAAGGGCCTCATCACCGACGGCGAGCGCTACAACAAGGTGGTCGACATCTGGGCCGAGGTGACGGATCGGATCGCCGACGAGATGCTGCGCGAGCTGGGCACGCAGGAGGTGCAGGACGCGGAGGGGAACATCCGTCGCGTCCCGTCCTTCAACCCCATCTTCATGATGGCCGACTCCGGCGCGCGCGGCTCGGCACAGCAGATCCGCCAGCTCGCCGGGATGCGCGGTCTGATGGCCAAGCCGTCGGGTGAGATCATCGAGACGCCGATCACGGCGAACTTCCGCGAGGGCCTGACGGTGTTGCAGTACTTCATCTCGACTCATGGCGCTCGCAAGGGGCTCGCCGACACGGCCCTCAAGACCGCCAACTCCGGGTACCTCACGCGCCGCCTGGTCGATGTGGCGCAGGACTCGATCATCACCGAGGAGGACTGCGGCACCCTCGACGGCATCGAGATGACCCCGCTCGTCGAAGGCGGCGAGGTCATCGAGGCCCTCGGCGACCGCGTGCTCGGTCGCGTCGCCCTGGAGGACATCCGGGATCCGTTCAGCAACACGGTGATCGTCCACGCCAACGAGGAGATCGACGAGGTCAAGGTCAATCTTGCCCAGGAAGCCGGGCTCGAGCGGGTGAAGATCCGCTCGGTGCTCACCTGTCAGTCGCGCCAGGGCGTGTGCATCAGGTGCTATGGCCGCGACCTTGCGCGTGGCCACATGGTCAACCTGGGCGAGGCGATCGGTGTCATCGCGGCCCAGTCGATCGGCGAGCCGGGCACGCAGCTCACGATGCGGACGTTCCACATCGGCGGCACGGCGAGCCGACGGGCCGAGCAGACGACCCTCGAGACGCGCAACGACGGCTTCCTCAAGTTCATCAACCTGGTCACCGTCGAGGGCAAGGAAGGCGACCTCGTCGTCATGAACCGCAACGGCGAGGTGGCGATCATCGACTACCCCGAGCCCAACCGTGAGCGCGAGCGAGAGCGCTACCCGGTGGTCTACGGGGCCAAGCTGAAGAAGGCCGACGGGGCCAAGGTGAAGGCGGGCGAGATGGTCGCGGAGTGGGACCCGTATACCATCCCGATCCTGACCGAGGTGGGCGGCGTGGTGAAGTTCGGTGACATCCTCGAGGGTGTCACCATGGAGGAGAAGGTCGACGAGCGGACCGGTCTCTCGACCAAGGTCATCGTCGACACCAAGGACGTCGACAAGCGGCCCCGGGTGTCGATCAAGAACGACGCCGGCCAGACGGCTCGGATCCCGAGCGGGGAGGCGCGCTACCTGCTGCCCGTCGGGGCGCATCTGAACGTGGTTGAGGGCGTGAGCGTGGCCGCCGGGGACATCATCGCGAAGATGCCCCGCGAGACGACGAAGACGAAGGACATCACGGGCGGACTGCCGCGTGTGGCCGAGCTGTTCGAGGCGCGAAAGCCGAAGGAGTTCGCGGTCATCAGCGAGATCGACGGCGTCATCTCCTTCGGCAAAGACACCAAGGGCAAGCGCAAGGTGGTGGTCACGCCCGAGGTGGGCGAGGCGCGCGAGTACCTGATCCCGAAGGGCAAGCACATCAGCGTTCACGAGGGGGACTACGTGAAGGCGGGCGAGCCGCTCATGGATGGCAGCTCGAACCCGCACGACATCCTCACCATCCTGGGTGAGAAGGCGCTCGCCAAGTACCTGGTGGACGAGGTCCAGGAGATCTACCGACTGCAGGGCGTGCGCATCAACGACAAGCACATCGAGGTGATCGTCCGGCAGATGCTCCGACGGGTGCGCATCAAGGAGGTGGGCGACACGGAGTTCCTGATCGGCGATCAGGTGGAGAAGTGGCGCTTCGAGGAGGAGAACCAGCGGGTGCTCGCCGATGGCGGGCAGCCGGCGGTGGCGGAGCCCCTGCTCCTCGGGATCACCAAGGCCAGCCTCTCGACCGAGAGCTTCATCTCCGCCGCGTCCTTCCAGGAGACGACCAAGGTCCTCACGGAGGCCGCCATCAACGGCAAGGTCGATCGCCTGGTGGGTCTGAAGGAGAACGTCATCATGGGCCGGCTGATCCCGGCCGGGACCGGTGTCCCGAAGTACAACAGGATGGAAGCCCTGACCGACGAGCCCGAGGGCGGGCCCGAGGAGGTCCCGGTCCAGGAGGGTGCCCCGGAGGCGGTGGCCTGAAGCCCCGCCAGCATTTTGTTGACACCCACGAGCGCGCCACCTAAAAAGGTCGTTTCCGTCGAGGGAATCTGAGGGAGAGAAGCGGCTGACCGATGCCGACGATCAACCAGCTCGTCAAGCGCGGACGTGAACAGCAACGCGCCAAGCGAACGGCCCCCGCCCTGCAGGGGTCACCGCAGAAGCGCGGCGTGTGCACGCGTGTCTATACGACGACGCCGAAGAAACCGAATTCAGCGCTGCGCAAGGTTGCCCGAGTCCGGCTGACCAACGGCATCGAGGTGACGTCGTACATCCCCGGGGTGGGTCACAACCTGCAGGAGCACTCGGTGGTGCTCATCCGTGGAGGCCGGGTGAAGGACCTGCCCGGCGTGCGCTACCACATCGTCCGCGGCACCCTCGACTCGATCGGCGTGCAGGATCGGCGTCAGGGCCGCTCGAAGTACGGAGCCAAAAGGCCGAAGTGAGTCAGCGGCGTCCGGCGGGACGGTAGGTCGCCGTCCCGCCGGAGCCGCAGTGTGCCATAGCCATGCCACGCAAAGGTGAGGTCAAGCGCAGAGAGGTGCTGCCCGATCCGAAGTACCAGGATCGGTCGGTGACGAAGTTCATGAACGCGATGATGCGCGACGGGAAGAAGAGTCTCACCGAGCGCATCCTCTATGGGGCGCTGGACCTAGTGGGTGAGCGCGCCAAGGAGGACGCGATCGGCATCTTCAAGCGCGCGCTCGAGCAGGTGAAGCCCCTGGTCGAGGTTCGCTCGCGACGCGTCGGCGGCGCCACCTACCAGGTGCCCGTGGAGGTGCGGCCGCAGCGGCGGGGTTCCCTCGCCATGCGCTGGGTGGTGCAGAACGCCCGCGCTCGTCCGGAGAAGTCGATGGTCGAGCGGCTCGCCGGGGAGATTCTCGACGCGGCCAACGGCCGCGGCGGCGCGATCAAGAAGAAGGAGGACACCCACCGCATGGCGGAGGCCAACAAGGCTTTCGCCCATTACCGCTGGTAGCGCTTCGGCGCCCGCGGGCTCACAGCCATGCCACGCAACGTCCCACTCGAACGCACCCGGAACATCGGCATCATGGCCCACATCGATGCCGGGAAGACGACCACCACCGAGCGGATCCTCTACTACACGGGGATCAGCTACAAGATCGGCGAGGTCCACGAGGGGACCGCCGTGATGGACTGGATGGTGCAGGAGCAGGAGCGTGGCATCACCATCACGTCGGCCGCGACCACCTGTTTCTGGCGCGAGCATCGCGTGAACATCATCGATACGCCGGGCCACGTCGACTTCACGATCGAGGTGGAACGGAGCCTCCGGGTGCTCGACGGGGCGGTCGCGGTGTTCTGCGGCGTGGGCGGCGTGGAGCCGCAGTCGGAGACCGTGTGGCGTCAGGCGGACCGCTACGGCGTCCCGCGCATCGCCTTCATCAACAAGATGGACCGGGTGGGCGCGGACTTCGACCGGGTCGTGCGGGAGATCCGCGAGCGACTGCGGGCCAACGCGGCCGTGCTCCAGCTCCCGCTCGGGGCGGAAGACGGTTTCCGCGGCGTGGTCGACCTGGTCACGATGAAGGCGGTCGTGTGGGAGGATGAGAGCCTCGGCGCGCGCTACCGCCAGGATGAGATCCCCGACGACTATGCCGAGGCGGCCCGCGCCGGTCGCGAGCGCCTGCTCGAGACGCTCGCCGACGTCGACGAGCGGCTCATGGAGAAGTACCTGAACGGGGAGGCGATCTCGGAGGCCGAGGTCCGCGCCGCGATCCGCACCGGGACGGTCAAGATGCAGATCGTGCCGGTCGTGTGCGGGAGCTCGTTCAAGAACAAGGGCGTCCAGCCGCTCCTCGACGCGGTCGTGGACTACCTGCCGTCGCCGCTCGACATCCCGCCCGTCAAGGGGATCAACCCCAACACCGACAACGAGGAGGAGCGCCTCCCGAGTGACACCGAGCCCTTCACGGCGCTCGCCTTCAAGATCATGACCGACCCCTACGTCGGGACGCTCACCTTCCTCCGCGTCTACGCCGGCGTCATGAACTCGGGCTCCTACGTCTACAACTCCGTCAAGGGCAAGAAGGAGCGCATCGGACGGCTCCTCAAGATGCACGCCAACAAGCGTGAGGAGATCAAGGACGTCTACGCGGGCGACATCGCCGCCGCGGTGGGGCTCCGCGACACGACCACGGGTGACACGCTCTGCGACGAGAACCGTCCGGTCGTGCTCGAGCGCATGCAGTTCCCCGACCCGGTCATCTCGATTGCCATCGAGCCGAAGACCAAGGCCGATCAGGAGCGGCTGGGCGGCTCCCTGCAGAAGCTCGCCACCGAGGACCCCTCCTTCCGCGTCTCCTCGGACGCGGAGACGGGTCAGACGCTCATCTCCGGGATGGGCGAGCTCCACCTCGAGATCATCGTCGATCGGCTGCTGCGCGAGTTCAAGGTCGATGCCAACGTGGGGAAGCCGCAGGTCGCCTACAAGGAGACCATCCGCAAGGCGGTCGAGCAGGAGTCGCGCTTCATCCGGCAGACGGGTGGGCGTGGCCAGTACGGTCACGTGATCCTGCGCGTCGAGCCGCTTGGGCCGGGTGGCGGCTTCGAGTACGTCGACGGGACCAAGGGCGGGGTCATCCCGCGTGAGTACATTCCGGCCATCGGCAAGGGTGTGAAGGAGGCGATGTCGTCGGGCGTGCTCGCCGGCTACCCGGTCGTCGACGTCAAGGCCACCGTCATCTACGGCTCCTACCACGAGGTCGACTCCTCCGAGATGGCCTTCAAGATCGCGGGATCGATGGCCTTCAAGGAGGCAATGGCGAAGGCTTCACCCGTCATCCTCGAGCCCATCATGACCCTCGAGGTGGTGACCTCCGAAGAGTCGATGGGCGACGTGATCAGCGACATCAACCGGCGCCGGGGACGGATCACGGGGCAGGAGCCCCGCGGCCACACCCAGGTGATCTCCGGCCTGGTACCGCTCGCCGAGATGTTCGGCTATGCCACGGACCTGCGGTCCCGGACCCAGGGACGTGCGACCTTCACGATGCAGTTCTCGCATTACGAGCCCGTGCCAAAGGGTATCGGCCCCGAGGCCCTGCGCGCCACCGGCGCGCGCTTCGCGGAAGCCTCGCAGGCCGGCTAAGCAGTCCACGGAGGGAGCAGCGTCATGGCGAAGGCAAAGTTCGAGCGCAAGAAGCCCCACGTGAACGTGGGGACGATCGGTCACATCGACCACGGCAAGACCACGCTCACCGCGGCCATCACCAAGGTGCAGGCGGCGAAGGGCATGGGTCAGTTCGTGGCCTTCGACCAGATCGACAAGGCGCCCGAGGAACGGGAGCGCGGAATCACCATCGCCACGGCGCACGTGGAGTACGAGACCGCCAAGCGGCACTACGCCCACGTCGACTGCCCCGGGCACGCCGACTACATCAAGAACATGATCACCGGCGCCGCGCAGATGGACGGCGCGATCCTGGTGGTGGCGGCGACCGACGGGCCCATGCCGCAGACCCGCGAGCACATCCTCCTGGCGCGTCAGGTCGGCGTGCCGGCGATCGTCGTCTTCATGAACAAGGTGGATGCGGTCGAGGACAAGGAGCTGCTCGACCTGGTCGAGCTCGAGGTGCGCGAGCTCCTCAGCAAGTACGAGTTCCCCGGCGACGACATCCCGATCATCAAGGGAAGCGCGCTGAAGGCGCTCGAGGGCGACCCGGGGGAGCTCGGCGCGGGTGCCATCCAGGCCCTCATGGACGCCATCGACGGCTACATCCCCGAGCCGAAGCGCGAGATCGAGAAGGCCTTCCTGATGCCGGTGGAAGACGTGTTCTCGATCAGCGGTCGCGGCACGGTCGCCACCGGGCGCGTCGAGCGGGGCAAGATCAAGGTCGGCGAGGAAGTCGAGGTCGTCGGCATCCGTCCGACGGCGAAGACGGTCGTCACCGGGGTCGAGATGTTCCGCAAGCTCCTCGACGAGGGGCTCGCCGGTGACAACATCGGCTGCCTGCTGCGCGGCCTCAAGCGGGAGGAGATCGAGCGCGGGCAGGTGCTCGCCAAGCCCGGCTCCATCACACCGCACACGAAGTTCCAGGCCGAGTCCTACGTGCTCACCAAGGAAGAAGGCGGTCGCCACACCCCCTTCTTCAATGGCTACCGACCCCAGTTCTACTTCCGGACGACGGACGTGACCGGCGTCTGCACCCTGCCCGAGGGGACGGAGATGGTCATGCCCGGGGACAACGTCCAGATGAAGATCGAGCTGATCACGCCCATCGCAATGGACGAGGGGCTGCGATTCGCCATCCGCGAGGGCGGCCGCACCGTCGGCGCGGGAGTGGTCACCAAGATCTTCGAATAGATCTTCGAATGAGCCACGAGTAAGTCGTCCGCATGAACGAGAAGATCCGCATTCGCCTCAAGGCCTATGACTACCGGCTCCTCGACCAGTCGGTGCGCGAGATCGTCGACACCGTGCGCCGGACCGGAGGGCGGGTCGCGGGTCCCATTCCGCTGCCAACACACATCGAGCGCTTCACCGTGAACCGCTCGCCGCACGTCGACAAGAAGTCGCGCGAGCAGTTCGAGATCCGAACCCACAAGCGATTGCTCGACATCCTCGAGCCGACCCAGCAGACGATCGACGCTCTCGGCAAGCTCGACCTGGCGGCAGGCGTGGATGTCGAGATCAAGCTGCAGTAGGAGACGATGCCCCTCGCCGGCCTCATCGGACGGAAGCTCGGGATGACGCAGGTCTACACCGGCGCCGGGGTGCTCGTCCCGGTGACGGTCATCCAGGCTGGACCCTGCACCGTGATCGCCACCCGGCGCACGGACCGCAACGGGTACTCCGCCGCCCAGCTCGGCTTCGCTCCCGCCAAGCCCCAGCGCCTCCCCAAGGCGGTGACGGGACAGTTCGGGAAGGCGGGCACGGGTGTGTTCTCCGTGCTGCGCGAGTTCCGCCTGACCGATGGGGACCCGCCGGCGGTGGGCAGCGAGGTGGTCGTCAGTGAGCTATTCAAGGCGGGCGAGCGCATCGACGTGAGCGGTGTGAGCAAGGGCCGCGGTACCGCCGGTGTCATGAAGCGGCACCGCTTCTCCGGCTTCCCTGGCTCGCACGGGACCCACGAGTACTTCCGGCACGGCGGCTCCATCGGGAACCGCTCGTACCCGGGCCGGGTGTTCAAGGGCAAGCGCATGTCCGGCCGGTACGGGGCCGATCGCATTACCACCCGCAACCTCGAAGTGGTGGCGATTCGGCCCGAGGAGCATCTCCTGCTCGTGCGCGGCGCGATCCCCGGGGCTCGGGGGGGAACCGTCCTCGTTCGCAAGCGACCCGAGGTACGGCGGTAGGCGATGGCGGAGCAACGCATCACGCTGCCGGTCGTCTCACAGGGCGGGAGCAAGGTGGGCGACGTCGAGGTCCCCGCGCTGGTGCTCGCCGGCCCCCCGCGCGAAGCCCTGCTGCACGAGGTGGTGAGGAGCCAGCTTGCGTCGCGGCGGGCCGGTACCGCGGCGACCAAGACCCGTGGCTTTGTGAGCGGCGGTGGGAAGAAGCCCTGGCGGCAGAAGGGCACCGGACGCGCGCGCGCCGGCAGTAGCCGTTCGCCGGTCTGGGCGGGTGGAGGCACGATCTTCGGACCGCAGCCGCGCAGCTATGCCTATCGCCTGCCGAGAACGGCGCGCCGCGCTGCACTCCGTGCCGCGGTCGCTGACCGGCATTCGACGGGGAAGCTCCTCGTCGTCGACGGCCTGCAGCTCCCCGAGGCGAAGACGAAGCGCATGATCGAATGCCTGCACGGCCTCGGTCTGGACGGACAGAGCGTGCTCATCGTGCTCGCGCGGCCGGACGACGCGATCCAGCGGGCGGCGCGCAACCTCCCCCGGGTGAAGGTTCTGCTGGCGGGTGGTCTCAACGTCTACGACGTGCTGGGACACGCCGCGCTCCTCATGACTCGGCAGGCCCTCGATCAGGTGGTGGCGAGACTCGGCGACGACGCGGAGGCGCGGGCATGACCCCTGCCGAGGTCGTCCAGGGTCCGGTGATCACCGAAAAGGGCACGCTGGTGAACGAGATCGGGAACCAGGTGGTGTTCCGCGTTCACCCGCGCGCCAACAAGGTCGAGATCCGACGCGCGGTAGAGTTGCTCTTCAAGGTGCGCGTCGAGAAGGTGCGGACCAGCCGTCAGCTCGGCAAGCTCCGGCGGGTCGGTCGCCATCTCGGACGGCGTCCCGACTGGAAGAAGGCCTACGTGACCCTCGCCGAGGGTAGCCGCATCGACTTCTTCGAGGGAGCCTAGCGAGATGCCGACGGTTCCGTATCGTCCGACATCGCCCGGCCGCCGCTTCCAGAGCGGATTCGACTTTGCGGAGATCACCAAGAGCACGCCGGAGCCGTCGCTCACGGCGCCGCTGCGGAAGTCCGGGGGGCGGAACAACCTCGGCCGCATCACGCTCCGCCATCGCGGCGGGGGTCACAAGCGCCTCTACCGGATCATCGACTTCAAGCGGGACAAGGTTGGCGTGACGGCGCGGGTGGCGGCGATCGAGTACGATCCGAATCGCTCCGCCCGTATCGCGCTCCTCCACTATGCCGACGGGGAGAAGCGCTACATTCTGGCCCCCGTGGGTCTCGGCGTGGGCGCTCGCGTCGAGGCCGGCCCGAAGGCCGATATCCAGCCCGGCAACTCGCTTCCCCTGGCGCAGATCCCCCTGGGCACCATGGTGCACAACGTGGAGCTCCGCGAGGGGCGCGGTGGGCAGCTCGGGCGGAGCGCCGGGGCGACCATCCAGCTGATGGCGAAGGAAGGCGACTACGCGCTCCTCAAGCTGCCCTCCGGCGAGCTCCGGCGCGTGCGGCTCGCCTGTCGCGCGACCATCGGTCAGGTCGGGAACCTCGAGCACGAGAACATCTCCTTCGGCAAGGCGGGACGCCGGCGCTGGCTCGGCATTCGCTCGGGCGTGCGCGGCATCGCCATGAATCCGGTCGACCATCCCCACGGCGGCGGAGAGGGCCGGAGCAAGGGGAATCACCCGCAGACGCCCTGGGGCAAGCCGACCAAGGGCTACAAGACGCGTCACAACAAGCGCACGGACCGGTGGATCGTGCAGCGGCGGAAGGTTCGCTAGCGCATGGCACGTTCAGTCAAGAAGGGCCCCTTCATCGATGCGCACCTCATGAAGAAGGTGCGGACGATGATCGATTCGGGGGAGAAGCGGGTGGTGAAGACGTGGTCGCGCCGCTCCACCATCACACCCGAGATGGTGGGCTTCACGTTCGCGGTGCACAACGGGCGCAAGTTCATCCCCGTCTTCATCACCGAGAACGCGGTCGGTCATCACCTGGGGGAGTTCGCGCCGACGCGCACGTTCCACGGCCACTCGGGCGACCGCAAAGGCAAGGTGGAGGGCGGCGCGGCACCGGCGGCCGCTCCCGCGGCGGCCCCGGGGGCGGCGCCGCGAAAGGCCCCGGGGACGTGAGCGCGAGGCATCCATGACCGAGACGCGGGCAACCACCCGGTTCGTGCGTTTGACGGCGCAGAAGGCCCGCCTCGTGGTCGCGCTGATCCGGGGCAAGCCGGTCGAAGCCGCGATGTCGCTGCTCGAGTACACGCCCAAGCGCGGCGCCAAGATCGTCCTGAAAACCCTGCGCTCGGCCGTCGCCAACGCCGAGGCGACGCAGCAGGCGGACGTCGACACGCTCTACGTCAAGCGAGCCTTCGTGGACGAGGGGCCGACCGCCAAGCGGTTCCTGCCTCGCGCGCACGGGCGAGCGACAAAGATCTTCAAGCGCACGAGTCACATCACGGTGGTGGTCGATGCCCGTGGCGCGGCCAGGGAGGCATAGTGGGACAGAAGGTTCACCCGAAGGGGCTCCGCCTCGGCATCATCGAGAACTGGGACTCGCGCTGGTTCGCGCGGCGCGAGTACGCGGATCTCCTGCACGAGGACACGAAGATCCGGAACTTCCTCAAGAAACGGCTCTACCACGCCGGGGTGTCGAAGATCGAGATCGAGCGGGCCGCGAGCAAGGCGAAGATCAACATCCACACCGCGCGTCCCGGGATCGTCATCGGCAAGAAGGGCGCCGAGATCGAGAAGCTGAAGCAGGAGCTCGGCAAGCTCACGCACAAGGAGATCTTCATCAACATCCACGAGGTGCGACGGCCGGATCTCGACGCGCAGTTGGTAGGCGAGAACGTCGCCCTGCAGCTCGAGCGTCGCGTGGCCTTCCGGCGGGCGATGAAGGAAGCGGTGGCCCGCGCGATGCGCATGGGTGCGCAGGGCATCCGCATCCAGTCGGCCGGCCGTCTGGGCGGCTCGGAGATCGCCCGCACGGAGTGGTACCGTGAGGGGCGTGTGCCGCTCCACACGCTGCGCGCCGACGTCAACTACGGCCTCGCGGAGGCGCGGACGACCTACGGCGTGATCGGCGTGAAGGTCTGGATCTTCCGCGGCGAGGTGCTCACCAAGCAGGAAGAGGAGCAGCGCGCCGCGCTCGGCGTCTGACGCAGCCATGCTCGCCCCCAAGAAGGTCAAATGGCGGAAGATGCAGAAGGGCCGCCGCCGCGGGACAGCGTGGCGGGGCTCCACGCTCGCCTTCGGGGACTACGGGCTGCAGGCGACCGAGCGCGCGTGGCTGACGGCGCGGGAGATCGAGGCGGCCCGGGTGGCGCTCACCCGCTACATCAAGCGCGGGGGACGCGTGTGGGTGCGCGTCTTTCCCGACAAGCCGTTGACCAAGAAGCCGGCCGAGACGCGGATGGGGAAGGGCAAGGGCTCGCCCGAGTTCTGGGTGGCGGTCGTCAAGCCCGGGCGCATGCTGTTCGAGATGGAAGGGGTCGATCGCCCCTCGGCCTTCGCTGCCATGCGGCTCGCGTCGGCGAAGCTCTCGATTGCGACGCAGCCCGTGGAGCGACACCACGGGAGCGCTGCGGGAGGCACGGCGGCGTGAAGGGGACCCGGACAGCGGGGTCGCGGGCGAGTGGGCCATGGCGCTGAAGCCGTCGGAGCTTCGTGACATGAGCGAGGGGGAGCTGCAGGCGCGCGAGCACGAGCTCGTCGATGCCCTCTTTCATCTCCGACTCCGCCGGGCGACGTCGCAGCTGCCGAATCCCATGAAGGTGCGTGAGACGCGGCGCGACCTGGCGCGCGTCAAGACGATGCTGCGGGCGCGGGTGCTCCGCGGAGGGACACCATGAGCGAAGCGAGCGCCGAGCGGACGACCGGGCGGCGGAAGGAGCGCGACGGGGTCGTCGTGTCGGACAAGATGGACAAGACGGTGGTGGTCGAGGTGACGCGCCTCGTGCGCCACGCCCAGTACCGCAAGTACCTGAAGCAACGAAATCGTTACAAGGCGCACGACCAGAAGAATCAGTGCCGCGTTGGGGACCGGGTGCGGATCGTCGAGACACGGCCGCTCTCACGCGACAAGCGGTGGGCGGTGCAGGCGATCCTCGGACGCCAGGAGGGGGCCGGGGAGCCCCTGGTCGGGACGGAAGTGCCGGTGTGAGCGACGCGCCGCGCATGCGCACGGACGAGGATCGGTCATGATCCAGGCGGAGAGCGTCCTCGACGTGGCCGATAATAGCGGAGCCCGGAAAGTGCTCTGCATCAAGGTGCTGGGTGGCACGCGCCGGAAATACGCGTCGATCGGCGACGTCATCGTGGTCTCCGTGAAGGAGGCCATCCCCAACGCCAAGGTGAAGAAGGGCGACGTGATGAAGGCGGTCATCGTGCGCACGGCGAAGGAGATCGGCCGCGCCGACGGCTCCTACATCCGCTTCGACACGAACTCCGCCGTGCTCATCGACAACGCCCGCGAGCCGATCGGCACCCGCATCTTCGGGCCGGTGGCCCGTGAGCTCCGCGCCAAGAAGTTCATGAAGATCATCTCGCTCGCCCCGGAGGTGCTCTGATCGTGGCGCTGCGTCGGCTGCGGAGAGACGATACCGTCATGGTCATCGCCGGCAGGGAACGCGGCAAGACCGGGAAGGTCTTGCGCGTGCTCGACGAGCGCGGCCGGGTGGTCATCGAGCGGGTGAACCTGATCAAGCGCCACACGAAGCCGCGCGGCGTGCAGCAACCGGGAGGCATCGTCGAGAAGGAAGCGTCGATCCACCTCTCGAACGTCGTGCCGATCTGCCCGCGATGCAACAAGCCGACGCGGATCGGCCACCGGCGGACTGGTGGCGTCGCCGTTCGGCTGTGCCGCCGCTGCGGCGAAGCGTTCGAGAACCTCTGACATGCTCTCGAAACTGCACGAACGGTATCGCAAGGACCTGGTGCCCGCCCTCATGCGGGATCTCGGCTGCACGAACATGATGGCGGTGCCGCGGCTCACGAAGATCGTCCTCAACATGGGCCTTGGGGAAGCCTCGCAGAACCCGAAGCTGCTCGACGCCGCCGTCGAGGAGCTCACCGCGATCAGCGGGCAGAAGCCGGTCGTGACGCGCGCGAAGAAGGCGATCGCCAACTTCAAGCTGCGCGAGGGCATGCCGATCGGTGCCATGGTCACCTTGCGTGGCGAGCGCATGTTCGAGTTCTTCGAGCGGCTGGTGAACGTCGCCCTGCCGCGCGTGCGGGACTTCAAGGGCGTGCCCGACCGGGCCTTCGACGGCCGTGGCAACTACTCCCTCGGTCTCCGGGAGCAGGTGATCTTCCCGGAGATCAATCTGGACAAGGTGGACAAGATCAAGGGTCTGACGGTGGTGATCTGCACGACGGCGCGCAGCGACGCTGAGGGCAAGGCGCTCCTCCGGGCGCTCGGCATGCCGTTTCGGGCCTGAGGACGGAGAGCGAGGCGTCGATGGCGAAGACATCCCTCATGGTGAAGGCGTCGCGGGCGCCGAAGTTCAAGGTGCGCGCCTACAACCGGTGCCCCCTCTGCGGGCGGCCGCGCGCCTTCTTCCGGCGCTTCCGCATGTGCCGCCTCTGCCTGCGGAACCTGGCGCGTAGGGGACATATCCCCGGCCTCACCAAGGCCAGCTGGTGAACGGGACCATGACCGAGCAGATGGTGCGCCCATGATGACGGATCCCATCGCCGACATGCTGACCCGCGTGCGGAACGCGACCTCCGCGCGAAAGGCGACCGTCGACGTGCCCTGGTCCCGGCACAAGGAGGAGATCGCGCGCGTGCTGGTCCAGGAGGGCTACCTCGCCGCGGCGGCCGCCGTCGAGGCCGAGCCGCGGCGCGTGCTGCGCATCGACCTCCGCTACGACAACCGACGCCGTCCGGTCATCACCGGGATCCGACGCGTCAGCCGGCCGAGCCTGCGCGTCTACGTCGGCACGGACGAGATCCCCGCCGTGCGGGGCGGTCTCGGCATCAACGTCCTCTCGACGCCGAAGGGCGTGCTCGTCGATCGCGACGCGCGCCGTGAGAAGGTCGGCGGCGAGGTGATCTGCACGGTGTGGTAGGGACATGTCGCGAGTCGGAAGAGCCCCACTGGTATTGCCGGCCGGCGTGACGGTGCGCGTCGCCGATGCCCGGGTGCGCGCCGAGGGACCGAAGGGCAAGCTCGAGCGCTCCTTCGATCAGGACGTGACCATCACGGTCGAGGGCAACACCGTCCGCGTCGTCCGCCGTGACGACTCACGGCGTGCGCGCAGCATCCACGGGCTGACGCGCGTGCTGGTCGGGAAGATGGTGGAAGGGGTCACCAAGGGCTTCACGCGCGTGCTCGAGATCAACGGGGTCGGCTACCGGGCCGAGGTGCGTGACAAGCTCCTCTTCCTCACGCTCGGCTACTCGCACCCGATCGCCTACCAGCTCCCGCCGGAGGTCACCGCCAAGGTCGATCGCCAGGTGGTGATCACGCTCTCCAGCGCCGACAACGAGCTGCTCGGTCACGTGGCGGCCGCCATCCGCGAGCTGCGACCGCCCGAGCCCTACAAGGGGAAGGGTGTCAAGTACGCCGAGGAGCGCATCCGCCGGAAGGCGGGGAAGGCGGCCGCGGCGGCGGGGGCCTCGCGCTGATGGCGACCAGTCAGAAGCTCGTCTCTCGCGATCGCCGGCGGGCGCGCGTGCGGCGGCGCGTCCGTGGTACGGAGGAGCGGCCGCGGCTCTCCGTCTTCCGCAGCGACAAGCACATGTACGCGCAGGTCGTCGTCGATACCTCGGGGCAGACGGTGCTCACCGTCTCGACCCGCTCGCCCGAGCTGCGGGGCGAGCTGACCAAGACGCGCGACGTGGCCGCGGCCAAGCAGGTCGGCCTGCTCACGGCCCGCCGCTGCCAGGAGAAGGGCATCAAGCGCGTGATCTTCGACCGGAACGGCTTCCTCTACCACGGTCGCGTCCGCGCGGTGGCGGAGGGGGCGCGCGAGGGTGGTCTCGAGTTCTAGGGAAAGGATCTGATGGCTCAAGAACGGTCTGGCGGCGGTCCGCGGCGTATCATCACGGACGCGCGGGGTCAGGAGCTCAAGGAGAAGGTGGTGCACATCAACCGCGTCGCCAAGGTGGTGAAGGGCGGGCGGCGGTTCAGCTTCAGCGCGCTGGTCGTGGTGGGTGACCAGGGTGGCCGCGTCGGCTTCGGACTCGGCAAGGCCAAGGAAGTCCCGGAAGCGATCCGCAAGGGCATCGAGGAGGCGAAGAAGCAGATGGTCGGGGTGCCGATCGTCGACGGCACGATTCCCTACGCGGTCACCGGCGATTTCGGGGCGGGTTCCGTCCTGCTCAAGCCGGCCTCGCCAGGCACGGGGGTGATCGCCGGCGGTGGGGTGCGGGCGGTGGTGGAGCTGGCGGGAATTGCCAACGTGCTCACCAAGTGCATCGGCTCGAACAACCCCCACAACATGGTGCGTGCCACCATGGAGGCGCTCCGTCAGCTCGCCGATCCGGCGGCGCTGGCCGAACGCCGCGGCAAGAGTCTGGGGGAGATCCGCGGGTAGCGATCGGCGATGAGCGAACGGATCATCAAGGCAACCCTCAAGCGGAGCGCGATCGGCACGAGCCCTCGCCAGCGCGCCACGCTGCGCGGCCTCGGTCTCACGCGGGTCGGCCGGGCCGTCATCCTGAAGGACGCGCCCACCGTGCGCGGGATGCTCCGCGCCGTCGCCCACCTGGTGGCGGTGGAGGAATGAGATGGATCTGAGTCGTCTCCGTCCGGCGTCGGGCTCCACGCGGGAACGCAAGCGGGTCGGTCGTGGACCGGGGTCCGGCCACGGCAAGACCGCCAGCCGCGGGCACAAGGGACGGCGTTCGCGCTCGGGCGGCAACAGCCCCCCGGGTTACGAAGGCGGTCAGATGCCGCTCCAGCGCCGGCTCCCGAAGCGCGGCTTCCATCCTCCCAACCGTGTCGCCTACGCGATCGTCAACCTGGGGCAGCTCGCCGCCTTCCCGGCCGGCAGCACGGTGGGTCCCGAGGAGCTGCGCGCCCGCGGCATCGTGCGCGGCCGCGGACCCGTCAAGTGTCTCGCCGACGGGACGCTCGGCCACGCGCTCACGGTTCGCCTGCAGGCCTTCAGCGCGCGCGCCCGCGAGCAGATCGCCGCCGCCGGCGGGAGCGTGGAGGTGGTCCGTGTTTGAGGGATTCGCGAACGCACCGCGCATCCCGGAGCTTCGCAAGCGGCTGCTCTTCACGGCCGGTGCGCTCGCCATCTACCGGCTCGGCGTCGCCATCCCCACCCCCGGTATCGACGGCCAGGCCCTCGCCCAGTTCTTCGCGGCAGCGCGCAACAACATCGTCGGGCTGGTCAACCTGTTCTCCGGCGGCGCGCTCGAGCGGTTCTCGATCTTCGCGCTCGGCATCATGCCGTACATCAGTGCGAGCATCATCCTGCAGCTCCTGACGGTGGTGATCCCTTACCTCGAGAAGCTCTCCAAGGAGGGTGAGCTCGGCCGCCGCAAGATCACGCAGTACACACGTTACGGCACGGTCGTCCTCTCGCTGGTGCAGGGCTTCTTCATCTCGATGGGTCTCGAGACGATCGAAGCGCCTGGCGGCGGGAGCGTCGTGTTCCAGCCCGGCTGGCACTTCCGATTCATGACCGTCATCACGCTCACCACTGGCACGGCGTTCATCATGTGGCTCGGGGAGCAGATCACCGAGCGCGGCATCGGCAACGGGATCTCGCTCATCATCTTCGCGGGCATCGTGGCGGCCATGCCCTCGGCCGTCGCCACGACCTTCGAGTTCGTCCGGCGTCAGGAGCTGTCGATCCTGGTCGCGATCTTCATCGCGATCCTCATGGTCGCCGTCGTGGCGGCGATCATCTACATGGAGCGCGCCCAGCGCCGGATTGCCGTGCAGTACGCGAAGCGGGTGGTCGGCCGGCGGATGTACAGCGGGCAGAGCTCGCATCTGCCGCTCAAGATCAACACCTCGGGGGTGATCCCCCCCATCTTCGCGAGCTCGATCCTGCTCTTCCCGGGGACGGTCACAGGCTTCATCGACCACCCGGTGGCGCACTGGGTGCAGCAGGAGCTGACGCCCGGGAGCTGGCTCTACAACCTGGTGTACGTCGGGCTGATCGTCTTCTTCTGCTACTTCTATACCGCGGTCACCTTCAACCCCGCGGACGTGGCGGACAACATGAAGAAGTTCGGCGGCTATGTGCCGGGCATCCGCCCGGGACCGCGCACCGCCGAGTACATCGACCGCATCCTGACGCGTATCACCCTCCCCGGGGCGCTCTACGTCGCCGGGGTCTGCGTGCTGCCGACCATCCTGATCAGCCAGTTCAAGGTCCCGTTCTACTTCGGTGGCACCGCCCTCCTGATCGTCGTGGGGGTGGCGCTCGACACCGTGGCCGCCATCGAGACGCACATGATCACGCGAAGCTATGAGGGCTTCATGAAGCGGGGACGGATCCGCGGGCGGCGGTGAGTGTGGGAACGGGGATACGGGTGGTCATGATGGGGGCGCCGGGTGCGGGAAAAGGAACGCAGGCGAAGCTGCTGGAAGAGCGTTTCAACGTTCCCCACATCTCGACGGGCGACATGCTGCGTGAAGCCGTGCAGGCAGACACTCCACTCGGGCGCGAGGCCGCGCACATCATCCAGCAGGGGCTCCTGGTGCCCGACGATCTCGTGATTCGGATCGTCGACGAGCGGCTGCAGCGGGCCAACTGTGCCGGGGGGTTCGTTCTCGACGGGTTCCCGCGCACGGTGGCGCAGGCCGAAGCGCTGGACGAACTCCTCGCGCGGCGGAACCAGCCGCTCAATGCAGTGGTCGAGATCGCCGTTCCCCGGGACGAGGTCGTTCTCCGTCTCTCCGGTCGGCGCGTCTGTCGGTCGTGCGGCACGATGTTCAACACCGCCTTCCAGCCGCCGGGCGGTCAGTGCGACCGCTGCGGGGGCGCGCTCTACCAGCGCGAGGACGACCACGAGGACACCGTGCGACGCCGGCTGGAGGTGTTCCACCAGGAGACCGAGCCGGTGCTGGCTCACTACAAGAGGAAGGGTCTTCTGCGCCGGGTCTCGGGTACCGGCAGCCCGGCCGACGTCTTCGCCCGCATCGCGGCCGAGGTGCCATGATCCTCCTCAAGTCACGCCAAGAGATCGAGCAGATGCGGGCGGCGAGCACGATCGTCGCGACGATCCTCGAGGAGGTCGCGAGCCGCGTGCGCCCCGGCGTGACGACCGCGGAGCTCGACGCGCTGGCCGAGGAGCTGACCCTGGCGAAGGGGGCCCGCCCGGCGTTCAAGGGCTACACGGTGGCGGGACGGGTCTATCCGGCCTCCATCTGCGTGTCGATCAACGACGAGGTCGTCCACGGGGTACCCAACGGCAAGCGCGCGCTGCGGGCGGGGGACATCGTGGGACTCGACTTCGGGGTCTGCTATCAGGGCTTCTTCGGGGACGCGGCGCGCACCGTGCCCGTGGGGCGCGTCGCGCCCGAGGCCGAGCGGCTCATGGAGGTGACGGCGGCGGCACTGCACGCGGGGATCGAGGCGGTCCGTCCCGGCGCGCACGTGGCGGACATCTCGGCGGCCATCCAGGACGCGGCAGAGTCGGCCGGGTTCTCGGTGGTGCGGGAATTCGTGGGGCATGGCATCGGGAAGAGCCTGCACGAGGATCCGCAGGTTCCCAACTACCGGACGGGCGCGCGGGGGGTGCGGCTGCAGGAAGGACTCGTGCTGGCGATCGAGCCGATGGTGAATGCGGGAGGACCAGAGGTATACGTCAAGGAAGACGGCTGGACGGCGGCGACACGCGACGGGCGACTGTCGGCGCACTTCGAGCATTCAGTCGCGGTCACGGAGAATGGCCCATACATCTTGACGCTGCCCTGAAGGGAGTCGCAAACCATGCCGGGCGATGCGATCGCCGTCAGTGGCACCGTGGCGCAATCGATGCCGAATGCTCTCTTCCGTGTGGATCTCGACAACGGCCACCGCGTGGTTGCGCACCTCTCGGGTGCGATGCGCATGCGCTACATACGAATCGTGCCGGGTGATAAGGTGAGGGTGGAACTATCGCCGCTCGACCTGTCCCGCGGCCGCATCACCTATCGGATGCGATGACATGAAGGTACGGGCGTCCGTCAAGGCAATCTGCAAGAAGTGCAAGGTGATCCGACGGCAGGGGGTGGTGCGCGTACTGTGCACGAACCCCCGGCACAAACAGCGACAAGGATAGGGAAGGGCCATGGCACGCATCGCCGGCGTCGATCTGCCGCGCAACAAGCGTATGGAAATCGCGCTGACCTACATCTACGGTATCGGTCGGAGTGCGGCCCTCAGCATCTGCGCCGAGGCGCAGGTGGAGCCGGGCCGGAAGAGCGACGACCTGAACGACGACGAGATCACCCGCATACGTCGCGTGATCGATGCCGGGTACAAGGTCGAGGGCGACCTGCGCCGTGACGTGGCCAGTGGCATCAAGCGGCTGGTGGATCTCGGCTGCTATCGGGGGCTTCGGCACCGACGCAACCTCCCGGTGCGTGGCCAGCGCACCCATACGAACGCCCGGACGCGAAAGGGACCGCGGCGGGCGATCGCGGGGAAGAAGCCCGCGCCGCAGAAGACCTAGAAGCGCGAAGGAGCCTGCATGGCGAAGACGAAAGAACCCGCGGCCGAGAAGCCTGCCGGTGAGAAGGGCGCGGCCGAGAAGGCCGCCACCGGGGAGCACGCGCCGGCCCGCCGCCGCAAGGTCAAGCGCATGGTGGCGGAGGGTGTCGTGCATATCCATTCCACGTTCAACAACACGATCATCACGATCAGCGATCCGCAGGGAAACGTCATCGCGTGGTCCAGCGCCGGTGCGGTCGGGTTCAAGGGGTCGCGCAAGGGGACGCCGTTCGCCGCGCAGGTCGCGGCCGAGGCAGCCGCGCGCAAGGCCGCCGACCTCGGCATGCGTCAGGTCCAGGTCTACGTGAAGGGACCGGGGGCCGGCCGCGAGTCGGCGCTGCGCAGCCTGCAGGCCGCGGGGTTCTCCGTGAATGTCATCAAGGACGTCACCCCGATCCCGCACAACGGCTGCCGACCGCCCAAGCGACGGCGCGTGTGAGGAGCTAGCGCGTGGCACGATACACGGGAGCAGTCTGCCGGCACTGCCGGCGCGAGGGTTTGAAGCTCTTCCTGAAGGGCGAACGGTGCTACACCGACAAGTGCGCCATCGAGCGACGGAACTACCCGCCGGGTGAGCATGGCCAGGCCCGACCGAAGTTCTCCGAGTACTCGATCCAGCTGCGCGAGAAGCAGAAGCTGAGACGCATCTACGGCGTCCTCGAGCGGCAGTTCCGGCGGTACTTCGCGATGGCCGACCGTGGCAAGGGCGTCACGGGCGAGGCCCTGCTCCAGCTGCTCGAGCGACGGCTCGACAACATCGTCTACCGGCTCGGCTTCGCGACCTCACGCGCCGAGGCGCGCCAGCTGGTGCGCCACGGCCACTTCCGCGTGAACGGGCGGAAGGTCGACGTGCCGTCGTATCTCGTGCGCCCCGGTGACGCGATCACGGTACGCGAGCGGAGTCGCCAGGTCGCGTGCATCCGCGAGGCGCTCGAGCTGGCTCAGCGGCGGGGTGTGCCGGACTGGCTCGAGATGAACCCGGAGGCGTTTGCGGGGAGCGTCAAGGCCCTGCCGGCACGCGCCGATCTGACCATGCCAATCAACGAGAAGTTGGTCGTCGAGCTCTACTCGAAGTAGACCTCGCGATCAGGGGAAGGTGTCATGGCATTTCAGGAATTCGAAACACAGAGTCCGGATGCCGTCGCGCAGAACAACTGGCGCGAGCTGATCACGCCGCGACGTCTGGAGGTCGATGAGAAGAGCCTCACGCCGACCTACGGGAAGTTCCACGGCGAGCCGTTCGAGCGCGGCTACGGCACCACGGTAGGCAATGCGCTCCGCCGGGTGCTGCTCTCGTCGCTGCAGGGGGCGGCGATCGTCGCCCTGCGCATCAAGGGCGTCCTGCACGAGTTCTCGACCATCCCGGGGGTGCGCGAAGACGTCACCGACATCGTCCTCAACCTGAAAGAGGTGCGCGTCAAGCTCCACGACGGCGTGGCCGAGGAGACGGCGCGCATCCAGGCGCGGGGCGAGCGCGATCTGACGGCGGCCGACATCCAGGCGGGGCCGCGGGTGGAGATCCTGAATCCCCATCAGCACATCGCCAACCTGGCGAAGGATTCCGAGCTCGACGTGGAGCTCGTCATCCGGATGGGCCGCGGCTACGTGCCAGCCGAGCGGAACAAGCGCGAGGAGGACCCCGCGGGGACCATCCCGATCGACGCGATCTTCTCGCCCATCCTCAAGGTGAACTTCACGGTCACCAACGCCCGCGTGGGGCAGCGGACCGACTACGATCGGCTCACGCTCGAGGTGCACACCGACGGCAGCGTGCGCCCCGAGGACGCCGTCGGCTTTGCGGCCCGCATCCTGCAGCAGCAGCTGGCGATCTTCGTCAACTTCGAGGAGGAGCCGTCGACACGGAGCGAGGAGCACACCGAGGTCCCCCACAACGAGAATCTCTATCGTCCCGTGGACGACCTGGAGCTCTCGGTACGCTCCGCCAACTGCCTGCAGAACGCCGACATCAAGTACATCGGCGAGCTGGTGCAGCGCACCGAGCAGGAGATGCTCAAGACGAAGAACTTCGGGCGGAAGTCGCTCAACGAGATCAAGGAATTCCTGCAGGAGATGGGGCTCTCGCTCGGCATGAAGCTCGAGAACTTCCCCGCGCGTGACGAGCTCGACAAGCGACGCCTGCAGCGCGAGCGGGAGACGGCCTGAGCGATGCGCCACCGCGTCGCGGGAGTGAAGCTCGGACGGACCCCGGCCCACCGCCGGGCGCTGTTGCGCAACCTCGTCACGGCGCTGCTCGAGCACGAGGCAGTCCGCACCACCGACGTGAAGGCGAAGGAGCTCCGCCGCTGGGGCGACCGCATGATCTCGCTCGGGAAGCAGGGGACGCTGCATGCCCGGCGGCGCGCCGCGGCGATCGTCGCGCGGCGGAGCGTCCTGAAGAAGCTGTTCGACGAGATCGCGCCCCGCTACACGAAACGGCAGGGCGGCTACACGCGGGTCGTGAAGCTCGGGCCCCGTCACGGCGACGCCGCACCCCTCTCCCTGGTCGAGCTGGTCGAGCGGCCGGGCGCGGAGCAGGAGCGCTCGGGCGTGACGAAGAAGCGACGCCCGCGCGAGCGATCGAAGCCGGCACGCGAGACCCGGGAGCGCGCGGCCGCGGGCTGAGCGTCCCGAGTCCCCGGCGGCGGAGAGCATCGTCCTGCGACGAGCGTGGAGCGAGGCTTGACCGCCTACGTGGCCCCGCATAGAAGGACCGCCATGTTCACCCCCCGGCCCGCAGAGTTGTCTGCCGGCGACTGTCTTTGGCGCCGCGGGGACCGGGATGAAGCAGCACCTTGAGGGGCTACTTCGCCAGGCGCTGAGCGCCGCGATCGCCGACGGCGCGCTCCCGCTCGCCGCCCTTCCGTCGCTCACCATCGAGACCCCCACCGATCCTCGCTTCGGCGACCTCGCCTGCAACGTGGCCATGGTCGTCGCCCGCGAGCTCGGCCGGCCGCCACGCGCCATCGCCGAGCTCATCCTGAGCCGGCTCGAGGATCCGGCTGGCTGGCTCGCCGCCCGCGAGGTCGCAGGGCCAGGATTCCTCAACTTCCGCTTCGCGCCCGCCTTCTGGCAGATGATCCTCCGCGAGGCGCTCGCCGCGGGGGAGTCGTACGGTGCCTCGACGGCAGGGGCGGGGCGGCGGGTGCAGGTCGAGTTCGTGAGCGCGAACCCGACCGGGCCCCTGACGGTCGGTCACGGCCGCAACGCGGTGCTGGGCGACACGCTCGCGCGTCTCCTCGAGCGCGCGGGCTGGCGGGTCGAGCGCGAGTACTACTTCAACAACGCCGGCCGGCAGATGATGCTGCTCGGCGAATCGGTTCGCGCTCGCTACCTCGAGCTGATCGGTCGAGGCGCCGTGTTCCCGGAGGACGGGTATCACGGGGAGTACATCCGTGACATCGCGCGCGGCCTGCTCGAGCGCGGCGGAGCAGGGCTGGCCGACGCCGACGGTGCGGTGTTCCGCAAGGCGGCGGAGCAGTCCATCCTCGCGGCCATCCAGGCCACCCAGGACCGACTCGGCATCACCTTCGACCGCTACTTCAACGAGAACTCGCTGTACGAGTCGGGCAGCATCGAGCGGACGCTCGATACCCTCGAGCAGCGCGGGCTCATCGCCCGGCGCGAGGGCGCCGTCTGGCTCCGCGGCGAGGCGGTGGGCCTGGAGCAGGACCGGGTGCTGGTCAAGAGCTCGGGTGAGCCGGCCTACCGGCTGCCCGACATCGCCTACCACCTGGACAAGCTCGCCCGCGGGTACGCGGCCATCCTCGACGTCCTCGGCGCCGACCACATCGCCGAGCATCGCGAGGTGCTGGCGGCGCTGCGGGGTCTCGGCCACGACACGGCGCACATCCGGGCGGTGATCTACCAGTTCGTGACCCTCACGCGGAACGGCGAGCAGGTGAAGATGTCCACGCGGCGGGCGGAGTACGTGACGCTCGACGAGCTGCTGGACGAGGTCGGGGTGGACGCCGCGCGCTTCTTCTTCCTCACCCGCAAGGCCGACAGCCACCTCGAGTTCGATCTCGAGCTCGCCAAGCAGCAGAGCACGGACAATCCTGTCTTCTACGTGCAGTACGCCCACGCGCGGATCGCCAGCGTGCTCCGCCAGGCCGCGGAGGCCGGTACATCGGTCGAATCCACGCCAGATCTGGGAGCGCTCGCGGACGCCGAGCTGGAGCCGCTGCGGCTCGTGGCCGCCTACCCCGACGTGGTCGATGTCGCGGCGCGCGACCTCGAGCCGCACCGCATCGTGTTCCACGCGCTCGAGTTGGCCGGGGCGTTCCATCGCTACTATAATACGCACCGCATTCTGAGCGATGATGCCGCGTTGACGCAGGCCCGCCTCGCAGTCGTGCGCTCCGTCCAACAGGTGTTGCGTTCGGCACTTCACCTCGCAGGCGTGCAGGCGCCCGAACGGATGTGAGGGGGGGGAGATCATGGCCAAGGCCGGACGTGCAGGACTGGGGTTGTGGGATCGGGTGGTCCTGCTGCTCGCGTGGGGTGTCACCTGCGGACTCGTCTACCTGCTCGGCTTCTACGTCGGGAAAGGCATGCAGGAGCGGCCGCTCGGCCCCGAGGACCGACTCGTGCGTCTGCCGGTCGTCTCCACCCCGCCGCCTGCAGGGCAGCGGCCGAAGGCCGAGTCCGACCTCACCTTTTACGATACGCTCGCGGGCTCTGAGCGGACCGTGCCGCATCCCCCGCACGACGCCCCCGCTGCCCCGACCCCGACCCCGACTCCGGGCCCTGCCACCCCCACGCCGGCTCCCGCTGCCCCTGTCGCGCCACCCGCAGCCGTCGCGGCGCCGGCACCCCACCCCCCGCGCCCGAAGGAAGTCGCCACCACGTCCGAGCCGGCCCCACCCGTCCCACATCCGGCGCCCGCGGCCACGGCGGCCCCCGTCCCGCCCGCGCCATCGGCTCCCCCCGCGACCCGTCCGGCCGGCGGCAGCTGGACCGTCCTCGCGAATCCCACCCGCAACCACGACGAGGCCGACGGCCTCGTCCGCCAACTGCGCAGCCGTGGCTACGACGCCACGCTCGTCCGCGTGCTGCGGGACGGTGACACGTGGTACCGCGTGCTGGTCGGGCACTTCGCCACGGCCGGGCAGGCCACCGAGACCATGCAGCGGCTGCGCGAGCACGAGGGTGTGGCGCATGCCTTCGTCGCCTCGGAATGACGACCGGCGGCCGCGGCCCGCTCCGCGTGGGCGACCCGTGGCCCGCCCGGGGAGATCTGCGCGCGCTCTCGCAGCAGGGCAACTTGATCCCCGTCTGTCGGGAGGTCCTGGCGGACCTCGAGACGCCTGTGTCGGCCTTCCTGAAGGTGCACCGCGGGTCGTACGGCTTCCTGCTGGAGAGCGTCGAGGGCGGGGAGCAGTGGGGGCGCTACAGCTTCCTCGGCACGAACCCGGCGCGCATCTTCCGCGTGCACGGACGCGAGGTGCTGCTCGAGGAGCCCGGCGGGCCCGTCGTCCGCGAGGAGAGCGACGACCCGATGGGGGTGCTGAAGCGGCTGCTGGCGGCGTACCGACCGGTCGCCGTCCCCGGCCTGCCGCGCTTCTCGGGCGGCGCCGTCGGCGCCATCGGCTACGACATGGTGCGCTCGTTCGAGCGCTTGCCGGTGCGCGCCGACGACGACCTCGGACTTCCCGAGGCGTGCCTGCTCTTCACCGAGAACCTGCTCGTCTTCGACAACGTCGCGCAGAAGATCAAGCTCATCGCCAACGTCCGGCTGAACGACGGGGAGGACCCCGGGCGGGCGTATGACGCCGCGGTCGCGCGTGTCGACGAGCTGATCGCCCGCCTCGCCGGGGCGCCTGCCGAGCCCTCGCGCGTGGAGGCCGCACCCGGCGAGATCCGCTCGAACTTCACGCAGGAGGGCTACGAGCGGATCGTCGAGCGGGCCAAGGAGTACATCCGGGCGGGCGACATCATCCAGGTCGTTCTCGCGCAGCGTTTCGAGCTGCCGCTCGCCGCCGCGCCCTTCAACGTGTACCGCTGCCTCCGCACCGTGAATCCCTCCCCCTATATGTTCTTCCTCGATCTCGGCGATCATGCCCTGGCGGGCGCTTCGCCGGAGCTCATGGTGCGGGCCGAGCAGGGGGAGGTGACCGTCCGGCCGATCGCGGGGACGCGCCCCCGGGGGACCACCGAGCGCGACGACCTCGTGCTGGCCCAGGAACTCGCCGCGGATCCGAAGGAGCTGGCGGAGCACGTGATGCTGCTGGATCTCGGGCGGAACGACGTCGGGCGCGTGGCCCGCACCGGCACGGTCGAGGTGACGGAGCGTTTCGTGATCGAGCGCTACTCGCACGTGATGCACCTCGTTTCCAACGTGCGCGGCACGCTCGCCCCCGGTCGCGACTCCTTCGACGGGTTCCGCGCGACCTTCCCGGCCGGCACGCTCACGGGCGCGCCCAAGATCCGGGCCATGGAGATCATCGAGGAGCTCGAGCCGGTCCGCCGCGGGCTCTACGGGGGGGCCGTCGGCTACTTCGATTTCTCGGGCGCGATGGACACGGCGATCACCATCCGGAGCGCGCTCTTCCGCAACGGGCGCGTGTTCGTCCAGTCGGGTGCCGGCATCGTGGCGGACTCCGACCCCGAGGCGGAGCATCGGGAGTGCATCAACAAGGCGCGCGCCCTGATCCAGGCCGTCCGCCTCGCCGAGGCATTGAAATGACGGTGCGGCGCGAGGGCCGCGAAGGCTTGCCGAAGCGGCTTCTGATGATCGACAACTACGACTCCTTCACCTACAACCTCGTCCAGTACCTCGGTGAGCTCGGCGCCGAGGTCGACGTGCGCCGGAACGACGCGATCACGCTCGACGAGGTTGCGGCGCTCCGACCCGACGGTGTCGTCATCTCGCCGGGTCCGTGCACGCCGCGCGAGGCGGGCATCTCCGTGCCGTTGATCGGCCGGTTCGCGGGAGAGATCCCCATCCTCGGCGTCTGCCTCGGGCACCAGGCGATCGCGGCCGCGTTCGGCGGGCCGATCGTGCGGGCCCGGTGCATCATGCACGGCAAGACCTCGCCCATCCATCACGACGGCCGGGGGCTGTTCGCGGGCGTGGCGCTTCCCTTCGAGGCGACGCGCTATCACTCGCTGGTCATCGATCCGCGCGCGCTCCCGCCCGTGCTCGAGCGGGCTGCGTGGACGGCGGACGACGAGATCATGGGAGTCCGCCACCGGACGCTCTTCGTGGAGGGGGTGCAGTTCCACCCGGAGTCGATCCTGACGCTCGAGGGGAAGCGGATCCTGGCGAATTTTCTGGCCCGCCTGCCGTCGGTCCCGCGGGGGTCGGAGCGGTCGTGACGTTGCGCGACGCGATCGCCCGGGTCGTCGAGCGCCGGGATCTCGACGAGGCGGAGATGGCCGCCGCGGTGGGCGAGATCCTCGGGGGGCGGGCGCGCGTGGCCGAGATCGCGGGCTTGCTCGTCGCCCTGCGCATGAAGGGCGAGACGGTCGCGGAGCTCACCGGCGCAGCCCGGGCGCTCCGGGCGCACGCCGTCACGATTCCCGACGTGCCGCCGGAGGCGATCGACACCTGCGGCACGGGTGGAGATGGCGCCGGGCTGCTGAACGTCTCGACCGGTGCGGGGCTGGTGGCCGCCGCGGCGGGCGTTCCGGTCGCCAAGCACGGGAACCGCGCGATGTCCGGGACGGTGGGCGGGGCCGACGTGCTCGAGGCCCTCGGGGTCACGCTCGAGCTCCCGGTCCCCGCGCTCGCCGGCTGCCTGCGCACGGTGGGCTTCGTGTTCCTCTATGCCCCCGCGCTCCAGCCCGCCATGCGCCACGCCGCTCCCGTGCGACGCGAGCTCGGTCTCCGCACGGTCTTCAACCTGCTCGGCCCGCTCACCAATCCGGCGGGCGTGCGGCGGCAGGTGATCGGGGTCTACGACCGCCGGTGGCTCAGGCCGATCGCCGAGGTGCTCGTGCGGCTGGGCGCGGAGCGCGCCTGGGTGGTGCACGGGGCGGGCGGCCTCGACGAGCTGAGCCTGGAAGGCGAGACGGCCGTCGTCGAGGTCGTGCGCGGGGAGATCCGGGAGCGCTCGGTGACGCCTGGCGACGCCGGGCTCACCGCGGCGCCGACCCGAACGCTCCGCGTCGCGTCGGCCGCCGAGGCGGCCGCCAGGCTGCGCGCGGTGCTGGGCGGGGAGCCCGGACCGGCACGCGACCTCGTGTGTCTCAACGCGGCGGCGGCCCTCGTGGTCGCGGGTGTCGCGGCGGATCTCCGGGGCGGCGCGGCCCGTGCCGCGGCGGCGATCGATGGCGGCGCGGCAATGGCGCTCCTCGACCGGCTGGTCGCCTTCACCGCCGGGCACAGGGCGGCAGAGTGTGCAGGATGATCCTCGACCGCATCCTGACGGCCAAGCGGGAGGAGGTGGCCGGCCGGCGCCAGGCTGCGCCGGTGAGCGCCCTCCGCGACCGGCCCCTCTACGCCGCCCCCCGTCGGCCGTTCCGCGGGGCGCTCGCGGCGGCGCGGGCTCCCGCCGTGATCGCCGAACTGAAGCGTGCGTCGCCGTCACGCGGGACGATTCGGGCGGCCTACGACGTGGCCGAGCTCGCGCGCGGCTATGCGCGCGGCGGCGCCACGGCTCTTTCGGTGCTCACCGACGGGGCCTTCTTCGGCGGTGCGCTCGAGGATCTCGCCCTGGCGCGCGAAGTGTCCGGACTGCCCTGCCTGCGGAAGGACTTCCTGGTCGATCCTTACCAGATCGAGGAGGCCCGGGCCTGGGGTGCCGACGCGGTCCTGCTGATCGTGGCGGCGGTCGACGCGGCGGAGGGGCGGGCGCTGCTCGCGGCTGCACGGGCGGCGGAGCTCGACGTGCTGGTCGAGGTGCACGACGAGGCGGAGATCCAGTGGGCCGCGGCGGAGGGCGCGACGCTGATCGGCGTCAACAACCGCGATCTCCGGAGCTTTACGGTGACGCTCGCCACGACGGAGCGCCTGGCGCCGCTGGCGCCGGTCGGGGCCCTGCTGGTGGCGGAGAGCGGCATCCGGTCGCCCGCGGATCTGCACCGGATGCAAGCGGCAGGGGCGCGTGCCGTCCTCGTGGGAGAGGCGTTCATGGAGCGTCCCGATCCGGGGCGCGCGCTCGCCGAATGGCTATGTCGGTGAAGGTGAAGATCTGCGGGGTCTGCACGGTGGACGACGCCCGCGCCGCGGCCGCGGCGGGGGCGGACTTCATCGGTCTCAACTTCCATCCGGCGAGCCCGCGCTACGTCGATCCGGTAAGGGCGCGCGCCATCGCCGATGCGGTCGCCGCGACGCCGCTGGTAGGGGTGTTCGTGGATGCGCCGCGGGCCCACGTCGAGGAGATCGCCGCGCTCGTGGGTCTCGCCGTGCTCCAGTTCCACGGCGAGGAGGATGCCACGTACTGCACCGGATGGGCCTGCCGGACGATCAAGGCACTCCGCGCGCGGCCAGGGGCCGACCTCGCGCACCAGGGCGCGCGCTACCGGACCGACTACCTGTTGATCGACAGCTACGAGCCGGAACGTCCCGGCGGCACGGGCCGGCCCCTCGATCCGGCGGCTGCCGTCGGCCTGCCGGCCGGCCGCCTGTTCGTGGCGGGCGGGCTCCGTCCGGACACCGTGGCCGCGGTGGTCGCGAGTCTCAGACCCTTTGCCGTCGACGTCGCCTCGGGGGTCGAGGATCGCCCGGGACGGAAGGACCATGGCAAGATCGAAGCCTTCATCCGCGCTGCCAAAGCTGCCTGACGCGGCCGGGCATTTCGGCGTCTACGGGGGCCGTTACGTCTCCGAGACGCTCATGCCGGCCCTCCTCGTGCTCGAGCGCGCCTACACGCGCCTGAAGCGCGACGCGAGCTTCCAGCGCGAGCTCCACGGCTGGCTCAAGCGCTATGCCGGACGGCCGACGCTGCTCTACTTCGCCGAGCACCTCTCGCGCCGCCTGGGCGGCGCCCGCATCTATCTCAAGCGCGAGGATCTCCTGCACACCGGGGCGCACAAGATCAACAACACTCTCGGCCAGGCGCTCCTCGCCCGGCGTCTCCGGAAGACGCGCCTCATCGCCGAGACCGGGGCCGGGCAGCACGGGGTGGCGACGGCCACCGTCGCCGCGCTCTTCGGCATGCGCTGCGCGATCTTCATGGGCGCGGAAGACGTCCAGCGGCAGAGCCTGAACGTGTTCCGCATGAAGCTCCTCGGCGCCGACGTGCACGTGGTGGAGTCGGGCAGCCGCACCCTCAAGGATGCGATGAACGAGGCGTTGCGCGACTGGATCGCGACCGTCGAGGACACGTTCTACCTCATCGGCTCGACGGCGGGACCGCATCCCTATCCGGTGATCGTGCGCGACTTCCAGGCGGTCATCGGCGAGGAGGCCCGCCGCCAGATCCGCTCCGCCGCAGGACGCCTGCCCGACGTCTGCATCGCGTGCGTGGGCGGAGGCAGCAATGCCATGGGTCTCTTCCACGCCTTTCGCAACGACGCGCGCGTCGAGCTGGTCGGGGTGGAGGCGGCGGGCCGCGGGCTCGAGACGGGTGCCCACGCCGCCTCGCTGGCGGCGGGGCAGGTCGGCGTGCTGCACGGCAACAAGACCTACCTCCTACAGGACGAGACCGGACAGATCCGGAGCGCGCATTCCATCGCTGCGGGCCTCGACTACCCGGGCGTCGGCCCCGAGCACGCGTATCTCCGCGACAGCGGGCGCGCCCGCTACGTCACCGTCGGTGACGACGAGGCGGTCGAGGCCCTCCGCCTCCTCACGGCGACCGAGGGCATCATTCCCGCGCTCGAGAGCGCGCACGCCGTCGCGCATGCCGTGCGGGTGGCGCCGCGACTCGACCGTCGGACGATCCTCCTCGTCAACCTCTCCGGCCGTGGCGACAAGGACATGCCGACGGTGGCCGCCCACCTGGGAGTGACGCTCGCGTGAGCCAGATCGCGTCGGTCTTCGCCGCGCTGCGCGCCCGGGGTGAGGCCGCGTTCGTGCCCTACTTCACGGCGGGAGATCCGGATCTGGCGACCAGCGAAGCCTTGGTCCGCGCCGCGGTGGCCGAGGGGGCGGATGCGATCGAGCTCGGTGTCCCGTTCTCGGATCCGATGGCCGACGGGCCCGTCCTGCAACGCTCGGCAGGACGCGCGCTGCACGCGGGGACGACGCTGCCGCGCGTCCTCGAGCTCGTGGCCCGGCTGCGGGCGACGATCAGCCAGCCGCTCATCCTCTTCGGCTACTACAATCCGTTCTTTCGCTACGGGGTGGCCGAGCTCGCACGCGATGCCGCCGCGGCAGGGGCCGACGGGCTCCTGTGCGTCGACCTCCCTCCCGAGGAGGCCCACGACCTCCGCCGCGCGGCGCGCAGCGCGGAGCTCGATCTGATCGCGCTCCTCGCACCGACGACCCCGCCGGCTCGAATCCGGACCATCGCGCGGACGGCGAGCGGGTTTCTCTACTTCGTGTCGGTCCTGGGGACGACGGGTGCCCGCACCGACCTCCCGCCCAGCCTGCCGGACTGGGTGCGCCGGGTGCGGCAGACGACGGAGCTGCCCGTGGGGGTGGGCTTCGGTGTCAGCCGCCCGGAGCAGGCCGCCTGGATTGCCGGCTTTGCCGATGCCGTCATCATCGGCAGCGCGATCGCCCGCTGCGTGGAGGAAGGGAGCGCCGACGGGGCGCCGGGGCGGGTGGCGGATTTTCTCGGCGCCATCCGGCAGGCGATGCGCGCCGCGGCCCCGGCCCGGGTCGGCTAAGAGACTGCCGCGAGTGGCCAGCGCGTCGACTGAGAGCGGACGCGGGACCGAGCGCTGTCCGAGCTGCCGGGAGCCGACGGCCACTCCCGCCCGGAAGCAGCGCCTCCACGTCTGCGCGCACTGCGGCCATCACGCGCGGCTCGGCGTCGAGGAGCGGCTTCGGTTGATCGTCGACCGCGGCTCGTTTCGCGAGCGCGACGCGGAGGTGCCGTCTGCCGATCCGCTGCGCTTCGTGGATCGGCGGCCCTACGTGGAGCGCCTCCAGATGGCGCGCCAGGCGACGGGGCGGCGCGACGCGGTTCTCACCGGCACGGCGCGGATCGGACGTCGTCCGGTTGCCATCGGCGTCTTCGACTTCGCCTTTCTCGGCGGTACCATGGGGACGGCGGTGGGTGAGCGCCTGACGCGCCTCATCGAGTTCGCGGCACGGCGGCGTCTGCCCCTGGTGGTGTGTGCGGCGTCGGGCGGAGCCCGCATGCAGGAAGGCATCTTCTCGCTCCTGCAGATGGTCAAGGTCACCGCCGCCCTGGCCCGATTGCGGGCGCGACGGGTGCCCTATCTCTCCCTGCTGACCGACCCGACGACGGGTGGCGTGGC
>DATILR010000390.1:0-1762 GCA_035476275.1 Binatus sp. (SeqCode) | reverse complement strand
CCGGAGGACCCGGCGGCCGAGGTCGGCGACGTCGTCGGCGCGCTGCTGGAGCGTGGGGCCCTTCAACGCCAGGAATCGCTCGTGCAGTCGGCGGAATACCCGGCGCACGGCGACCTCGGCGCCGACCAGCGATTCCAGCTCTCGCTCGATCTCACCGGATGAGACGATCCCGGCGAGCATCATCCCGTGCGCGCGGAAGATGCCGGCGAGCGCGGCATCGAACTGCTCCTCGATGCGCAGCGCGGAATCCTCGAGCTCGCGACGGGTCTGCTCGAACGACGCCAGGACCCGGTTCCATTCGCTGGCGATCTGATCCCGCGCGATCGCCGCGGGATCGGGAGCCGACTTGAGCAGGTCCACCACGAGCCACGCCGGGCCGATCCCCACGCCGGGGGAGATCGCGGTACCCGCGAAGACCGTGGGGTCGCGGCCGTTCGGATCGTCCTGGGTCATGGGATCATTCAAACGGTCGGCACGGTACCACCGTCGATCACGTATTCGCTTCCGTGGATCGAGGCGGCGCGGCTGGAGGCGAGGAATGCGACCAGCTCCGCAACCTCTTCGGGCCGGCCGGGCCGGCCGATCGGAATGCCTCCCAGCGAGTCCATCAGGCGTCCCCGGGCGGTTTCCCGGTCGGTTCCCGCGCTTTCTGCCAGACGAGCGATGAGACCTTGTGCCGCCGTCGTCTCGATGAAGCCAGGGGCGACCGAATTCACGCGGACGCCTTTCGGCCCGACTTCCTTCGATAGCCCCTTGCTGTAGTTCGTCAATGCAGCCTTGGCCGCCGCATAGGCGAGCGTCGCCTCGAACAGCGGCAAGCTTCGCTGGATGGACGAGACATGGATGATGACCCCGGATCCCTGCTGCAGCATGCCCGGAAGGAATTCGCGATCGAGGCGAACGGCGGCGAGCAGGTTGGTGTCGAGGGCGCGCCGCCAATCGTCGTCGCCGAGGGCGAGGACACCGCCGCTCGGCGCGCTCGAGCCGCCCACATTGTTGACCAGAATGTCGAGGCCCCCGAGACGGTCCCGCACCTCCCGCGCCACCTTGCCGACGCCCTCCGGGGTGCTGACGTCGGCCTGGATGAAGAGCTTCACCGTCTGACCTTCCGGCAGCGACGACCGCGCGGTGGTGGCGACCATCGCGCCGGCGGCCGCGAGACGTCGCACGATGGCCTCGCCCATGCCCTTGGTGCCGCCCGTGACGAGAGCCCGCTTGCCAGCAAATTCCGTGGGGTCGCAGGAAAACTGCGCCTGCTCGGTCATCAAGCGATCTCCAGGCGGGCTATCTTCCCGCCGGCCAGGGTGAAGGCGTAGCGCAGCTCGACGGGGCTATTGGGGAAGTTACCGGAGACCCGGCCCGTGACGATCGTCTTGCCGTCCGCCTCCGCGCAGGTGAGGACCTCGACCACGTGCTCATATTTCCTGATCGCGGCATCCATCCATTGACGGATCGCAGCGGTGCCTTGCATCTCGCGACCCTCATCTCGGACGACCGCACGATCGGTGAAGCACGCGGTGCACGCGTCCGCATCATGGGCGTTCGACCCCGCGAAGTAGGCAGCGATCGGCTGAGGCAGCTCTTTGGACATCCTGATTCCTCCTGAATCCGCAATCACCCGTCCGCGAACAGCACCGTCGACAGGTACCGCTCACCCGAGTCCGGTAGCACGGTGACGATCGTCTTGCCGGCGAACGCGTCGTCGCGCGCGAGCCGGAGCGCCACCGCCGCCGCGGCGCCACACGAGATGCCGGAAAGGATG
>DATILR010000389.1:0-26251 GCA_035476275.1 Binatus sp. (SeqCode) | reverse complement strand
CTGCAGGAGCTGCGCCAGAAGACGGGGGCCGAGATCGCCGTCGTCACCGTCGACACCACCGCCCCGCTCGACGACTTCACCTATGCGCTCCGCATCGCGGATGCCTGGAAGCCCGGGCGCAAGCGCGAGGACACCGGAATCGTCTTCCTGGTCGCCGTGCGCGACCGGAAGATCCGCATCCTCACGGGCTACGGCGTCGAGGGGATCCTGCCCGACGGCCTGGTGGGCGAGATCGAGGACCGCGAGATCCTGCCGGCGTTCCGCGCCGGCCACCTGGACGACGGCATCTGGCGCGGCGTCGTCGCGCTGGCGTCGCGCATCGCCGCGGCACGCGGCGTGGCGCTGACGGGCGTCCCGACCCCGGAGCAGCCGTCCGAGGTCTCCCTTCCGCCGTGGCTCGTCTTCGTCCTCCTGCTGCTCTTCCTGGCGCTCGTGGTATACGGGGCACGGCAGCGCCCATCCGGATTCGGGCGCTCTCGAGGCTTTCCCTATCCGTATGGCGGCTTCGGCGGCGGCTTCGGCGGTGGGGGTGGCGGGTTCGGCGGCGGGGGCGGCGGGTTCGGGTTCGGCGGCGGCGGCTTCGGCGGGGGCGGGGCAGGCCGGAGCTGGTGAGGGAGGACCCAGAATGCGGCGAGCGGGAGCGGTGCTTCTCTGCGCGGCGACGCTGGCGGGCTGCGGCTACAACCAGATGGTCGCGAAGCGCGAGAGCATCGAGTCGGCATGGGCCCAGGTCGAGAACCAGCTCCAGCGCCGGAACGATCTCATTCCGAACCTCGTCGAGGTCACGAAGGGCTACGCCACCCACGAGCGCGAGATATTCGAGCAGATCGCCAACGCGCGCGCCCGCCTGATCGCCAGCGGCTCTCGCGACGAGACGATCGGTGCCGCCAACGATCTCACCGGCGCGCTCGGCCGCCTGCTCGCGATCGCCGAGCGCTACCCGGACCTCAAGGCCAACCAGCAGTTCGCGCGCCTCTCCGACGAGCTAGCGGGAACGGAGAATCGCATCGCCGTCGAACGCATGCGCTACAACGACGCCGTCCGCGACTACAATCAGTACATCAAGAGCTTCCCGAACATGCTCTACGCGGGCTACTTCGGCTTTAAGCAGGAGAAGTACTTCGAGGCGCCCCCCGAGGCGCAGAAAGTCCCGAAGGTGGACTTCGGCACGCAGCCCCAGGCACCGTAGCGCGGTTCGAGCGGCGCCGCCGGCCCGCTCAGTGCAGCGACGAGGGCCGATCGCGCCCGGACATCCCGGCGCCGAGCTCCGCGACCAACCCCTCGAGGGCGTCGAGGTCGACCGGCTTGACGAGGTGATGATCGAAGCCCGCGGCCTGGGCGCGCTTCCGGTCCTCCTCGCTGCCGAAACCCGTCAGCGCGACCAGCATGACCTTCTTTCCCGACCGCTCGCGCAGCCGCTGCGCCACCGCATAGCCGTCCATTCCGGGAAGCCCGATGTCGACGAGGGCCACGTCGGGCGTGTTCGAGCGCGCGGCAGCCAGCGCGGTCGGCCCGTCGTGCACCACCTGCACCTCGTGGCCCAGCAGGCCGAGCAGCGTGGCGAGACCATTCGCCGCGTCGTGATTGTCGTCCACCAGCAGCACGCGGGCCCGGCCGACCTCCCGCTCCCGCTCGACCTCGGCGCACGGCAGCGCGGGGAGCCGGACCACGACGTCGGGAGCCAGGCCGGGCGCGCTTCCCGGCATCTCGACCCGTCCCCCGTGCAGCTCGACGAGCTTGCGGACGACGCTCGGCCCGAGCCCGAGGGCGAGGGGTCCGCCCGCGGTCATGTCGTGGTTGCGCACGCGCAGCACCGCCTCCTCGCCCTCCCGCTCGACGAGGATCTCGATGCGGCTCCCCGGCTCGCTGTCCCGGGCGACGCTTTCGAGCAGGCTCGCCACCATCTGCTCCAGGCGAGCGGGATCGGCGTCGAGCTCGATGCGCTCCGGCGGCAGCGAGAGGGAGAGGACCGGGTCACCCTCTTCGAGGGGCGGACGGGCGCGCTTCACCCCGCGCTCCACCACCCGCGCCAGGGACACGCGCTCCCTGTGGAGCTCGACGGCTCCCTGCGTCACATCCACCAGATCGCCCAGGTGGTCCACGAGGTCGGCCACCTGGTCGACCTGCCGGCGCGCGATGTCGAGCATGGGCACGCGATGCTCGTCGTCGCCGCACGCCGCCAGCACGCCGCGGATCGCCGCGAGCGGGTGGCGGAGCTCGTGCCCGAGCATGGTGAGGAACTCTTCCCGGCTCGCGCTCGCCGCCTCCGCCGCGGCGCGCACCTCTCCCTCCCGCGCGAGGCGCTCGCTCCGCTCGTCCTCACGGTGTCGCCGCTCGAGGTCGCGGGCGATCGTCGCCGCGATGGCCGCCATCCGCTCGCCGGTAGCGGCGGAGAACGGGGCACGCGCGAACACCGCCATGACCCCCAGGAGCCGGTCGTCGATCTTGAGGGGGTATCCGGCGAAGGCGGCCATCCCTTCCTGCCGCGCCCATTCCGGATCGCGGATGCGCGGATCGTCGTAGACCCGGTCGATCACGACGGGCCGGCGCTGCTCCACGATGAGATCGATCTCGGAGCGCCCGACCGGGAGGCGCGCATCCCCTCCGTCGAGAGGGGGCGATGACGGGCCGGCGCTCGCGAGGAGATCGAGCCGGTCCGCCTCGCCGACGGTCCAGATGCGAGCCAGCCCCGCTTCGAGGTGACGCACCATGGCCTCCGCGCAGCGCTGGAGAACGGCTCGGCGATCCTCCGCCAGCGTGAGCGTCGTCCCCACCTCGGCAGCGAGTGCCTCGAGCCGCGTGCGTTCGCTCACGGCGGTGCGTGCCACCTGCTCCTCCCGGAGCGCGTCCTCGAGGGCGGAGTGCAGGTGGGCGTTGTCGAGCGCGACCGCCGCATGGCGGGCGAGCTCGACGACGATCCGCTCGTCGCGCTCCGCGAAGGCCGCCGGCTCGGGGTGGCCGAGCAGCAGCGCGCCATGCGCCGCGCCGGTTCGCGAGATCACGGGCACGGCGAGGTAGCTTCGTACCGGGAGGTGCCCGCGCGGCAAGCCGAAGTGGGGTGCCGTCCGTCCATAGCGGGAGTCCTTGCTGGCGTCGTCGAGGCGGACGACCTGCTTGCCCGCCAGGGTGGAGGCCAGGAGTGCCGTGCTGCGCGGCAGACCCACCCGCCCGAAGACCTCCCGGGGTGCCCCCGACAGCGCGTGGAGGGCGTGGTGGCCGCGCGCATCGACCTCGCCCGCGAAGAACGCGCCGAAGCGGGCCCCGGTGAGGCGCGTCGCGGCGTCGATCGCCCGCTGCGCAATCGTGCGCACGTCGAGCTCGGCCGCCAGGAGCTGCCCGACCTGCGGGAGCTTTTTCGCCTCGGTCAGGTCCATGACGAGGCACATCCATCGCAGGGGCTGTCGCTCGAGGAGCGCGCCGCCGACCAGGAGGGTGACGATGCTTCCATCCGGACGGACGTGCTCCTTCTCGAAGGGCGTACAGCGGCCGGTCGCGATCAGCTCACGGAGCCGAAGCTCATCGAGATAGCGGGCTTCGGGTGCGGTTTCGCGCCAGCGGAAGCCGCCCGCATCGAGCGTCTGACGCGTGTATCCCATGAGCCGCAGGAAAGCGTCGTTCGCCTCCTTCACCGCCTCCCGATCGCAGCAGGCGATTCCGATCGTGTCCGAACCGAGGAGGGCTCGGAGGCGCGCCTCGCTCTCCCGGCGCCCCGCTTCCCCGCGCTTGCGTGCGCCGGCAGCGATGCTGACCCCGGTCGCCAGCGCCAGGAAGAGCACCGGCAGGGCCAGGCGCCCCGCCGGGCTGGCCGCGCCGAGCTCGGGGGAGAGACCGGAGGGGAGCACCAGCAGGCCGGTCAGGACGGTCGAGAGCAGACCCGGAACGAGACCGCCCACCCAGGCGCTCGTGATCACCGCCCCCGCGAGCAGTAACGCCGTGACGGGTGCGGGCACCGACCAGGACGCGAGACGGACGAGGAGCACCGGCGCCGTCGCCAGCATGGCGAGGCCGTACGAGGTTAGCCGAGAACGGTGCTGCATGGTGGAAAAGCGAATGAGCGGAAAACCCGAGCCGCCTGGAGCGGACGAGCGAGGACAATGACGGGTCTCCCGCGCGCTAGTCAAGTCGGTCCGAGCTCTTTTCATCTTCCGTCCAAAGGAGTATCCGCGGCGCCGAAGGCACCCCTCACGTCGGCCCACCGGCCCCGAACCCCCACCGGCGGACATCAGGGAGGACGAGGATGACCGAAGACCTGCTCCGCGCCCCGGCCGTGCACCTCTTCGCCCTCGTGGCCGTGCTGTTGGTGATCAAGATGATGCTGGTCGGGGGCTACACGAGCGTGCTGCGGATTCGCCGCCGGGTGTTTGCCACGCCCGAAGACTACCGGCTGCAGGGCCTCGCCCCGCGAGAGACGGTGGACGACGAGGTCGAGCGTGTGCGCCGTGCGCACCGCAACGACCTCGAGAACATCCTGCCCTTCCTGGTCTTGGGCTTCCTCTACGCCCTCACTGGGCCGTCCCTACTCGCTGCCCGCGTCTACTTCCTCGGCTTCCTGGCCGCACGGGTGCTGCACAGCTTCTTCTACATCGGCGGCATGCAACCCCATCGGACGATCGCCTTCGGGATCGGCGCCGTGCTCCTGTTCGCCATGGCGGTGACCACGCTCGCCAAGCTCGTTTAGCCGCGGTCGCATGCGCATCCTCGTGTACGGCGCGGGCGCCGTGGGCGGCTACTTCGGCGCCCGGCTCGCACTCGGCGGCCACGACGTCACCTTCGTCGCACGGGGCGAAAACCTGGCGGCGCTCCGGCGCCAGGGCCTCGTCGTCCGGATGCCGACGGGCGAGGCGCTCCGCGTCGTCCCCGCACGGGCCGTGGGCGACCCCGCCGAGGCCGCGCCGGCGGAGCTCGTCCTCGTCACCGTCAAATCCTACGACACGCCCACGGCGGCCACAGCGCTCCGTCCGGTCGTGGGACCGGAGACCGCCCTGCTCTCCCTCCAGAACGGCATCGAGAACGAGGACGTCCTCGCCCGTCTCCTGGGGCTTCCTCCGCTCATGGTCGCGCTCACGCGGATCGGCGTCGAGCTGGTGGCGCCCGGCGCCGTGGCCTACAGCGGCCGGGGGGCGATTCTCTTCGGCGAACCCGACGGCCGGGAGACCCCGCGGGCGCGGCGCGTGGCCGAGGCGTTCGCGGCCGCCGCGGTCCCCCACCAGCTCCGGCGGGACATCCTGGTGGCGGCCTGGGAGAAGCTCGCGTGGAACGCGGGATTCAACGCGGTCAGCACGCTCACGCAGGCGAGCGTCGCCGAGCTGGTGGCTCAGCCGGGCAGCCGCGATCTCGTCGTGCAGGCGATGGAGGAGGTCGACGCGGTGGCCATCGCCCGCGGCATCGCCGTCCGCCGCGCGCGCACGGCGGCCGTCCTCGCCGACAGCGTGACCGGTCTCCCCGACTTCGCCACCTCGATGCTCCAGGACCTCCGGCGCGGCCGCCGCCTCGAGCACGACGCCCTCAACGGTGCCGTGGTCCGCGCCGCGGCAGCTGCCGGCGTGCCGGTCCCCGTCAACCGCCTCCTCCTGGCCCTCCTCGCCCGACTCGACCCCGGAGCACGCTCCCCGGGAGCGGGTCGCGCCTCGTAGGTGCGACGATCAGCGGCTGCCGCGCAGCACGCGTCGCCAGTACCCGCTGCCGAGAGCCACCGCGCGGAGCGCCCCCGCGGCCAGCTTCGTCCCCAGGTAGCCGAGGAGACAGACGGAGAGCGTCACCGCCAGACCTCCCGCGGCGGCCTCGTACAACTGCATTGACGTCAGGGGCATCACCCCCTCCTTTCCGAAGACCGCCCGAGTCCCGCCTCGCTTCCGGTACGACCCGCTCCGGGCATCTTCAGCGCCAGCATGGCTGATGCCGCTCTACGACGCCCTGCTCGCAACGTCAAGAAATAATTTCCACAGATAGCTATCACATTAGCACAACCGGGCGCGCGACGGCGGAGGCCTGAGCGCCTGCGTCGGAGCCAGCCTCGATGCGCCGACGACGTCCGGGGCATGGCGGGAGATGCCTGAGCGCGTGCAGTAGCCGCTCGAAAGGTCCCGCCCGGCCGGCTTCCGGGAGCGCCGGCTAGCAGATTGACCCAAGATCGGCACGTCCGTGCGCGGCAGGGGCGTCGCCGACTCCGCTCCGGGTCCTCGCCGTAAGCGCGCCGACGAGTGTGCGGCGTTCGACGCGCACCGCGGGGCGCGCGCTAACGGCTGCGGGGCGCTGCGTCGGCGACGCCCCTGCCGCCCGCGACGACTCTCAGGCCCGCGGGCGCGAGCGCCGAGAGCCGGCGCAGGGTGAACGCCGCATCAACTCGTCGGGCGGACCTCGTCTGCCGCGCCAGCTTGGCTGGCCGCGGCATGCCGGTCGCGCGTGCCACCAACCGTTCCACACTCGCGTCCGATCCCGACCCGAGATGTATCTCGGGTCGGCCTCCTAGTGCAGCGAGGCGAAGGCTTCGCGCGCCAGCTCCATCGGCCCCGCGGGAAGGATACCCACCAGGAGCGTGACGAGCACGGCCACGACGATGGTTGCGAGGAGGCAGGGCCGCGCGCCCGGCGGCACGAGCGAGCGCGTGCCTTCCACCATGTACATCTGCACCAGCACGCCGAAGTAGTAGTACACCGAGACCAGGCTGTTCAGGACGCCGATAATCGCCAGGCCGACGTACCCCGCGTCGACCGCGGCGCTGAAGAGGTAGAACTTGCCGGCGAAGCCAGCCGTGGGGGGTATGCCGGCCAGCGAGAGCATGAAGACCACCATGGAGAGGCCGAGCACCGGATGGCGGAAGCCCACCCCGGCCCAGTCGGCGAGCCCCTCCCCCGGCTCGTCCCGGCGGCCGAGGGCGAGCAGCACGCCGAAGGCGCCCAGCGTCATGAAGGTGTAGACGGCGAGGTAGAAGACGAGCGCCGCCCCGCCGGCGGGGGTCGCGACCACGAGCCCGATGAGGGCGTAGCCCGCGTGCGCGATGCTCGAGTACGCGAGCATGCGCTTCACGCTCCGCTGCGAGACCGCCACCAGGTTGCCGACGCTCATCGTGAGCACGGCGAGGATCCAGAGGAGCCCCGACCAGCGGACGGCGATCCCGCCGAGCGCCGCCAGCACCACCCGGGCGAACGCCGCGAAGGCCGCCGCCTTGACACCCACCGCCATGAACGCCGTGACCGCGGTCGGCGCCCCTTCGTAGACGTCCGGCGTCCAGACGTGGAAGGGCGCGAGTGCCACCTTGAAGCCGAAGCCCACCAGCACGAGCGCGAGGCCGAGGATCATGAACGGCCGCGCGCCGTCGTGCGCCACGGCGCCCGCGATCACCCCGAGCCGCGTGCTCCCCGCTGCCGCGTAGAAGAAGGCGATCCCGTAGAGGAGGAAGCCGGTCGCGAAGGCGCCGAGCAGGAAGTACTTGAGCGCCGCCTCGATGGAGCGTGGCTCGGCGCGGAGCATCCCGGTCAGCACGTAGACGGCAACCGACATGATCTCCAGCGCCAGGAAGAGCACGATCAGGTCGTTGGCGGCAGCGAGGAAGATCATGCCCGTCGTGGCGAGGAGCACGAGCGCGAAGTACTCCCCGCGCGGGAGCGGGTGCTCGCGCAGGAAGTCGACCGACATGAGGATCGTCAGCGCCGAGCCCGCGCAGAGCAGGACGGTGAAGAAGAGCGCGTAGCGGTCCCCGCGGAGCGTGCTCGCGAAGCCGTCGCCGATGGGCGACTCTCCCCACAGCCAGACGGCGGCCGCCGCGGCGACCGCGAGGCCCGCGATCCCGAGGACGGGGAGCGCGTCGGCGTCCGGATCGCGGACGATCATGTCCACCGCCATCACCAGCATCGCGGTGGCCGCCACGATCACCCCCGGGAGGGCGACCTCCCAGTGTCCGGTGAAGGCGGCGACGTCGATCGCGGTCATGGGTGGAGCGCCGCCTCGGCGGAGGGCGTCGCCGCCACCACCGCCGGGGCCCGCAGCCGGGCCAGCATCTTGTTGATCGACGGCTCCATGCGCCGGAAGAAGGGCGCCGGGTAGAGCCCCATCACGAAGCAGAGCGCGAGCACCGGCACCAGGACCGCGATCTCCCGGGCGCTCAGGTCCCGGAGACCGGCGTTCTCCAGATGCGTGAGGGGACCGAAGACGACCCGCTGGTACATCCAGAGGAGGTACAGGGCCGCGAGCACCACGCCGCTCGTCGCCACGGCCGTCGCCCAGGGTCGGGGCCCGAACGCGCCGAGCAGGATGAGGAACTCGCCGATGAACCCGTTCAGGCCGGGCAGACCCACGGAGGCGAGCATGGCGACGAGGAAGAAGCTCGCGTACACGGGGATGACGCTCCACAGGCCGCCGAAGTCGGCGATCAGCCGCGTGTGCCGGCGCTCGTAGATCATCCCGACCAGGAGGAAGAGCGCGCCCGTCGAGAGGCCGTGGTTCAGCATCTGGTAGACGCTCCCCGCCGCCGACGTCTCGGTGAAGACGAAGAGCCCCAGCATGACGAAGCCGAGGTGCGAGACGGACGAGTAGGCGACGAGCTTCTTCAGATCGGGCTGCACCGTCGCCACCAGCGCGCCGTAGACGATGCCGACCACCGCGAGTGCGACCACGACCGGCGCCAGCGTCTCGGCCGCCGTGGGGAAGAGCGGCATCGCGAAGCGAAGGAAGCCGTACGTCCCCATCTTGAGCAGCACGCCGGCGAGGATGACGGAGCCGCCGGTGGGCGCCTCGACGTGCGCGTCGGGCAGCCAGGTATGGAGCGGGAAGAGCGGGACCTTGATGGCGAACGCGAGCGCGAACGCGGTGAAGAGGTAGAGCTGCTCCCGGGCGGTGAACGGCACGGCGAGGAAGCGGTCGTAGCCGAAGGCGAAGCTTCCGCTCTCGGCCTGCACCCGCCAGGCACAGTAGAGGATGGCGATCAGCATGAGGAGGCTCCCGACCAGCGTGAAGAGCACGAACTTGACGGCGGCATAGACGCGTCGGGCCCCGCCCCACACCCCGATCAGGAAGTACATCGGGACGAGCATCAGCTCCCAGAAGACGTAGAAGAGGAAGAGATCCGTCGCCAGGAACGCGCCCAGCATCCCGGTCTCGAGGACGAGCAGGAAAGCGAGGAACTCCTTCACCCGCCGCGTGATGTCGCCCCACGAGGCGAGGACGACGATCGGCACCAGGAGGGCGGTGAGGAGAACGAGGAAGAGGCTCACGCCGTCGACCCCGAGGCGGTACTCGATGCCCCACTGCGGAATCCACCGCGCACGCTCGACGAACTGGAAGTCGGCCTCGCCCGGCTGGAAGCGCTCGAGCATCCAGCCGGCGAAGGCGAGCGGCACGAGCGAGAAGACGAAGGCCGCGCGGCGCAGGCCGACGGTCGGCTCGCGCGGCAGCATCGCGAGGATGATGGCCCCCGCGAGCGGCGAGAAGACGATCAGGGTGAGGAGGGGGAGCTGCATTAGCGGAGCGCGTAGTACCCGAGGAGCAGGAGCGCGCCGAACAGGAACGAGAGCGCGTAGTGCTGGACGTTGCCGGTCTGCAGGCGGCGCGCGACGCCGCTCGTCGTGCCTACCAGGACGGCCAGCCCGTTGACGGTCCCGTCGATGATTCCCTGGTCGACGGGCCACGCGACCAGCCCGGCGAGCGCGAAGAGCGGCCGCACGACCAGGGCGTCGTAGAGCTCGTCGACGCGGAACTTGTCACGCACCAGCGTGTAGGCCCGCCCGAGGCGCCAGGCGAACACGACCGGGAGCCCGGGCAGCCGGACGTAGAGCGTGTAGGCGAGCGCGAGGCCGCCGAGCGCCAGCGCCGACGCGAGCACGAGCATGGCGAGCGGCGTCTCGCCCGCCTCCGCCTGGCCGACGAGCGGCGCCAGCGTCGCCGGCACGGGCAGCGCGCCCCCCACCAATGCGAGCAGGGCGAGCACGAGGAGCGGGATGGTCATCACGGCGGGGGACTCGTGCACGTGGTGCTGCACCTCCTCGGAGGCACGACACTCGCCGAGGAAGGCGAGGAAGAGGAGCCGGCCGGTGTAGAAGGCGGTCAGGAACGCGACCACGAAGCCGATCACGCCGAGGACGGGGAGCGCGTGCGGACCGGACAGGGCTGCGTGCAGGATCTCGTCCTTGCTGAAGAACCCCGCCGTCGGCGGCACGCCGGCGATCGCCAGCGTGGCGATCGTCATGGTCCAGAAGGTGATCGGCATGTAGCGGCGAAGGCCGCCCATGCGTTCCAGGTCCTGCTCCCCGCCGAGGCCGTGGATCACGCTCCCCGCCCCGAGGAAGAGGAGCGCCTTGAAGAAGGCATGCGTGACCAGGTGGAAGACGGCGGCGGCGGGCGCGCCGACGCCGACGGCGAGGAACATGTAGCCGAGCTGGCTGACGGTCGAGTAGGCGAGCACGCGCTTGATGTCGGTCTGGGCGATGGCGATCACCGCCGCCAGGAGCGCGGTCGCCGTCCCCACCACCGCCACCACCACGAGCGCGGCGGGGGCGAGCGCATAGAGCGCGTGGAGCCGGGCGATCATGTAGACGCCGGCCGTCACCATGGTGGCCGCATGGATGAGCGCAGAGACGGGCGTCGGGCCCGCCATCGCGTCCGGCAGCCAGACGTAGAGGGGGATCTGCGCCGACTTTCCGGTCGCGCCCACCAGGAAGAGCAGGCAGACGACCGTGGGCACCGGCCAGCCGAAGACCGTCCGCGCATTGGCGAGGTGCGAGAGATGCTGCTCGATCGCCGTCACGTCGAGCGTCCAGACCCCGTGCGTGCCGAGGGTCGTGACTAGGAGGAAGAGCCCGAGGAGGAAGCCGGCGTCACCGATGCGGTTCACCAGGAACGCCTTCTTACCGGCGGCTGCGTTCTCGACCTTGTCGTACCAGAAGCCGATGAGCAGATAGGAGCAGAGGCCCACCCCCTCCCAGCCGACGAAGAGCAGCAGCAGATTGTCGGCCAGCACGAGGATGAGCATCGCGGTCATGAAGAGGTTGAGGTAGGCGAAGAAGCGCGCGATTCCCCGATCGCCGTGCATGTACCCGACGGAGTAGACGTGGATGAGGAAGCCGACCCCGGTCACGACCAGCGCCATGATGGCCGAGAGCGCGTCGAGCCGGAGCGCGGCGTCGGCCCGGAAGGGACCCGCGACGATCCAGGTGTAGACGCGATCGTGGAGGGCAGCGCCGGGGGCGAGGGGGAAGAGCTGGAGCGCGCTCGTCACCACCACTGCAAAGGCCGCCGCGACGACCCCCGGTCCCACCAGCTTGACGGCGCGCGGCAAGCGGGCGCCGAGGAAGAGGTGAAAGAGGACGCCCGCGGCCGGGAGCGCGATGATCCAGCGCAGCGCCGTCGTCTCGATCACCATCGGAGGCTCATCAGCTCGTCGGCGTTGGTCGTCTCGCGGCTGCGGAAGACCGCGAGGATGATCGCCAGGCCGACCGCGGCCTCCGCCGCCGCCACCGTCATGACGAAGAACACCATCACCTGGCCGTCCATCGAGCCGAGGCTACGGGCGATCGCCACGAACGCCAGGTTGACCGCATTCAGCATGATCTCGATCGCCATGAAGATGATGATGACGTTCCGTCGCACCAGCACGCCGAGCACGCCCACGGTGAAGAGGACCGCGCTGAGGCCGAGGTACCAGGCGAGCGGCGTCGGACTCATTTCGTCACCGTCGCGAGAGGGCCACCGCCCCTACCACCGCCACCAGCAGGAGGACCGAGGTGAGCTCGAAGGCGAGGAGATGGGACGTGAAGAGCCGCTGGGCGAGCGCCTGCGTCTCCCCGAAGCCCGGGGGGAGCGTGTTCGACGGCGCCGGCGCGGAGCGGCCGAGGAGCGTCACGAGCAGGGCGGTGAAGGCGAGCGCGGCGGCGGTCGCCGCCACGACGAGGCCCTTGCCACCCGTCAGGCGCGGCTCGCCCTGCAGGTTCAGCAGCATGACGACGAAGAGGAAGAGGACGACGATCGCCCCCGCGTAGACGATCACCTGCAGCACGGCCACGAGCTGCGCGTCGAGCGCGACGAAGAAGACCGACAGGAGGAAGAGCGTCACGACCAGGCCGAGCGCGCTGTGGACGGGGTTCGCCGTCGCGATCACGCTGACCGCCGCCGCCACGGTGAGGATCGCCAGCAGGAGGAAGACGGGCGGGTTCATGTGCTCCCCACCAGGACCACCACCAAGGACGTGAGCAGAACGTTCAGGAGCGCGATCGGCAGCAGGCCCTGCCAGCCGAGCCGCATGAGCTGATCGTAGCGGAAGCGCGGCAGGGTCCAGCGGATGACGATCTGCAGCCAGGTGAAGAGGATGACCTTCACGGCGAAGCTGGTGACCTGGAGGATCGCGACCCCCCACGACGGGACGGCGAGCATCGCCCCGCCAGGGAGATGAAAGCCGTCGCGTGCCAGGTAGGGCACCTGCCAGCCGCCGAAGAACAGCGTCGTCACGAGCGCGGCCACGAGCACGACCTCGATGAAGTCACTCATCATGAACATCAGGTGCTTCGCGCCCGAGTACTCCGTGAAGTAGCCGCTCACCAGCTCGGACTCGCTCTCGGGCAGGTCGAAGGGAATGCGCTTCGACTCCGCCACGCCGGCCGTGAAGAAGATCACGAAGGCCACCGGCTGGTAGAGGACGCCCCACGCCGGCAGCCAGCCCCAGAGGAGCCGGCCCTGCTGGCGCACCATCTCCTGGAGATCGAGCGTGTTGAAGGTGAGGACCACGCCGATCAGCGCCAGACCCATGGCGATCTCGTAGGAGATCATCTGCGCCGACCCGCGGATGCCGCCCAGGAGGGACCAGCGGTTGTTCGACGCCCATCCGCCCAGCACGACGCCGTACACGCCGAGGGAGGCCATGGCGAGCACGAAGAGGATCCCCACGTTCAGCTCCGCCGCCTGGAGGTTGATGGTCCGGTCGCCGACCTGGAGAACGTCGCCGAACGGGATGACGGCGAACGGGAGCAGGGCCGGGACCACGCTCACGAGCGGCGCGAGCATGTGCAGCAGGTGGTCGACCGCCGCCGGGGTGACGTCCTCCTTGAGGAGGAACTTGATCGGATCGGCGACCAGCGTGTTCACCAGGCCGAGGCCGGCGAAGCCGAAGATCGCGGCCCGGTTGGCCCCGATCCGGTCCTGGATGACGGCGCTGACCTTCCGCTCGAAGAACACGCCCAGGGCGACCACCTGCAGGGCGAGCAGGATGGCGAAGACCGCCTTGCCGGCCGTGATCGCGACGTCCACGCCCAAGGTCAGGTCCCGGCGAGGCGCTCGATCAGCTCGAGCGCCCGGGCGACGGTCAGGTTCTCGTGGTACTCGGTGTTGTTCACCTGCAGGACCGGCGCCGTGCCGCAGGACGCCAGGCACTCGACCTCTTCCAGGGAGAAGCGGCCGTCCGCGGTGCGTCCGCCGTCGGAGACGCCGAGGCGCTGCTCGACCGCCGCCTGGATCGCACCCGCGCCGCGAAGGGCACAGGGGAGGTTGCGGCAGAGCTGGATGTGCCAGCGACCCTTCGGCTCCTTCCAGTACATCGTGTAGAAGGAGGCCACCGAGGTGACCCAGGCGAGCGGCAGGTCCATCAGCGTCGCCACGTAGTTCATCACCGGTAGCGAGAGCCAGCCGAACTCGCGCTGCGCCAGCCAGAGCGTCGGCATGAGGGCAGCGCGCCGCTCCGGGTAGCGCGCGAGGAGCGCACGGTACTCGGCGAGCGTTGCCTCCGAGAAGCGTGGCTCCTCAGTGGTCACACTCGCCTCCGATCATGTTGATCTGGCCGAAGATGGGGATGATGTCCGCCAGCATGCAGCCGCGCAGCATCTCGCCGACGGCCCCCATGCTGTAGAAGGAAGGCGGTCGCACGCGCACCCGGTAGGGCCGGCCGCTCCCGTCGCTCACCAGGTAGAAGCCGAGCTCGCCGTTGCCGCCCTCGGTGGCCACGTAGACCTCGCCTGCCGGGACCTTCTGGCCCTCGATGACCAGCTTGAAGTGGTTCATCAGGCCCTCGATCGAGCCGTAGACCTCGGACTTGGGCGGCAGGACGAAGCGCGGGTCGTTCGCCATGATCGGCCCGTCGGGAATCTGCGCGAGCGCCTGCTCGATGATGCGCATGCTCTGCTCCATCTCCGCCATGCGCACCATGAAGCGGTCGTAGCAGTCGCCCCTCGTGCCAGTCGGCACGGCGAAGTCCATCCGGTCGTAGACGAGGTAGGGATGCGCCTTGCGCACGTCGTAGGCGACACCGCACGCCCGCAGCAGCGGGCCGGTGAGGCCCCAGGAGATCGCCTCCTCGGACGACAATCCGCCGATGCCACTCATCCGGTCGAGGAAGATGCGGTTGCGGGAGAGGAGGCGGTCGCAGTCGGCGAGCACGCGCCGCACCTGCCGGAGCGCCACCCCCGTCCGCGCCTTCATGTCGGCGGGCAGATCCTTCATCACGCCGCCGAGGCGGCAGTAGGTGACGGTGAGCCGCGCCCCGGTGAGCGCTTCCACCAGATCGTAGAGGAACTCGCGCGCCTCGAGCATGTAGAAGGCCGCCGAGATGGCGCCCAGCTCGCTGGACGCCATGCCGAGGCAGGTGAGGTGGTCGGTCACGCGCGAGATCTCGCCGCCGATCACGCGGATGTACTGACACCGCTCGGGCGCGCTGATCCCGGCGAGCTTCTCCACGGCCAGCGCGAAGCCGACGTTGTTGAGGAGCGGCGAGGCGTAGTTGAGCCGGTCGGCGTAGGGGAAGACGTGGTTCCACGTCCCCTGCTCGCACATCTTCTCGAAGCCGCGATGCAGGTAGCCGATCTCGACGTCCACGTCGACGATCCGCTCGCCGTCGAGACGGAGGTTGAACTTGATGGTACCGTGCGAGGCCGGATGCGACGGCCCCATCTGCAGCTCCATCACCTCCGACATCGGATCGGAGGCGGCGAAGCGCGGCGGCGTGAGGCTCCCGGGACCGGCCGCCATGGCTCAGATCGTCCGTCGCGGTGACCACGGGCGCGTGATCGGGTCGCGCTCGGGCACGAGCGGCTGGCGCCGGTCGAGCGGGTAGTCCTTGCGCAGGGGGTGTCCCTCGAACTCGGGGTACATGAGAATCCGCCGCAGGTCGGGATGGCCGACGAAGCGGATGCCGAACATGTCCCAGGTCTCCCGCTCGGCCCAGTTGGCGCTCTTCCAGAGCGACACCGCGCTCGGGACCGACGGATCGTCGGCCGGCACCGGCACCTTGACGCGCAGCCGGTGATTCTGCCGGGTGGAGTAGAGCTGGTAGACGACCGCGAAGCGCGGCTCCCGCTCGACGTAGTCGACCGCGGTCAGGTCCGACAGCATGTCGAAGGCGAGCGTCGGATGATCCCGCAGCGTTCGCAGCGTCTGGGCCGCGGCCTCCCGCTCGACGACCACCACCACCTCCCCCCGCACCGTGTCCTCCGGCACCAGCGTCGCCTGCGGCAGGACGGCGGCGACCTCGGTGCGAAGCGCGTCAGCAGTCATGGCGGGCGGCCACGCGCCTCATGCCCACTCGAGGGCACCCTTGCGCCAGACGTAGACGAAGCCGAGCGCCAGCACGAGCACGAACGCCGCCATCTCGATGAACCCGAACATCCCGAGCGGGCGGAAGATCACCGCCCACGGATAGAGGAACACGACCTCGACGTCGAAGACGATGAAGAGGATCGCCGTCAGATAGAACTTGACCGAGAAGCGTCCCCAGGCAGAGCCGCTGGAGGGATTGCCGCACTCGAACGCTTCCGCCTTGACCGCCGAGGGCCGCCACGGCCGCAGCAACGCCCCGGCGCCGAGCAGCACGCCGGCCACGAGCAAGGCGACGGTGAAAGAAAAGAGGACGGCAAGGTACGGAAGCGTCATTGCGCGCGGGAAGTCGCTACGTAGTGTGAACCAACCGACGTGTCAAGTTGACGGGCGGTGCTTTTGACTCGTCGCGGGCCCTCTGCTACGCGACGCTCACGCGAATGGCGGCACCCATCCCGCACGAGGCTCTCGCGCGTGGCGTGCGGGCTGCCTTCGGGGCTGCGGCCCGCATCGCGGTCGCGACGCCGCTCGCCGGCGATGCCTCCAACCGCCGCTACATTCGCCTCGAGCTCTCCGGCGCCCCGGCGCCCGCCCCGCCGGCCGTCGTCGCCATGCTCCTCGACGGCGCGCGCCCCGTTTCCGACGAGCTGGGCGGCGCGGGCGCGAACGCCGAGCTGCCCTTCCTGAACGTCGGCCGGTACCTCGCCGTCCACGGGCTCCCGGTGCCCACGGTCCATCTCGCGCGCCCCGAGGAAGGGTTCCTGCTCCTCGAGGACATCGGCGACACGACGCTCTGGCGCGCGGTCGAGGCGGCACCGGCACGCGCCCCCACCCTCTTCGCCGCGGCCGTCGATCTGCTGGTGGAGCTGCAGGTGATCGGCAGCCGTCACGCGGACGGCACGTGTGTCGCCTTCGGCCACCGCTTCGACGGGCGCCTCGCGCGCCTCGAGGTCGAGCACTTCGTCGAGCACGGGATCGAGACCCGGCACGGCCGGAAGCTCCCCGACGGCGAGCGCGCGCGGCTGCTGGCGGCGCTCGAGCCGGTCGTCGCGCCGTTCGAGTCGCCAGCGCTCGTCCTGGCGCACCGGGACTACATGGCGTGGAACCTCCACGTGCAGGGTGATCGCCTGCGGCTGATCGACTTCCAGGACGCGCTCCTCGCGCCCGACGCCTTCGACCTGGCGCAGCTCCTCACCGACCGCACGACGGGCACCATCGTTTCTCCGGCCCTCGAGGAGGCGCTGATCGCCCGCTTCGTCGCCGGCCGCGCCACCGCCGCGCTCCCCCTCCCTCCCGGGTTCGACGACCGCTACCGGCTGTGCGGGCTCCAGCACGCCCTCAAGGTGATCGGTCGCTTCTACTTCCTCGAGATCGTGAAGCAGAAGCCGGGGTACCTGGCCTACCTCCCCAGCGTGTATGCCGTCGCGCGTCGGCTCTTTGCCAGCTTGCCGGGCCTGGCTTCCGCACGACAGCTCGTCGTTCCCTACGTGCCGGAGCTCGCCGCCGAGGCGTCATGATCCGGCGGGCGATGGTGCTGGCCGCGGGACGCGGGACCCGACTCGCCCCGCTCACGCACACGGTCCCGAAGCCGCTCGTCTCGGTGAACGGCCGCCCGTTCCTCGAGTACATCCTGGAGTTCCTCCACGCCGGCGGCATCCGGGAGGTGGTCCTGAACCTGCATCACCTCGGCCACCTCATCGAGCAGCACCTCGGCGACGGCGCACGCTTCGGACTGCGCATCCGGTACTCGTGGGAGAATCCGATCCTCGACACCGGCGGCGGCATCAAGCACGCCGAGCCGCTGCTCGCCGGCGAACCGTTCGTGGTGGCGAACGGCGACAGCCTGCTCGAGCTGCGCCTGCAGGACCTGATCGCCTATCATCGGGAGCGGGGCGGGATCGCCACGATGACCCTCCGACCGGACCCGGACGCGGCGCGCTTCGGGCTGGTCGAGATCGATGCGGGCGAGCGCGTGCGACGCGTCGCCGGTGTCCCGTCCGACGCCCCGGGGGCGCTCCGGGGCTTCATGTTCCCGGGGCTCCAGATCTTCGAGCCCACGATCTTCTCGTGGATGGAACCGGGCCGGGTCTACGGTCTCACCCGCGTCACGTACGCACGGCTTCTCGCGGAGGACGTCCCGGTGTACGGCTTCGTCACGGGTGCGCGCTGGGTCAACATCGACAACCCCGGAGCACGTGCGGCGGCCGAGCAGACGCTGGCGGAGCGGGCTTTCGCGTACCCCCCCTGAGTCGGGCGACACAGCACGATCGTGGGTGTCTGCAACGAACCGGTTTGCACGCCCCGGGGGTCGCCGAGTCGGTTCCTTGACTCTGAGCCAGGGGTTTAGTACCCACTTGCCGCGGTCTTGGACGCTTCCGCACGGCGGAAGTAGCGGGGAGGAGGAGGGCGCGGCTTGCACGCGGGGTGGGCACATGGTTTGCTCGTTTAACCACCCCGTGACGCGGTGCGCTGACCCTCCCGGGAAGGAGCCGACGGCCGGTTAGCCGCCGGCCGATCCTGGCCACGGACTCCGACGAAGGCGGACCATGGGCCTCACCATCGTTCACAAGAGCGACCTCGCGACGCGCCGGAAGAACCCGCGCATCGCTCTTGTCCTCGCCGGTGGGGCGATCACCGGCGGCGCCTACAAGCTCGGCGGTCTGAAGGCCCTCGACGACTTCCTCGTCAACCGCAAGACCACGGACTTCGACCTCTACGTCGGTCTCTCCGCCGGCGCGTTCCTGGCAGCACCCCTCGCCGGCGGCGTCACGCCGCCGGAGATGCTCCGCGCCCTGGAAGCGACGTCCGAGGACTTCACGTACCTCTCGCCCCTCGAGTTCTACAGCCTGAACCTGCGGGAGTTCGTCGGCAAGCCGCTCGAGTTCCTGGTCGACCTGTTCACCTACTTCCCGAATCTCATTTACGAGTTCCTGGTCCAGACGCCGGAGCTCGTGCGCAGTCTCCAGGAACCGCTCTCGCGCGCGCGCAATCGGCCGACGCTCGGCAACCTGGTCGAGTGTGCCAAGCCCCTGATCGACGCGATCGGCTCGGCGCGCGAGTTCCCGTTCCCGCTCGCCTACCTACCCTCCGGCGTGTTCGACAACGCGAGCCTCGAGCACTACCTCCGCCACAACATCGAGCGGCGGGGCATGACGAACGACTTCCGCGTGCTCTACCGCCTCCGCAAGGTGGAGCTCTACATCGTCGCCATGAACCTCGACACCGCCGAGCGCGTGGTGTTCGGGCACGACGAGGACACCTCGCTCACCATCTCCGAGGCGGTGCAGGCGTCGACCGCCCTCCCCGGCTTCTACAAGCCGGCGCGAATCAAGGGCGTCGACTACGTCGACGGCGGCGTACGGCGCACCGCGAACATCGACGTGGCGATCGAGCACGGTGCCGACCTCGTCATCTGCTACAATCCGTTCCGGCCCTTCTCCAATCGGGTGGTCCGGCGCTTCGTGCCGGAGCGCAACTCCTACCAGCTCGAGGGTCGGCCGCTCGCGGACCAGGGGATGCTGACCGTCCTGAACCAGGTCCTCCGCACCCTCCTCCACTCGCGCCTCCAGCTCGGCATCCGGCAGTACCAGGACGATCCGCACTTCCAGGGCGACATCATCCTGCTCGAGCCGGGTGAGACCGACCTGACGTTCTTCAAGATGGCGCCGCTCAACCTCTGGGCGGGCCGCAGCGCCGGAGCCCACGGCTATCTCTCAGTCACGCAGTCGATCGAGGCGCACTACGAGCTGATCCGTCAGATCCTGCAGAGCTACGGCGTCCTCATGACGCGTCGCGAGGTCCGCGAGGGCCTCGAGCGTCTGCTCCGCACCGAGCCGAGCGAGACGCCCGACGACGTGCTCCTCCGCGACGTTCCGAAGCGCAACCTCCACGTCGCCTGATCCGGCCCCCGTGCGGCGCGCGGGCCGCGGGGCTATAAGGGCGGTGCGATGCACGTGATCATGGTGAAGAAGAAGCTCGCCGACGGCTCGGACTGCCGGAAGTGCACCGAGGTGACCCAGTACCTCCAGACCCGCGGCCTGTGGGACCGCATCGACGAGGTCGTGTGGGCCCGGGAGAACGACCCCGACAGCCCCGGCCTGGTGCTCGGCGCGCGCTTCGGCATCGAGCGCGCCCCCTTCTTCATCGTGCGCGACGACGCGGGCGAGACCGCCTACCGGAGCGTCCTCCAGCTCATCCAGGAACGCTTCGGTGGCGCGGTAACGACGCTCGATCAAGCGCGTGACGTCGACCCTGACGACGTGGGTGGGATCTAACGTTCCCGGGGGCCCGTGCGGTGCTGGCGCGGCTGCGCCGCGCTGCGGCCATTAGCCGCTGAACTGACGCCCCCGGACCCCCTCGCCGGGCTCGGCAAAGCCTCGCTCCGCTCCCCTGATTGCGTACGCGGCTTGGTGAACTTTACTTCTGGACGTTGCCGGCGTGGAGACCGCACTCTTTGAGGGTCTCCTCTTCCCACCACCAGCGACCCTCACGCTCGTGCTGGCCGGGGTTGACGGGGCGGGTGCAGGGTTCGCAGCCGATCGAGTCGAAGCCGCGATCATGGAGCGCGTTGTAGGGTACGTCGTGCTCGCGGATGTATGCCCACACCTGGCGCGAGCTCCAGTTGGCGAGCGGGTTGAACTTGACCAGCGGACGCTCGGGCGAGCCGAAGGTGGGGTCGAGCTGCACCACGGGAACCTCGGCACGGGTGCCGGGGCTCTGGTCCCTGCGCTGGCCGGTGACCCAGGCCCGAAGCGGGCGCAGCGCGCGCACCAGTGGCTCGACCTTCCGGATGCCACAGCACTCCTTGTGCCCGTCCTTGTAGAAGGAGAAGAGGCCCTTCTCGCGCACGAGCTTCTCCACCGCTTCCGGCTGGGGGAAGAAGGCCTCGACGGCGATCTTGTAGTGGTCACGAACGCGGTCGAGGAACTGGTACGTCTCCGGATGAAGACGTCCCGTGTCGAGCGAGAAGACCCGGAACTTGCCGCCCGCCTTCACGGCCATGTCGACCAGGACGACGTCCTCGGCGCCGCTGAACGAGACCGCGATGTCGGGGCTGTACTCGCGAATCGCGAGGGCGAGAATGTCACGCGGATGACGGTTGGCGTAGTCGGCTGCCACCGCAGCCAGTGTCGTTCGATCGAGTGCCATATGCTCTTCATCTACCGGCGGCGACCGCCATTCGCAACCGCATCGAACGGCCCGCTGATCTCCGACACGTCGCGGGGCCGGATCGGGCCGTGGCGGGATCAGGTGTCGTCGTCGGCGTCGCGCTCCGCCATGGCGTCGGCGTACTGCTCGAGCAACGGCTCGCCGAGTCGCTGGACGAGCCACCGGTGCACCAGGTTCACCAGGGCGGACCACGTCGGACCGACGTGCGGCCAGTGCCCGGCGCCCGTCACGACCGCCTCCTCCGCACTCACGGCGGCGGCGAGCGCACGGGCGGCCGGGAGCGGCAGGAGCGGATCGCGATCGCCGACGACGAGCAGAGTCGGAACTTTGGCTGCGGGCACGACAGCTCGTCGCCAGACGACGTCCCAGATCGCGGCCGGGTCGTCCGCGCCGAGTTGCGCCCGCGCCGCCGCCGGAAGGTCACCGAGCAGGCGCGCGGCCCTCCATCCTTCCGGCGCCGGAACGGGACGACGGCGGAAGGGTGCGATGCCGAGCGCCATGGCACGCGCCACGACCCGCTCCGGTGCCGGGGCCACGAGCACAACGGCGGCCGCGGGACCTCGTCCGGCGGCAGCGAGCGCCACCAGGCCTCCGGCATCGTGACCGATCAGCACCGGTGGCGCCGGTAGCCCGGCGGCGTGGTCCGCCACCTGCTGCGCCCGCGATGCGATGTCCCCCGCGGCAGTGCGTAGATCGATGATCCCGCTCTCCCAGCCGCGATGCGCGAGGTAGGATGCCACCCCCCGCCATAGCTCTGGCGCTGCCCACAGACCGGGGAGGAAGAGGAGGCTCGTCGCGTACCGCGCAGCCTCCGCATGCACGGGCTCGGGAGTCCGCATCAACGAAAAAGGCCCTTCGGAACTGCCGAAGGGCCTTTCTCCGAACCCGTGACCGGGCCCGCTCTCGCCTGAGAAGAATTCGTTCCTGTTTCGCTCTACGTGCCTAGCAACTGCTCACAACGTGACGATCGATGCACTACTTTTTCTTGGACTTCTTCTTTTTCGCCGGAGCCTTCTTCTTCGCCTTGCTCTTCTTCTTCGCCTTCTTGGCCTTCTTCTTTGCCGCCATGCTTACCTCCTGTTGGAAGTCAGAACGTTACCGTTCCGTCCCTCTCCCAGGCGAGATTTCCACCCCACACCTCAACCACCGCGGCGAGTATATGAGGGGCCAAGCCAACGAGTCAAGAGAACACCGGCGTTTTGGAAATTTTTTTTTAAATTTTCCCTCCGAGCCGGCTTGGGCAATCGGCGACCTAAAATGATGTTCCCCGAGATCCGCGGCGCGGAGTAGCAGATCGTTTTACGCCGCTCGCGAGACGCACCTCGGTTGCTCGTCGACGACCTTTCCGTTACACCACTCGCGCGGTGCGGCTTGCGGGTGGACAGGTGCTGACGGGCGCTCTCGTGTGTGCGATCGCCGCCGTCACCGGTTCGGTGCTGATCGGACCGCAAGGTCTCAGTTACCTGCGCAGCCTCTACACCGAGCGAACCGAGCTCGGGCGCGCGACTTTCGCGCTCCTGCAGACGAACGCGCACTTGCGAGAGGAGATCCGGCGGCTCCGCCATGACGACCTCTACCTGGAGCAACTCGCGCGACGTCAGTTCGGGCTGGTGCGACCAAACGAGACCGTGTACCGCTTCCGCCGTCCCGCGAACTAGCCTTCCTCTTCGCCGGCCGCGAACTCCTCGTACTCGTCGGAATCCATCAGGTCCTCGAGCTCGTTCTCGTCGGAGACCTTGATCTCCACCAGCCATCCCTCGTGGTAGGGATCCTCGTTGACGATGGAGGGATGGTCCTCGAGCTCGGTGTTGATGGCCGTGATGGTCCCGGTGAGCGGAGAGAGCAGCTCGGACACGGTGCGAACCGACTCGACCTCCCCGAACGGCTCGCCCTTCTCCACCTCGTCACCCACGTCCGGCAACTCGACGGCGATCACTTCGCCCAGCTCCGCCTGGCCATAGTCCGAGATGCCGAGCTGCGCCCGGTTCCCCTCCACGCGCAGCCAGAGATGATCTTCGGTGAACTTGAGAACATCAGCCATGGTGGCTCCCTCGCAGATGGGAAGGCGGGCTTCCTGGGCCGGTTGCGGCCCTTATAGAGGCCACTCCCCCCCTGTCAAGGGGAAGATCTGCGTCGCACCGCATCCGCGGGGCGCCACTGCGGGCGCCCCGCGTCCGCACGAGAACGGACCACCACCCCTCCCCCACGGGAGGCCTACCGCATCACCACCCTGCCACCGCCTCCCAATCCGCTGGCGTTTCTCACCACCTCACGAGCACCCGCTGGTCGCACCGCAGTTGAGGCACTTGTAGCAACTGCCGTTGCGCACCATGAGCTCGCCGCAGTCGGGACAGCTCGGAGCGTCCGCCTGCGGGCTGAACGCTATTCCAGGACGACTCTGGAGCGGGGTCGCCTCGACTGCCGGGGGAAGTCCGCGCGGGGGTTCCTCGCGCTCGACGAGACCGACCGCGCTGCGCGCCTCGCCCGAGAGGAAGCGGGCGCCGAGGAAGCGGAAGATGTAGTCGATCAGCGACTTCGCCATCGGGATGTCGGGGTTCTTCGTGAAGCCCGACGGCTCGAAGCGCACGTGGCTGAACTTGGAGATCAGGACCTCGAGCGGCACCCCGTACTGGATCGCCATCGAGGTGAGCACCCCGATCGTGTCCATGAGACCCGAGATCGTGCTCCCTTCCTTGGCCATCTTGATGAAAATCTCGCCCGGGGTGCCGTCCTCGTAGAACCCGACGTGGATGTAGCCCTCATGCCCCGCGATCTCGAACTTGTGGCAGAGCGCCTGCCGGTCGGTCGGAAGCCTCCGCCTGATCGGCTCCGGCTTCCCCGCCCCTCCGACGATGGCGGCTTCCGTCACGGCCTTGGCGCCGGGCCTCGCGGTGTTGAGCGGTTGGGTCTTCTTGCAGCCGTCGCGATAGATGGCGACGGCCTTGAGGCCGAGCCGCCAGGCCTCGACGTACGCCTCCTCGATGTCCTCGACCGTCGCCTGCTCGGGCATGTTGATCGTCTTGGAGATCGCGCCCGAGATGAACGGCTGCACCGCACCCATCATGCGGAGGTGCCCGAGGTAGTGGATGGCGCGCGTCCCGCGGGCCGGGCGGAACGCGCAGTCGAAGACCGGGAGATCGTCGGGCCTGAGCCCCGGCGCCCCCTCGATCGTATCGTGCTCGTCGAGATACTCGACGATGTCCTGCACCTCGCGCGAATCGTAGCCCAGCCGGCGCAGCGCGCGGGGGACCGTGTTGTTGACGATCTTCAGCACACCGCCGCCGACGAGCTTCTTGTACTTGACGAGCGCGATGTCGGGCTCCACCCCGGTCGTGTCGCAGTCCATCATGAAGGCGATCGTGCCGGTCGGGGCGAGCACCGTGACCTGCGAGTTCCGCACGCCCTGGCGCCGGGCCGCGGCGAGCGCGCCATCCCACGCGTCCCGCGCGGCCGCGAGCAGATCGAGGGGCACGAGCGCGGAATCGAGCTTGTGCGTTTGCGCCCGGTGCTTTTCGATCACGCGGAGCTGGGGCTCCCGGTTGCTCGTGTAGCCCGCATAGGGACCGAGCGCTGCCGCCACCGCCGCCGACTGGAGGTAGGCCTCTCCGCACATGAGAGCGGTGATGGCCGCCGCGTACTCCCGGCCCGCCGCGGAGTCGTAGGGCAGCCCGAGCGACATCAGGTGCGCGCCCAGGTTGGCGTAGCCGAGCCCGAGCTCCCGGTAGGCCTGGGCGTTCGCCGTGATCTCCGGCGTGGGGTAGCTCGAGCGGTCGACGATGATGTCCTGCGCCGTGATCACGATGTCGACCGCGTGGCGGAACGCCGCCACGTCGAATACCCCGTTCGCGTCCGCGAACTGCATCAGGTTTAGGCTCGCGAGGTTGCAGGCGCTGTCGTCGATGTGCATGTACTCCGAACAGGGGTTCGACGCGTTGATCCGCCCGCTATTCGGACAGGTGTGCCAATCGTTGATGGTGGTGTCGAACTGCATGCCGGGATCGCCGCACTGGTGCGTGGCCTCGGCGATCATGCGCAGGAGGTCGCGGGCCGGCAGGGTTTCGCACACCTCGCCGCTGGTCACGAAGCGGGTCCGCCACGGACCGCCCGCCACTGCCGTCTGCATGAACTCGTCGCTCACACGCACCGAGTTGTTGGCGTTCTGGAAGAAGATCGAGCCGTAGGCCGGGCCGTCGAGCGAGGCGTCGTAGCCGGCACCGATCAGGGCCCACGCCTTCAGCTCCTCGTCAGCCTTGCAGCGGATGAAGTCGACGATGTCGGGGTGGTCGGCGTTGAGCACCACCATCTTCGCGGCCCGTCGCGTCTTGCCGCCCGACTTGATCACCCCGGCAGAGGCGTCCGCAGCCCGCATGAACGACACCGGACCGGAGGCGGTCCCGCCTCCTCCCAGTCGCTCCTTCGACGAGCGCAGCCGGGACAGATTCACGCCCGACCCGGAGCCGCCTTTGAAAATGACCCCCTCCTTGCGGTACCAGTCGAGGATCGAATCCATCGTGTCGTCGACCGAGAGAATGAAGCAGGCCGAGCACTGCGGCTTGGGCTCGACGCCCATGTTGAACCAGACGGGGCTGTTGAAGGAGACCTTCTGGTGGAGGAGGAGATGAGTCAGCTCGTCGGTGAAGGCCTGCCGATCCCCCGGCGTCGCGAAGTAGCCCTGCGCATCGCCCCACTCGCCGAGCGTGCTCACCACCCGGCCGATCAGCTGGCGCACGCTGCGCTCGCGCTGCGGGGTGCCGAGCGGGCCGCGGAAGTACTTGGAGACGACGACGTTGGTCGCGAGCTGCGACCACGTCCGCGGGACCTCGACGTCGCGCTGCTCGAAGACCACCTCGCCCGTCTCGCCCGCGATGACCGCCGTGCGGATCTCCCACTCGACGGCGTCGTACGGGTTCGTTCCCGCGGGCACGAAGCGCCGGGCCATGGTGAGACCCTGGCAAGCCGGCCCGCTCGTGACTGCCTTCTCTTCCGGCTCGACGGCCATCGTCACGCTCCCCTCCCCCCCTGGGCCCCGCTCGCGCGCGAATCAGCTAGCGACCGTGCCCGTCCGGACATCCTGTATCTTGCGGTGACGGCGGCCATACACCACCACATCTTGTGCTGTCAAGCGATTTTGGTCAACAGCGCACAGGGCGGTGAAAAAAAATGAGCCGCCCCCGCTCCGAGCGCCCGTCGCGTCTCGGCGAGGTGCTGCGCGCGGCCCTCGATCGTCTGCCCGTCGCGCGCGAGCTGGCCGATCATGCGCTCTGGGTGCACTGGGAATCCGTCGTCGGCGCGACGCTCGTCCCCCACGTGCGCCCGCTGCGGCTGCGCCGCGGCGTGCTCTTCGTCGCTGCCGACGGTCCGACGTGGATGCAAGAGATGCAATTCCTGAAGCGCGACCTCCGCGACCGCCTCAATGCACGCCTCGGGCGGATGGTGGTGCGCGACATCTTCGTCGTCCTCGAGTCGGATCGCTAGCCGACCCCGCCGCCCCCGCTCAGGCGCCCTGCTCCATCGCGCGCCCCTCGGCGACGCGCGGCGGGAAGTGCTCCGCCACGCGCTCGGCGCGCGCGACCGCCTG
>DATILR010000388.1:0-5915 GCA_035476275.1 Binatus sp. (SeqCode) | reverse complement strand
TGCGCATCGAGCCGATCGACGATGTCGACGACGTGCGCCTCGCGGACTATCGCGCGGCGATCGCCGGGACCGGCGGTACGCAGGGTGTGTTCCTCGCGGAAGGTCGCCTGGTCGTGCGGAAGTTGCTCGCGGCCGACCGCTTCCGGACCCGCTCGGTGCTGGTCACTCCGGCGGCGCTCTCGGGTCTGCGCGACGCCCTCGCGACGGCCGCCGAGGTCCCGGTCTACGTCACGAGCCCGGCGGTTCTCCGGAGCACGATCGGCTATCGGTTCTCCCGCGGCTGCCTCGCCGCGGGCGAGGTGGGGGCCACGGGCTCGCTCGAGGCGATCCTTGCTGCGCGGCCGAAGCTGCTGGTGGTCCTCGACCGGGTGACCGATCCCGACAACGTGGGTGCCGTGTTCCGCAGTGCGCAGGCCTTCGGCGCCGGCGGCGCGCTGCTGGCGCCCGGGACGGGCGATCCGCTCTACCGGAAGGCGATCCGGGTCTCGATGGGTGCGGCCCTCGAGGTGCCGTACGCCGAGGCTCCGGCATGGCCCGCGGAGATCGTGCGACTCCGCGCGGCCGGCTTCACCATCGTGGCGCTCACGCCGCGGGGAGACGTGGAGCTCGGAGCGCTGGGGTCGCTCCGGCCGCTGCCAGGGCGTGTCGCGCTGGTCATCGGCGGGGAGTCGACGGGCATTGGCGCGGAGGTGCTGCGAGCCTCGGACCTCCGCGTGCGCATCGAGATGGAGCCGGGCGTGGACTCCTTGAACCTCGCCGCCGCGGCGGCCATCGCGCTCCACGGCCTGCGCCGGTCGCCGTGACTTCACCCCGTTCCGCTCGCAAGAGATGCGTGTCGCTGATCTGGACGAGGCGGACGGGCCGCGCGCTCACCGGTTCCCGAGCCAGGCCTGGATGAAATCGATGAACGCGCCCGGGTACTCGGGCGACGGCGCGGTCTCCTTCTCGAGGCGATCCACGATCTCGGGTGGCACGGTGATGCCGGTGGCGCCCAGGTTGTCGTCGAGCTGCTCGCGCTTCCGTGCGCCGATGATCGCCGCCGTCACCTCGGGCTTGGCGAGCTGCCAGGCGAGCGACAGCTGGGCGGGCGTGCAGCCCACCTCCTTGGCGCAATCCTTCACCACATCGACGATGCGGAAGGCGCGCTCCGTGAAGTAGAAGCGGTAGAGCTCGAAGTCGCGCTGCGCGAGCCGCGATTCCGGCGGCTTGTGGTCGCGCGTCACCTTGCCGGAGAGCATGCCGGCGGCGAGGGGGCTCCACGTGATGAGGCCGACGCCTTCTTCCCGGGCGAGGGCAAAATGCTCGCGCTCGATCGAGCGGATGATGAGGTTGTACTGCGGCTGGAGCGAGACGAAGCGGGCCCAGCCGTGCCGGTCGGAAAGCGCGAGCGCCTTCATCAGGCGATAGGCCCGGAAGTTCGACGCGCCGACGTAGAGCACCTTCCCGGCGCGGACCAGGTCGTCGAGCGCGGTGAGCGTCTCCTCGAGCGGCGTCCACAGGTCCTCGGCGTGAATCTGGTAGAGGTCGATGTAGTCGGTGCCGAGCCGCCGGAGGCTCGCGTCGCACGATTCCCGGATGTGTTTTCGCGAGGCGCCCCGGTCGTTCGGCCCCGAGCCGGTGGGCATCGTGCACTTGGTCGCGAGGACGAACTGCGTCCGCCGCCCGGCCATTGCCTTGCCGCAGATCTCCTCCGAGATCGTGCCGGAATAGGCGTCGGCGGTGTCGAGGAAGTTCCCGCCCGCATCGAGGAAGCGGTTCACGAGGGCGAGCGAGGTCTCCTCGTCGCAGCCCCAGCCCGGCATCCCGAAGGTCATGGCGCCGAGGCAGATCTCGGAAACCCTTAGGCCGCTCCTGCCGAGAGTTCGAATGCGCATGCGGCGACTCTATACGGGGGCGGTGCGGGTGCGAAGGGGAGGGCGTCCATCATCCTTGACCGTCTCGCCCCGTCGCGTTAGCGCGCCCATGCGGGATGGACCAGCGTGACGTCGTGATCGTCGGGGGCGGGGTCGCCGGGGCGGCGGCGGCCTGTGCCTTCGCCCGGGTGGGAATCCCGGTCGTCCTGTTCGAGCGGCGCGACCTCGTGCGCGATCCGAACCGGGGCGACAACCTCCATCCTCCCACCCGAGCCCTGCTCGAGCGCTGGGGTGCGCTCGACCTGCTCCGCAAGCGAGGCGCCTTCGATGTGCGGTTCTTCGTTCTCACCGATGTGCCACGGCGCCGGCAGGCCCGTTTCGAGCTGAGCCCATGCCCCCTGCTCGTGCTCAACCACGCCGAGATCGAGACGGCGCTCCTCGAGTTCGCCACGGAGCACGGTGCGGCGGTGCGGTCGGAAGCCGTGCGCGCGGCGCGACGAGCGGCGGATCGGTGGGTGGTCGAGACCGACCATGGTCCTGCGGCCACCGCGCGACTCGTCGTCGGGGCCGACGGAGCGGGCTCGCTCGTGCGGCAGACCGCCGGCATCCCCGTGGCCCGGAAGGACTACGGGATGGCCGCCGTGGTGCTGCACGCCGCCCGGCCGGCATGGGCCGATCCCGATTCCTTCTACGGCATCCTCCATCCCGAGGGAGGCATCCTGGTCGCACCCACGACCCCCGCGGGACGCTGCCGGGTCGTGGTCATCGTCAGGGCCAACGAGGCGGCGTCGTGGATGGCCGCGGACGAAGCCGAGCTGCAGCGACGCCTCCGGCAACGCGACCCGCGATGTGGCGAGCTGATGGTCGAGCGCCGGGGCGGCTCGCACCTCTACCACATGATCCGACAGCACGCGGCGCGATACACTGGTGAGGGGCTGGCGCTCATCGGAGACGCCGCGCACGTGACCAATCCCTTCGGCGGCCAGGGCATGAACCTCGCCATCCAGGACGCGGCCGCGCTGGCGGAGCACGCCGCCGCCGTGCTCCGCGACAGCGAAGGCACCAACGCCGCGCTGGCCGGTGCCCTTGCCGCATACGAGCGACAGCGCAGGCCGATCAACGCTCGCGCGCTCGAGGGCGCCAACGCCGGCGCCTGGCTCACCGCACCTGGCCGTGCGCGGTATGCGCTGGCGACGGCCCTCCTCGCCGGCCTCTCCGTTGCTCCTCGTCTCCGGACGAGACTCCAGACGCGGTTCGGTGGCGCCTGACCGCCCATTTAACTCGTCTCGGGCGCTTTGCTATCTGGGGCCCGCATGCCTGCGTTCCGCGCCATCGATCCCGCCGGCCTTCCCAAGCACTTCGAGGCCCCGGCCGCCGAGGGCCGCTGGGATGCCGAGTGGGAACGGCTCGGCGTGCACGCTTACGACCCGTCCCGCTCGCGCGACGAGACCTTCGTCGTCGACACGCCGCCGCCCACGGTATCGGGATCGCTCCACGTCGGGCACATCTTCAGCTACACGCACACGGACGTCATCGTCCGCTACCAGCGCATGCGGGGCCGGAACATCTTCTACCCGATGGGGTGGGACGACAACGGCCTCCCGACGGAACGCCGCGTGCAGAACTTCTTCCACGTGCGTTGCGATCCCCGCCTGCCCTACGAGCCCGGCCTCCTGCTCGAGCCCGCGACGCCCGCCCGCCTGAAGGAGCTACCGCGCATCGTCTCGCGCCCGAACTTCATCGAGCTCTGCCAGCGGGTGACCGGCGAGGACGAGGAGGCCTTCAAGACCCTCTGGCGCCGGCTCGGCCTCTCGGTCGACTGGCGGCAGGAATACGCGACCATCGACGTCCGTTCCCGGCGCCTGGCCCAGCTGAGCTTCCACGATCTCTTCCGGAAGGGCCATGTCTACAGCCTCGAGGCGCCGACCATGTGGGACGTCGACTTCCAGACCGCCGTCGCCCAGGCCGAGGTGGAGGACCGCCCGGTGCGCGGCGCGTTCCACCAGGTGGCCTTCGACGTCGAGGGCACGTCGGAGCGCTTCCTCATCGCGACCACCCGGCCGGAGCTGCTGCCCGCCTGCGTCGGCGTGACCGCGCATCCCGACGACACCCGCTATCAGCATCTCTTCGGCCGGCACGCCCTCACGCCGCTCTTCCGCGTCCCGGTGCCGATCTTCCCGAGCGAGCTCGCCGATCCCACCAAGGGCACGGGTATCCTGATGGTCTGCACCTTCGGCGACGCGACGGACGTCATCTGGTGGCGTGAGAAGCGCCTCGCGCTCCGCCAGGTGCTGGGACGCAACGGGCGCTTCGTCCCCGTGCCGTTCGGCAGCCCGGGCTGGGAGAGCGCGGACCCCGCGGCAGCGAGCCGTGCCTACGAGCCCCTGCGCGGGAAGACCGTGTCGGGGGGACGCGAGGCCGTGGTGGCCGCGCTGCGCGAGGCGGGGGCGCTCGAGGGCGAGCCGAAGCCCATCGAGCACGCGGTCCGCTTCTACGAGAAGGGCGACCGGCCGCTGGAATACATCTCCACCCGGCAGTGGTTCGTGCGCCTCCTCGACAAGAAGGACGCGCTCCTCGCCCGTGGCGAGGAGATCGCCTGGCACCCGGACTTCATGCGGCTCCGCTATCGCAACTGGACGGAGAACCTGCAGGTCGACTGGTGCATCAGCCGGCAGCGTTACTTCGGCGTACCCTTTCCCGTCTGGTATCCGCTCGATGCGCAGGGTGCGCCCGACCATGAGCATCCCATCGTCGCCGCCCCCGAGGCGATGCCGGTCGACCCCATGACCGACACGCCGCCCGGGTACGAGCCCGCGCAGCGCGACCGTCCGGGAGGCTTCAGCGGCGAGCCGGACATCTTCGACACCTGGTTCACGAGCTCGCTCACCCCGCAGATCAGCTCCGCCTGGCTCCTCGACCTCGACCGTCATCGCCGGCTCTTCCCCGCCGACATCCGGCCGCAGAGCCACGAGATCATCCGGACCTGGGCCTTCTACACGATCGCCAAGGCCCATCTCCACGAGGACACCATTCCCTGGCAGCACGTCGTCATCTCGGGCTGGATCCTCGATCCCGACCGGAAGAAGATGTCGAAGAGCCGCGGCAACGTCGTGACGCCCATGCACCTTCTCGACGAGTACGCGGCCGACGGCGTCCGCTACTGGTCGGCGGGGGCGCGGCTCGGGACCGACACCGTGTTCGACGAGAAGGTGATGAAGGTCGGGAAGCGGCTCGTGACGAAGCTCTTCAACGCGGGGAAATTCGTGCTGGCGCAGTCGGGCGACGCGCACGGCATCGACGCCGAGCTCGACCGCGCGTTCGTGGCCCGGCTCGCGACGCTCGTCGCGACCGTGACCGCGGCGCACGAGGAGTTCGACTTCGCCCGCGCCCTGATGGAGACGGAGTCGTTCTTCTGGCACGACTTCACCGACACCTTCCTCGAGCTGGTGAAGGTCCGCGCGCGCGACGGCGAACCCGCCGCACGGGGCTCCGCGGTGGGCGCCCTGCGGCTCGGACTCAGCGTGCTGCTCCGGCTCTTCGCCCCCGTCCTCCCCTACATCACCGAGGAGATCTGGGCGTGGGCCTTCGCGGAGGAGACCGGCTGCCCGAGCATCCACCGCGCGCCCTGGCCGGGGGCGAGGGACTTCGCCGCCATTCCCGCACCGGCGGCGGAGGGAAGCTTCGAGGTTGCCGTCGCCTGCCTGGCGGCCATCAACCGGAGCAAGTCCGAGGCGGGCGTCTCGGTCGGACGGGGCGTTCGCCGGCTCGGCATCGCCGCGCACCCGGCGACCCTCGAGCGGCTCCGCCCCGTGCTCGCCGACGTCGCCGCCGCGGCGCGCGTCGAGGCATACGACCTCGAACCGGCGGCGACGCTCGCCGACGGCGTCGTCGAGGTCCGGACGCCGGAGTTCGTCGCGGCGATGGAGGCGTGAACGTGGACCCCACGACGGATCCCTTCTGGGACCACCCGCGCATCGCCGCGCTCATCGAACTCGCACTGGCGGAGGATGTGGGCGCGGGCGATCGCACCTCGGAAGCGCTCGTCCCGACCGGCACGCCCGC
>DATILR010000387.1:0-14246 GCA_035476275.1 Binatus sp. (SeqCode) | reverse complement strand
CCGCCGAAGGTGTTGAAGAGCATGAGGAGCGCGAGCAGGAGACCCATCTCGGCCTGGAACTTCAGGTCCGAGAACCACCAGAAGATCGTGCTGGCCACCATGGTGGTGGCGGTGAAGATGATCGCTTTCCCGGTGGTCGCCGTCGCGTAGTCGACGGCCTCCTCGAGGTCGCGTCCCTCGTCGAACGCGTCGATCATCCGGCTGAAGTGGTAGATGCCGTAGTCGACGCCCACGCCGGCGCCGGCGGCGGCGATCGGCAGCGAGTTGACGTTCAGGTCGATGCGCCAGAGGTACATGAAGCATTCGGCGGCGAGCTGCGAGAGCACGACCGGGATCATCAGGATCGCCACCGCGACCAGCGAGCCGTAGGTGAGGTACAGGCAGCTTGCGACCGCGAGCATCACCAGGGCGAGGGTGGTCCAGTAGGAATCCTCCACCGCCGAGTTCACGGCGGCGAGCACGCCGAAGAGACCGCCGGCGAAGAGGAACTGCACGTCGCCGCCCGAGTGCTCCGCGGCCCAGCGCTTCCCGGTCTCGATCGCCTGCATGATGATGTCGTGCGAGTAGCCGTGGAAGAGCGTGATGACCGTCCCGTAGCGCATGTCGGGGGAGAGGAACCGGTCGAGGTCGCCCGCCTGCCCCGACTGGGTGAACTGGTAGAAGAGCTCGGCGATGTACTTCGGCCGGTCGGGCACGAAGCCCCACTTGGGCTCGCCCTCGTGGAAGAGGCGGGCGAGCTGCTTCACGATGTCGATCACCGTCACCGACACGCCCGCCCCCGGCGCGGTCTCCATGTTGTCGGCGAACTCCTCCATGGTGGTGAGGGGGGCGACGTTCTTCATGCCGTCGTCCTTGCCGGTGTCGGCGATGACGACCAGCTGGCTCGCGCCCAGGAACTTCTCGTTCAGCCGGGCGTAGGCGACGTTGTAGGGATGGTCGGGGAAGAGGAGCGCCGCTCCCGGGGTCATGTCGCCGACCTTCAACCGCCAGCCCCAGATGGGAAAGATGACGTAGAAGGCAATGGAGAGCAGCGCGACCGCCCAGCGTCGGCGGCCCGCGCTGGCGGCGATCACGGCCGCGGTCACGCCGCGGTAGATGCGCTCGTGGAAGACGAAGAGGAGCGCGGCGATGGCGAGCATCACGGCGAGCCGCACGGGGCCGAGGAGCTCGAGCGTGATGTGGAGCGCTACGTACCCGAAGAGGCCGCCCCCCAGCGCGAGGAGGCCGCGGCCGAGCCAGCGGAACGCGGTCGGCCGCTCGCTCCGCACGCCGGGCGGGGTGATGACCGAAAGAATGATCGGGTGCAGCGTCACCACACTCACGAAGATCGAGATGATCCAGAAGCTCGAGAACACGGCGACCTTCTGGATGAGCGGGATGGGCGCGATCGCGACGGGCAGGATGCCGATACCGTCCGCCAGCACGGAGGCGATGGCGGGCGGGAAGAGGTGCGAGTACGACTCGACGATGGCTGCGTTCTTGTCGCCGAGGCGATGGTACTCCTCGTGGTAGCGGTCCATCGACTGCACGGAGTGGGAGAGGGCGCGCGCGGAGAGGAAGATGGGGACCACCAGGACGAGCGGATCGAGGTTGAGTCCGAGCAACGGCCCCATGCCGAGCGCCCACACGCTCGAGAGGAGGCCCGAGAAGATCGGCACCCAGATGCCAGTCCAGGTGCGGAAGTAGTTCCAGAGGAGAAAGGCTAGGGCCGCGATTGTGACGAGAAACACCTCGCCCACCTCGGGGACGTAGCGCTGGATGGCGGTGTAGAGCCAGGGGAAGCCGGTGATGTAGACGGTGTGGTTGGCGTCCTCCACGTCGCGCTTGAGCTCCGTCATGCGGTCGTAGAGGGCGTTGAAGTCGAGCTCCTCCTCCCAGAAGCCCGCGTTCACCAGCGCCGCGGTGTCGTCCTGCGCCACGTAGAGGCCGCGGATGCCCTTGGTCGAGTAGACGGCGAACTTGACCCGGTCGGCGTCCTCCTGTGTCTGCGGGACGCCGGGGAAGAACACCTCGCGCACCTGGATCGCCCCGCCGTAGGTGCTGATGCTCTTCATCTTCGGGTGGGCGATGGACAGCACCTGGTAGGGCACGACGCCCTTGGTCTCGACCAGTCGCTTGGTGATCAGGTCGAGCTTCTGCAGCGTGGTCGGATTGTAGATGTCGCCCTGCTTCACCTCGAGGATGACGGTGAGCACGTTCGCGCTGCCGAACATCCGCCGGAAGGTGTTGTAGATGGTGATGTACGGATGGCCCTTCCGCCAGGTGTACTGGTGTCCGAAGAGGCGCACGGTGCTCGGGCCGGGGTAGAAGTCGAGGAACTGGGGGACGATCCTCACGTGCGTCGTCTGGTAGGCGAAGAAGATCGTGGTGAGGGAGATCGCGAAGGCGATGGCGAGACGATTCCGCAGCAGGAAGCGGAGGTAGCTCGCGATCCACCGCTTGGGGATCACGAGTGGCTCTCCCCAGCGTCCCCCCCGAGAAGGCGGAGCGCGTTCCCCTCGATGCCGAACACGAGACCCTCGGCGCCGACGGCCAGGCCGACTCCCCCTCGCGTCAGCCAGACGGAACGGATCCAGCGCGCCGCGAACTCGATCGGCAGCAGCTCGACGGTCCAGCTGCCGCCCCCGTCGTTGCTGATCAGCACCGTGCCCTGGTCACCCACCGCCCAGCCCCGCGATCCCTGCACGAACACGTCGTAGAGCGAACGCTGCTGGACGGGAGCCCGCTGGAGGTCCCAGGACACGCCGCCGTCCTCGGTGCGGAGCATCACGGAGTCGATGCCCACGGCCCAGCCACGCCGGGCGTCGGTGAAGTGGACCCCGAAGAGCGTGCTCTCGACCCCGGAACGCTGCTGGTGGAACGTCCGGCCGCCGTCCTCGCTCGCCATGATGATGCCGAACTCGCCCACCACCCAGAGGTGATCCGCATCGCCGTAGGAGATGGCGTAGAGGTTCACGTCGCCCGGGTCGACGCCGGCGTCGAGCGCGCTCTCGGGGAGCTCGACCTCGGGTGGCACGTGGGACACGGTCCACGCGTGCCCACCGTCCTCGGTGTGCACCATGGTGCCGAAGTCTCCCGCGCCGTGGCCCCGCTGGCGAGTGGCGAAGGCGAGGGCGAAGAGGTGCCGCGACGAGCCGGTCGTGGCGGGCGCCCAGGTCGCGCCGCCGTCCCTGGTGCCGTAGACGCTGCCTTCCTTGCCTGCGATCCACGCCGTCCGGGCATCGACGCAGGCCACCGCGAGCAGCGGTCGCTTGGTCCCCGCGTCCTGTCGCTCCCAGGTGGCGCCACCGTCGCTGGTGTGGAAGATGCGACCCAGCTCGCCCACCATCCAGCCGTCCCGGTCGGTCGCGAAGCAGGTGCCGAAGAGCCCCTGGCGCACCTCACGGAGCGCGATCGGAGCCGAGCTCGCCTGCGTCGCGAGGAGCACGAGCCCGACCCAGGCGAGACGACGCGCAGGCATTCAGCGGCGCGGTTTAACCGGGCGGCGTTCGGGGGTCAAACGCCGGACTAGAACACGTACTCCATCTGGGCGCGGATGTTGTCCCGGTCGCGTAGTGTCCCGATCGTTCCTGTCGGCGGTCCCGCGATGCGCGTGTAGTCGAAAATCCAACGAAACGGGTCGCGCACGAGGGTCACGCCGGGCTGGGTGAGGACCGCCCCCTGCCAGTCGTAGAACATCGAGAAGAAGGGGACGACGCGCCCGCCATAGTACGAGGTGTTCACGTTGAAGGTGTGGAGAACCTGGTCGTCCGCCAGGTGGAAGAGGCGCGGCCGGAGCACGCAGGCCCGTGTCCCCCCGCCGCAGCCGGTGCCGATGATCGGGATCGACTTGGCGACTGGGATGTTTCGGAAGGGTACGGGCAGGACGAGGTCGCCCGGAGAGTCGAAGACGTGCTGGTAGAAGACCTGCGTCGTGAAGAAGAGCGTCTGTGCCGGATTGATCCAGCGGATGAAGCGGTTCACGTCGAGGCCGAGGGCGAAGTTGAAGGTGTCGCGCTGCAGGACGCGTCCCTCGACGTGGGTCGTGCGGGCGAGGTCGAGGAACCCCGGGTAGACGAAGGGATCGAGGCCGCCCTCGATGTTGTTCTCGCGCTGGAGCCGTTTGTAGGCCGCCGAGCCGGGAACTCCGGTTGAATCGGCGCTGTTGCCCTGGCCCTGGCGGTTGAACGGTTCGCCCTGGAGGTAGGCCGTCTCGGAGCGCACGACGGCATAGTAGGTGGGCAGCGGGAAGGTGAGCGAAGCCCCCGTGATCGGGACCCGGGGGTTGTCCACCTCGGCGAGGATCTCGTGGCCGAAGTGGGGGAAGTTCGGCGTCCCACCCGGAAGACGGAAGCGGACGCCCGGCGTGTCGAGGTAGGTGTAGTAGTGAGCGATGGTGTAGGTGACGTCCCGGTAGTTGAAGACGAACCGCGCGCCGCCGCGGAAGTCGTGCCGCGCCGGCACCGTGAGATCGAAGCGGACCGCCGGATTGGGGAAGCCGAGGCCGCCCGGCTCCCAGGGCGACCCGGGCGGGATGCCGGGGGAGGTGGCGGTCTTGTTGCCGAGCGCGCCGAAGCCCTCGAGGAAGGCGTCCGAGAGCGGTCCGAGCTGCCCGAACCGGTAGCTCCCGCGGACCATGTCGAGCGGCACGCGGCGCTCGTCCAGGTCGATCAGGAAGCCACCGAAGCTAGCATCAAGCGGATTTATGTTGTCGAGCAGCCGGAAGACGTCGGTCTCACCCCAGGCCAGGTTCTGCCGTCCGACCCGGAGGAAGACGGGCCCCTTCTCGAGATCGACGTAGGCGAGGAACAGGCGATTCCGCTTGCGAGCGATCCGGCGGAGGCGGGAGACCCGCTGGTTGATGAGGCCCTCGGGAATCTTCGGGCTGAGCAGGCCCGGGACGGTCGGCAGGTCGAGGCGGACGGCCCGCAGGCTGTCCCCCTGGTCGCTGAACTCCGAGGGCCCGTAGTCGTAGATGCCCTCGCCCTCCCCCCGGTACTGGAGGCTGTACTTGAGGGAGCTCAGGTGGAGCCAGCCGAACGGGCGTGCGAGACCATCGCCGCTGGTGGCGAGCCGCGTCAGGTCGTGGTCGAACTTGATCTCGAGAAAGTACCGGTGCTGGTGCACGTGGCCTGGGGCGGAGTCGGGGAAGCTGAGGGGGTTGTTGTTCCCACCCTCCTGCTCCGTGCCGATGCGGACGGCGGTGTAGCTGCGGAGCCCGAGGCGCATCTCGCCGCGGTCGTCGAGCGAGAGCGCGCGGGCGGTGAGGGGTACCGCCGTCAGCAGCGCCACCAGCGCGGTCGCCAGCGCGCGGGACGGAGACTCTGCCAGCAAGCCGGCGGGTTATAGGGAGCCGGTTCGCGCGCTGTCAAGGAACGTCGCACCACGAACGGTTGTTGCGGCCGCCTCCCGACTGCCCTATGAGCGCGAAGAGGGAGGGACCCGATGATCGAGAGCCTCCGCACCCCCGACGCTCGCTTCGTGGGTCTTCCCGGCTACCCGTTCCGCCCGCACTACCTCGACGTCGACGGGCTCCGGGTCCACTACCTCGACGAGGGACCGCCCGGCGCACATCCCCTTCTCTGCCTGCATGGCGAGCCGTCCTGGTCCTACCTCTACCGGAAGATGATCCCGGTCTTCGTCGCGGCCGGACATCGCGTCGTGGTACCGGACCTGATCGGCTTCGGGCGTTCCGACAAGCCGGTGCGCCGGGAGGACTACACCTACCAGCGCCATGTCGACTGGATGCGCGGGGTCCTCATCGGGCTCGAGCTGCGGAACGTGACGCTCGTCGCGCAGGACTGGGGCGGGCTCATCGGCCTCCGGCTGGCGACCGAGCACCCGGAACGCTTCGCGCGCATCGTCGCCGCCAATACGTTTCTGCCCACCGGGGACCGGCCTCCCGGCGAGGCGTTCCTTGCCTGGCGGCGGTACTCGCAGGAGACCCCGGACTTCCACGTGGGCGGCATCGTGAAGGGCGGCTGCGCCACGGAGCTGAGCGACGAGGTGATCGCGGCCTACGACGCTCCCTTTCCCGACGATCGCTACAAGGCCGGGGCGCGCCAGTTCCCCACGCTCGTCCCCGCGTCGCCCGAAGACCCCGCCGCCGTCCCGAACCGCAAGGCGTGGGAGGTCCTGCGCCGCTGGGAGAAGCCCTTCCTCACCGCCTTCAGCGACCGCGATCCGATCACCCACGGCGCCGATCGTTTGCTCCAGGAGTCCATCCCGGGCACGCGCGGGCAGCCGCACACGACGATCGTCGGCGGGGGGCACTTCCTGCAGGAGGACCGCGGCGAGGAGCTCGCGCGCGTGATCGTCGACTTCATCCGCCGGACGGCGGGCTGAGGACACGGCGGCGGTACTCGGCCAGGACGACGAGGCCGTCGGGACAGAACGGCTCGCGCGCGGTGCGGATGGTCAGCGCGTCCAGGTCGACGAACTCGCCCCGGACGATCTCCTCGGGCTGGAAGCGGAAGGGGCCGTCGTGCTCGGCGCGATACGCCATCCCGTGGATGACCGTGTCCGCATCGGCGTAGCGGACGGGGAAGAGCGGCTGCAACGGCGCCGAGACGCCGAGCTCCTCCTCGAGCTCGCGATCCGCGCCCACCTCGAACGACTCCCCCGCGGCGAGGACGCCTCCCACGGCCACGTCCCAGTGCGCCGGGTAGATGTCCTTCCCCGGCGTGCGGAGGTGGATCAGGAGCTCGCCGCGACGGTTGAAGACGAGCACGTAGGTGGCGCGATGGGGAAGCCGCCGTGCCCGCATCTCGCGGCGGGACACCACACCCACCACCCGACCTCCATCATCGACGACGTCGACCAGCTCGTCCCCGGGGTCGGGGATCACCGCTCCGCTTCCTCGAAGCGGCCCCCCACGGCGGCGAGCTCCTCGGGGGTGTTCACGTTGAGGAGGCTGGTGGCGACGCCGCGGACGGCCCCCAGATCCGCCTCGCTCACGTAGTCGACTTCGACCGCGGCGAGAAAGTCGCGCACCGCGTAGCGTCCGTCCCGCAGCGCCGCCTCGATCCGGGACACGCAGCGGGCTGCGTAGACCGCGTGCAGCGGCTCGACGTCGCCCTCCCAGCGGGGGACGATCGCGTCCGCCGTCCCGATGCGGGCGAGGAGGAAGCGGATCACGCCGGCGTCGAGCCCGGGCATGTCGCAGGCTGCGACGAAGGCGTGCGGGTAGCGGCTCACGAGAAGCGCGGCATGGATTCCGGCGAGCGGTCCGCCGCCCGGGAAGTGGTCGCTGACGGTCTCGACGTCCAGCCCCCGGAAGCGGTCGGCGCGCTGCGTGGCCACCACCACCTGCGGGAAAAGTTCGTGGAAAAGCCGAATCGTCCGGACCACGATCGGCTCGCCGCCGACGGCCGCGAACGCCTTGTCGCGGCCGCCCATGCGAGACGCACGGCCCCCCGCGACGATGACCCCCGCGACGGGGGCCTGCGGCGCGCCCGGGGTTCGCGTCGTCATGCAGTGCTCATTCCCTCGGCGCTATCGGGGAGTCAACCGGCGCACATTCGCGTGCAGCTGATTGCGGCTCACGAGGGCAATGACGCGATTTGGCGTGCATCGGCTGCGCGCGCCGCCGTGGCACGGCTTACGCATAGTGCTCGACCTCGAACGACCGGTGCGACGAGGAGAGGGCCCATGCGCAAGGAGGACAGCCATGCGAAGGCCAGGTCGAGTCGTACGCAAGGGAACGATCGGGTTGCTCGGAGTGGTGGTCGCGCTGCTCGCGGCCCTGGCGCTCAGCGCGTCAGCTGGGGTGGAACGTTTCGCAACCCTCCAATCGCCGCTCCACCTGATATCTCTTCCGCATGGGAGCCTGTCCGGGTTCGGTAACCCGCTGCTCATGAGCCCGGACGATCTCGCGCTCTTCTCGGACGGGCAGGAGACCTTCATCGAGGTCGAGAACCTCCCGCAGCTGGGACCGCTCTTCAACAGTCGGTCCTGCGCCACCTGCCACTTCCAGCCGGCGCTGGGCGGCTCGGGGGCGTTCATCAACGAGATCCGCATCCGCAACAACACGCGTCCGGGTCCGCTGCAGATCTTCGCGTCTGACAACATCCTCCGCCTGGGACCGCAGACCCAGGGGAGCGCGACGTTCTTCTCGAACGGCGTCGAGGCGTCTCCGCTCGGCTGCCAGATCACGTCGGCGAGCTGCAACCTCTCGCCCTGCCAGCTCGAGCTCATGGCGGCGACGGGCTGGTCGCCGACCCTGCCGATCTGCGACCCGAGCAGCGCCGCGTTCGCGAGCGGACAGAATTGCACCGCCGAGCGACAGGCGACGCCGCTGTTCGGCTTCGGTCTGGTCGAGGCGATCGCGGACCACACGTTCGTCGACATCGCCGCGCACCAGCCGGCAGCGCTCCGCGGCGTCGTCAAGCAGGTGACTGAGCTGGGCGCGGTGCGGGTGGCGCGCTTCGGCTGGAAGGACGACGTGGCGACACTGCGCGGCTTCGCCGGCGACGCCTATCTGAACGAGGTCGGCATCAGCAACCCCGATTTCCCGCACGATCGCAGCACCTGCGCGCTCAACAAGACGGTGTCCGGCGTGCTGCTCGACGCCGATGACGACCCGGAGGATCGGCCCGACGCGGACGGCCGCGCGGACGTGGACCGGTTCGCCGACTTCATGCGCGGCCTGGACGCCCCGCCGACCCTCCCCCAGGACTTCGACGCCCGCACGGGGCAGGCCCTGTTCGCCGCCATCGGCTGCGGCAGCTGCCACGTCGCCAGCATCCGGACGGCGCTCAACCCCGCCGCCTTCATCCCGCCCACGACCGGCGGCGTGCCGCTCTCTCCCACGCTCAATTTCGTGCTGCGGAACCGCGTCATCCACCCGTACTCCGACTTCCTGCTGCACGACATGGGCTCGCTCGGCGACGGCATCACGTCGGGGGCGGCGGGTCCGACCATGATGCGCACCGCGCCACTCTGGGGCGTGCGTGCCAAGTCCCGGCTCCTGCACGACGGACGCGCCGAGGACATCGGCGGGGCGATCGGCTTCCACGACGGCCAGGCCGCCACCGCGCGCGACGCGTTCCTCGCCCTGTCGCCCGCGCAGCAGCAGAAGCTCATCGACTTCCTCAATACGATCTGACCCTCCCCGTCGCGCCCTCCCACCCGTTGACAGGCGGGTGGGAGGGCGCGACAGTCGGGGGCTTCCGCATGGACCCCTGGGATGCCGAAGCCCTCGAGCGGGCAGCCCGGTGCCTCGCCCGGGCGCGCTACGCGGTGGCGCTCACGGGTGCCGGCCTCTCGGTCGAGAGCGGGATACCACCCTTCCGCGGCCCGGGCGGCCTCTGGACGAAGCACGGCGAGCCTCCCATGGACGGCTACCAGCGTTTCCTGCAGAACCCGCGCAAGGCCTGGGAGGAGCGGCTCAACCCCGCGGGCCCCATGCGCGACCTGTGGGAAGCGCTCGGCGCGGCGCGGCCGAATCCGGGGCATGACGCGCTGGTCGAGCTCGAGGAGCTCGGCGTTCTCAAATGTACCATCACGCAGAACGTCGACAACCTCCATCGCGCCGCCGGCAGCAGCCGGCTGATCGAGATTCACGGCAACGCGACGCTCATCCGCTGCATCGAGTGCGTGGCCCGCTATCCGCGCGAGACGATCGACTTCGCCGAGCTCCCCCCGCGCTGTCCGCGCTGCCGCGGGATTCTCAAGAGCGACACGGTCTCGTTCGGCGAGCCGATCCCGCCCGACGTGCTCGAGGAGTGCTTCGAGGCCGCCGAGAATGCCGACTGCATGCTGGTCGCCGGCACCTCGGCGACCGTCTATCCCGCGGCCCAGTTCCCGATCTCGATCCGTCAGCGCGGCGGAGACCTCGTCGAGGTGAACCCCTACGACTCGGAGATCACCCCCCTCTGCCGCTACACCCTCCGCGGCCCCGCCGGCGAGCTCCTCCCCCAGCTGGTAGAACGCATACGCTCACAGCGTCAGTAGTCCAGCGCATTCCGGTCGGCGCCGTGCTAACGTTTGCCGCGCGCGGCTCTGCCGCGGGCGGCACGACCCGAGCGCCCAAAGGGCGCGAGCGAAGACGAGGGAGCCGCAAGCGTCAGCGCGCGGCGACGGGGGTCCGGGGGCATCGGAGGGGCGCAGCGCGCGAGCACCACATGGGCCCCCGGGAGGTTATGGCGTTGGAAATCCCAGCAACGACTGCGCCCGCCCACGCGTGTCGAAGCTGACGCTCCGGCCGTAGCCGTAATACCACGTCGACCACCCGCCGGTGCCGTTGTCGACGTAGATCGGCTGACCGATCAGTCGCTCGACGTCGGCGCGCGACATGCCACGCTTCACGGTGCGCAGCTGCTCGTACGCGGGTCGCGGCTGGGGTTCGCCGTAGCTCGGCTCCGCCGCCGGGGCCCCTTGCTGGGCCTGTGCCGCAGCGAGGGCGGCCTGAGTCTGCTCGAGCTGCGCCAGCAGCCCCTCCACGCGCTCCTGGGTGGCGACCATGCGTTCCGTCAACTCCTCGATGTGGGCGAGAACTTCGCCGAGGCGTTCGATGGCCTCCGTCTGCGCTTGTGTCACTCGCTCCTCGTGTTCGTCTCGCTTCTTGCTGGGGACGAGCGCCAGCTCCTCGCCCTTGGCGACGACGATCTCGGGCTTGCCATCGCGCGTCTGTATCTTGCCGTGCACCCGCACTCGCTTGCCGCTGTAGCGGTGGTCGAGCTCGGCCGGCGGGAAGGTATCGAAGCTCTCAGCCTGGATGACCGCGGTGAAGCGGTTGAAGGTCGGGTCGAACGCGAGCAGGCACGAGAGCTGGGAGCAATGGACGCCGAGCACCCGCCCCTCGACCGTGGTCTCCTCGCCGACGTGCTTCTCGGCCTCGTCCCAGGGGACCGTCGTGTCCGCGCGCGCCACGGCACAGAGCGCGATTGCGACCACGAGCAGAGCGCAGCTGCTTCTCATGCAGCCTCTTCACCTTGACCGCATCGGAGCCGAGCTTCTATAAGGCGAATCGTTACACCGACTGGGCCCCGAAGTCCATCGCGACCGCATGCCCGAGTACACCGGTCCGCTTCCCGTTCCGACCCCCGAGACGCGCCCCTTCTGGGAGGCCGCGCGTCGCCACGAGCTCCACCTGCGGCGCTGTCGCGCCTGTGGCCGACATCATTTCTATCCGCGCGGAGCCTGTCCGCACTGCCTCTCGGCGGACCTCGAGTGGCAGCGGGTGAGCGGCTGCGGCACGCTCCACACCTTCACCGTGGTGCACCGTGGGGCGCGGAACTACCCGCTGCCGTCGCCCTACGTGCTCGCGGTGGTCGAGCTCGCGGAGGGACCGCGGCTCATGAGCAACCTGGTCGGCGTCGAGGCCGATCCCGCGCACATCCGGATCGGCATGCCGGTCGAGGTGGTGTTTGACGACGTGACGCCGGAGATCGCGCTGCCGCGCTTCCGCCCCGCCGGTTCCGCCCGCTGACATGAGCGCGGAGCTGCGTCGGATGCGGGGCCGGGTCGCGATCGTCGGGGCGGCCGAGGCCGACGAGCACGGGAAGCTGCCGCACAAGTCGGCCTTTCAGCTTCACGCCGAGGCGGCACGCAACGCGCTCGCCGACGCCGACCTCCGCAAGGACGACGTCGACGCCGTCTTCAGTGCCGGGCTCTGGATGGGCTCGGAGACCGCGGAGTACCTGGGTATCCGGCCCCGCTACGTCGACGGTACCCAGATCGGCGGCTGCTCCTTCATCGCGCACGTGCAGCACGCCATGGCGGCCATCGCCGCCGGCGTCTGCGACGTGGCGCTCATCACACACGGGGAGAGCGGGGCGTCGCGCATCGGAATGCCGGGGACGCGCTTCGGCGCGGACTCGTTCCGGCTGCAGTTCGAGGCTCCCTTCGGCCTCGCCGGCCCGCCGACCGGCTACGCGCTCGCCGCCGCGCGTCACATGCACGAGTTCGGGACCACCAGCGAGCAGCTCGCGGAGGTCGCGGTCGCGACGCGCAAGTGGGCGAGCCTCAACCCCCGCGCGATCATGCGGGAGCCGCTCACGGTCGACGAGGTGCTCGCCTCTCGCATGATCTCCTGGCCGCTCCGGCTGCTCGACTGCTGCCTGGTCACGGACGCCGGCGGTGCGGTCGTTGTCACCAGCGCCGAGCGGGCGCGCGACTGTCGCACGAAGCCGGTCTACGTGCTCGGCACGGGCGAGGCGTCGACCCACGTGATGGTGAGCCAGATGCCGGACTTCGCGCGCTGGGACGCGGCCCGGTTGGCGGGGGAGCGCGCGTTCGCGATGGCGGGTGTGACGCACGCCGACATCGACGTGGCGCAGTTCTACGATGCCTTCACGATCGTTCCGATCATGGGGCTCGAGGCACTCGGCTTCTGTGCGCCGGGTGAGGGTGGGCCGTTCGTCGCGGGGCAGCGCACGGCGCCCGGCGGCGCGTTCCCCATGAACACCAACGGCGGCGGGCTCTCCTATACTCACAGCGGGATGTACGGGATGTTCACGCTCGTCGAGGCCGTGCGGCAGCTGCGCGGCGAGTGCGGACCGCGCCAGGTGGCGGATGCGCGCATCGCCCTCTGCCACGGCCTGGGTGGCATGTTCAGCGCGGCCGCCACCCTCATCGCCGGCACCGAGGTGCCGTGAAGCCCGGCGCCCCCGTCCTGCTCTACACCCGGGCGGGATGCCGCTACTGCGACGCCAAGCGCGCGGAGCTCCTGCGACACGGGGTCACGCTCCGCGAGGTCGACGTCAGCGCCCGGCCGGAAGCGATCCCCGAGCTCCTCAAGCTGACACGAGGTCGCCGCATCGTGCCGGTGATCGTCGCGGGCGGACGCATCGAGATCGCCCCCGACGGCGGCTCGCAGATCTAGTGAATCTAGTCGGTGGCGGGTTCAGGGGCCACCCGATTGGGGCACCCTGAGCCAGGTCTGCGTGACGGGTAGGATCAGCGCTCCCGGTCCCGGGCCGTTGGTCGCGTCGATCGACTGAGTTCCCGTTGCCGGGACGCAGAAGACTGCCGTCAGCACCGCGTTGCCGGTCTTCGGATAGATCTGGTCGGGAAATGGCGGGGCCGGCGGGCCCGGCTTCCCGATCCGCACGATCTGGCCGCCGCCGGCGGTCGGGAAGCACGGCTTGGCCGTGTCACTGTTGCAGCAGTTTTGGCTGAGGCCGCCCTTGGAGCCGATGCAGATCGGATTGCCGGTCGAGGGATCCGTCCCCATGCTGACACAGGCGTCACCGGTGCAGTTGTTGCTCCCGCAGCCGCCGGCGCCGCAGTTGTCGTCCTGGGACGCCCCGCACGGCTTCGGCCCCGCCAGGCTGGCTGTCCCCGAGGTGAGCGGCAGCCGGATGTCGAGCGGCGCGACGAGCGCCGCCGGGTCTGGCGGACACTCCGAGGACAGGTTGTACACCTTGTCGCCAATCGCCTGCGCCACGGTGACCGTCGACTCGACGGTACAGGCTCGACCCGCGTTCGCCCCGCTGTCGCACTGCCCGTTCGTACAGCGCGGGCAGACCTTGCCCTGCGAGGTCAGGTGCACGTTGGAGGTGAGGTTCACCTGCAGCGTCGTGTCGCCAGTCTGCGGATCGATCGTTCCTGTGGGGTTCCCGTTCCAGCGTTGCACGAGGCAGACGGCGACGTTCGCCGCGACGAGGGGAAGCGGCGCACCGAACGCTTCGCCGTTCGGCGACCCGGGCCCGGTCTGTGCCTCCAGATCACAGGGTGAATCGCCACCCGCCCCACACGTCCCGGCGCAGGCCTTCAGCGCGGCGTTTGGGGCCACCGGGAAGTTCTGGTTGTGACTGACGCCCGTCCACCCGACGTCGAGATCCGCCCCTTGGGTCGCGACCACCAAGTCGATCTCATCGGGACCACCCGACGGGTTCGCCGGGCACGGCGGCGGGAGAGCGTGGCAACTGCTCGGATCGGGGTTGGGCAGGCAGCGCAGGGTGAGCCGATCCTTGTCCGTCTTCCGCTTTGCGTTCGCCGAGGTCGCGATCGTCCTGATCTTCGCCTCGCCCGGCTTCTTGCCGCCCTTCTTGAGGCTGACCGCAACGCCGGTGAACGGCTCGCAGGCAGAGCTGGAGGAGCAGGGCAGCCCCAGCAACACCCCCTGTGGCGGTCCGATGCAGGTGGGCGGCGCGGGCGTGCAGGCGCTGATGTCGGTCTGGTTGCGGCAGACGGCGACCCGGAAGGTGCAGGTCCCATTGCACACGCCGTCGGCATCGCACGCGGCGCCGTCCACGCAGTCGACCTTCGTCTTTCCCGCCAACGTTCCACTCTCGACCTCGAACTCGGCGTAGCAATCGGTC
>DATILR010000386.1:0-5053 GCA_035476275.1 Binatus sp. (SeqCode) | reverse complement strand
CGCGCTCGCGCGCGCGGGCCGTCCTCGTCTCGATCCGCCCCGCGCAGTGGACCAAGAACGGGGTCCTGCTGGTCGCGCCCGTGTTCGCGCACCGGGCGACCGACGCCGCGAGCGTCGTGCGGGCGCTGGTCGCCGTGGCGGTCTTCTGCCTCCTCGCGAGCGCCGTCTACGTCGCGAACGATCTGGCCGACCGGGAGCACGACCGGATCCATCCGGTGAAGCGGCGGCGACCGATCGCCGCGGGCGAGCTCTCCGTGGAGCTCGCCGCGGCGTTGAGCACCGTGCTGGCGTTCGCCGGCCTGGCGCTCGCAGGTGTGCTGGGGGCGAGCTTTCAGGCCGTCGGGCTCGGCTACCTGGCGCTCCAGGCTGCCTACACGCTCGTCCTGCGGCGGCTCGTCATCGTCGACGTGTTCGCCGTGGCGCTCGGCTTCGTGCTGCGCGTGGTCGCGGGCGCGGTGGCGGTCGCGGTGCCGATCTCCAACTGGCTCTATCTCTGCAGCCTCCTGCTCGCGCTCTTCCTGGCGCTCGCCAAGCGGCGCGCCGAGATCATCCTGCTGGCGGCCGAGGCGCCGAGCCACCGGCACATCCTGGCGGAATACTCGACCCCGCTGCTGGATCAGCTGATCACCGTGCTCTCCGCCTGCTCGGTGCTCGCGTATGCGCTCTACACGCTCTCGCCCGAGACGATCCAGAAGTTCGGTAGCGACCGCCTCAAGTTCACCGTGCCGTTCGTGCTCTTCGGACTCTTCCGCTACCTCTACCTCGTACACCGGCGGGGAGCGGGTGGGCAGCCCGAGCTGGTGCTGCTGCGCGACCGAGCCACCCAGGTGAACCTGGCGGCGTACGTCGCCACCGTTCTCTGGGCGATCTACGGGTAGAGGCCGCAGGAACGCGTCGTTGTTAGTGGACGCGGAGCGGGGCGCGGGAACCGCGTCGACGTCACGATGAGACTTCTTGTCACACCGACCCCCTGGAATTAGCGACCGCATTCGCGATAGATCGGACACGTACCGCGACGGCCGCGAAAGCGGCGCGCGTCCGATCTTCGCGCTCGCGCGGTGATGGCAACCCAGGGAGGACCCAGCGATGATCCGAACTACGTCAGCAGTCGTGCGAATCGTGGTCATTGCCATGCTGGTCTCGATAGTCGGCCTCGTGCCCCGGCCGGCCGGGAGCAAGTGCCGCAGGGACTGCAAGCGCGCGCTCGCGACGGAATTCAGAGCGTGCAAGACGACGTGCGAGAAGGGCAAGCCCGGCAAGCCCTGTCGCGCGGTCTGCAAGAGCGAGTTCCGGGCCGCCAGGCTCGCGTGTCGGGGCGCCACGAATCCGACGCCGCCGGACTGCGGCGGAGCGACCACGACGACGACCACCACCGTGCCCGGCTCACCCGGGACGGGCGTCAAGGGCGCCCTCACGGCCACGCCCGGTCGCTTCAACTACAACGCCACGCTCGGCCTCCCCGGAGCCAGCGCCGCCTGCAACACGAACTTCCCGGGCTCCCACGTCTGCACCCTGACGGAGCTGCAGAGCGCGCCGGCGAGCGCGCTCGCCGGTCTCCGGGACACGGCCAGCAACGCCGTCACTTCCTTCTGGGCGGTCGATTCGTCGGCCCCCGCGCTCCAGCAGTGCAACGACGACGCGGTGGGCGGCTCCGGGCTCAACTGGGAGTACGCGACGGCGCACACCGCGTCGCGCGGGCAGAAGGTGGCTCTCAACAACGGCACGGGGGTCCTCGGATCGCTCCAGACCGGCTTGCAGTGCAACCTCTCCGGCAACAGCTGGGTCGCGTGCTGTCAGTGAAGAGAACCTGACCACACCCTGTCGTCGCGGAGTCCAGATCTAACCGCGCGTGCCCTGGACGTTCGAGGGCGACGGGCGCATTCAAGCCGGCCGTGTGGTTTGACGCGCTCCTGATTCCTCTGGATGGGCGCCTGCCATCCGCGGCCTCGATGGTTTTTGTTCGGGCTCGCCCCGGAGGGCGGGCGGTCCGGTCGGTGCTTCACGCGCGTCGCAGCGCGATCCTCATCTGGTAGAATTGAAAGACCGCGGCGTCGGCGGCGCTGCCGTCGCCGAGGCGTTGGTAGCGGTCGAGGACGTCGGCGATGAACTCCCGTTTTTCGACCGCCGGAATCCGCCGCGTCCATTCAACGAACGTCACCCCGGCAAAATCGGCGAACGCCGCCCGGGAGCCGAAGTCCCAAGCCTCGAGTGCGACGTCGAGGTGATCGACTCGCAGCCCGCAGCTCTCGGCCAAGCGCCGATACTCCTCCGGCGGCATGTGCAAGTAGGGCCGGTGGTAGTCCGCGAAATAGCGCGACCAGCGCGGGTCGTCGCGTGTCTCTTCGATGACGTCTTCGAGTGACTTCCGCACGCCCCGCGACACGAACTGGAGGAGAGAACGGCCCGTGGAGTGCATGGCGTCACGGATGCAGCGCAGGGCCGCTGCCTGGTCCGGTACCCAATGGAGCGTGTTGAACGAGACCACGAGATCGAAGGCGTCGCCGTACGACAGTCGGGTGGCGTCGCCGACCACGAAGCTGAGGTTCGGGTGCTCGGCAAGGAAGTGCTCGCGGGCGAACTCGATCATGCCAGTCGAGGGATCGACGCCGACGACCGAGCCGCTCGGCAAGCGCTCGGCGATCTCCGCGGTGATCTTGCCGTCACCGCAACCTACGTCCAGGACGCGCTCCGATCCGCACAGATCGAGACCGGCGAGGCTCTTGTCCGCCAGCCACTTCTGCAGTGCCGACCGCCGGTTGTACTCGCTGGCGTTCCACTCGGTCATCTGTCGGTTGGCCCGAGGGCCACACTTGCACAATCGACGTCGACCCGCGATGGGCTGGCAGAAAGACCATCACGTCTGAGGCATCTTCGCCGAAGTGCGGGGAATCCGGGGGGCCGGCGTTGGCGACGATCGGAAAGAGGCGCTCGGAGAGGAGATCGATGGTCCTGGCGGCGCGCAGCCGCGCCTGTGGTATACGGCAGCCGTGTTCGAGCCCGAGCGCTTCGTGGAGGAGTGTCGCTCGGCGGTCGCGGGAGCGGACAGCCCCCGGGCTGTCCGCGAGCTCGTGGCAGAGGCGGTTTCCGACCCAGCCGCAGTGGCGGCGGCGCTGCGTGAGCCAGGGCAGGCGGGGATTCGGACGCTCCATCGTGCTCCCGACCTGACCGTCCTCGACTTCACCTGGGCGCCGTGGATGTCCTTCAAGCCGCATGACCACCAGATGTGGGCGGTCATCGGCATCTTCTTCGGGCGCGAGGACAATCTCTTCTGGCGGCGCACCGAGCGGAGCATCGAGGCCGTCGGAGCCCGGACGCTCGGCGTGGGTGATGTCGCGCCGCTGGGACGCGACATCATCCATTCGGTCGTGAACCCCATCGGCAAGTACACTCGCGCGATCCACGTCTATGGCGGCGACTTCTTTGCGCCGCCGCGGCCGCGAAGCGAATGGGACCCCGAGATGCTGGTCGAGCGGCCCTGGGACATGGACGATACCCGGCGTCTCTTCGCCGAGGCCGAGGCCCGCTTCCGTGCCGCCGGCCGTTGACCGGCGCGCGCGGTGCAATCGAAGGCGCGACGAGGCAAGGGCTGCGATCAGCGCCCGCTGCGCACTTGGCTCCAGGGAGGGACCTCTGGTGCGCCATCCGTCCACCGTCTCGCGCGGACGATTCCGGGCAACGTTGCTGCTTGCGGTCGCCTGCGGGCTCGGAGCCGCTCGCGACGCTGCTGGGGCCGGTTTCGCGCTCTTCGAGCGGAGCGCGCGCGGCCTGGGCAGCGCGTTCGCCGGCGAGGTGGCGGTGGCGGAGGACGCTAGCACCATCGCGTACAACCCTGCCGGGCTGACGCTCCTCCACGGCACCCAGCTCACGAGCTCGCTCGACGCCGTCATCCCGTCGTTTCACTTCCACAACGAGGGGTCGCGGCTGAATCCGGCCGTCGGTGGCGGACCGCTCCGCGGCAACGACGGCGGCAACGCCGGCGAGACCGGCCTGGTCCCGACGTTCTACCTCTCGCACGCGCTCACCGATCGCTGGCGCCTCGGGCTCGGACTGGATGCGCCGTTCGGCCTCCGCACGGAGTACGACCGCGACTGGGTCGGGCGCTACCACGCCGTCGTCGCCGACCTGAAGACCGTCAACATCAATCCGAGCGTCGCCTATCGCGCCCTGGACGCGCTGTCGGTCGGTGCCGGCATGAGCGTTCAGTACGCGCACGTGAAGATCACGAACTTCCTCGACATCGGCTCCCTCTGCACCGTGGCGCAGGGTTTGCCGCCGGAGGTCTGCGCAGCCTTGGGTTTGAAGCCGCAGGCGAACGATGGCTTCGTCAAGATCACGGGCAGCGACTGGAGCCTCGGGTGGAACCTCGGGGCCATGTACCACCCGACGCCGCACACGCATGTCGGCGTCGCCTACCGCTCCCGCATCGCACACGCGTTCGAGGGGGACGCCGACTTCAGCGTCCCGAAGTCGGCGCGGGCGATCGTCAAGCCGACGGGGCAGCTCCGCGACACGGCGGCGAATGCGAACGTGACCTTCCCGGATTCCGCATCGCTCGGCGCGTTCCACGAGATCAATCCCAAATGGGCCGTCATGGGCGACGTCACGTGGACGCACTGGGAGCTGTTCCGCCGCTTGGCCGTCAACTTCGCGAACCCGAAGCAGGTCGACTTCGCCGAGACCGTCGACTGGCGCGACAGCTTCCGTTACGCGCTCGGCGTCCGCTGGCAGCCGCGGCCAAACTGGAGCTTTCGTTTCGGCTCGGCCTACGACGAGACCGCCGTTCGCAACGCCGAGCTGCGCACCGCGCGAATCCCCGACAGTGACCGTGTCTGGATGTCGATCGGCGCGGGCTATCGGTGGTCGGATCGTCTGCGGTTCGACGTCGGCTACGCCCACATCTTCGTGCTCGACGCGAACATCGCGAACCGCGACGCCGTCACCGGCCATCTCCTCCGCGGCAGCTACGACGGCGACGCCAACATCTTCGGTGGCCAGGTGACGATGAACCCCTTCGACTGACTTTGACGGCTGGGGTCGGCGTCGGGAAGCGGAC
>DATILR010000385.1:0-1787 GCA_035476275.1 Binatus sp. (SeqCode) | reverse complement strand
TCGCGCTGCCAGGTGGTGCGCTTCCGCCCCCGGCCCACCGAGGGCGTGCCGGCGCTCCTGCCCGACGTGCGGAGCGAGGTCCACACGCGCAGCCTGCGCCAGCTCGCGGAAGCCCGGGCGCAGGGCGTGGAGGCCATCATCCGGCTCGGCGAGCAGGTGGGCCGCGACCGGCAGGCCGCCGAGGTCTTCGTCCAGGCGTGCTGGCTCTGGCATCGCGACCTGCTGTGCGGCCTCGGCGGCGCCCCCGCGCGCCTGGCCGTCTTCGGCGAGCCCGCCATCGCGGCGGCGCGCGAGCGCTCGCTCGACTCGGTGCTGCGCGCGCTGCGCGATTGTCGCGAGGCGTGGCAGGCCATCCAGGGTAACGTGTCGCCGCGACTGAGCGTCGAGGTGCTCGTGGGGCGCCTCGTGGAGGCGGCCTGAAGCCATGAGCGAGCCGATCGAGGAGGGCGCTCCGGGAGCGCTCGAGGCGCCCGCAGTGGACGAGACACCCCGCTACCTGATCGGGGTGCGCCTGCGCGAGCCGCTCCTCGCCGACGACTACCAGACCACCGATGCCGACCTGCACGTCGGCGACTTCGTGCTCGTGGAGACCGGCGGGGCGCCCGTCCTGGGCGAGGTGCGTCGGCCCAAGCGGCCGGTCCCGTCGTTCAAGCGCGACCGCGTCTATCGCCGGGTCGTGCGCCGGGCCACCCGGGGCGAGGTGGCCGAGTGGCGGGAGCGCCGCGCCCTCGAGGTGAAGGGGGTGGAGACCAGCGCGCGGATGGCGCGGGCGCGCGGGCTCGCCATGAAGGTGGTCGACGTCGAGATCGACGCGTCCCGCCGCCGGGTGACCGTCTTCTTCAACTCCGAGGAGCGGGTGGACTTCCGCGACCTGGTGCGCGACCTGGCCCGCGAATTCCACGCCCGGATCGAGATGCGACAGATCGGGGCCCGCGACACCACCAAGCTGCTCGACGGCATCGGTCCCTGCGGCCGCCAGCTCTGCTGCTCGTCGCACCTGCGCAAGTTCGACCCGATCTCGGTGAAGATGGCGAAGGCCCAGGACATGCCGCTCACCGACAGCCGGCTCCTCGGCAACTGCGGGCGGCTCAAGTGCTGTCTCCTGTACGAGTTCTCGACCTACGAGGAGCTGCGCTCGCGGCTGCCGCGGGTGAACTCGGCGTGCTCGGCCTCCTGCGGGGGCGGCGGCTGCATGACCGGCAAGGTGCGCTCGCTGCGGGTGCTGAAGCAGTCGGTGGTGGTCGGCTTCCCCGACGGCACCGAGGCGGAGGTGCCGCTCGACCAGCTCACGTGGGAGGGCCGCGACCACATCAAGCCGGCCTGAGGCCCAGTCATCCGACGCATGAGCACCTTCTACCTCACGACCCCGATCTACTACGTCAACGCCCGACCGCACCTCGGGCACGCCTGCACCACCATCATGGCCGACGCGATGTGCCGCTATCGCCGGCTCCGCGGGGATCGCGTCTACTTCCTCACCGGCACCGACGAGCACGGCGAGCGGATCGCCCAGGTCGCGGCGGCGGCCGGGAAGTCGCCGCAGGCCTACGCGGACGAGATCGCGGCCGCCTACCGGGAGACCTGGCGGCGCCTCGGCATCACCAACGACGACTTCATCCGCACCACCGAGCCGCGCCACAAGAAGGTCGTGCAGGAGGTCCTGCAGCGGCTCTACGACGCGGGGGAGATCTACTTCGGGGAGTACGGCGGCTGGTACTGCTTCGGCTGCGAGCGCTTCTACACCGAGAAGGAGATCGTGGACGGCAAGTGCCCCGATCACCAGACCG
>DATILR010000384.1:0-5317 GCA_035476275.1 Binatus sp. (SeqCode) | reverse complement strand
CACCACGCGATCCTCGCCGAGGCCGGCGCGATCCGCATGGGGCTCTGCGATCCGGGCTCGGTCAACTTCGGCGCCACGGACGAGGACGGGCTCCCCGGCCCGCCCGACTTCGTCTACGCCAACACCTTCAGCGACATCCGGCACGAGGTGGCGATGTGCGCGCGCTACCGCCTCGGGCCCAGCATCGCCATCTTCGAGCCGGGCTTCCTGCGCGCCGCGCTCGCCTTCCACCGCGCCGGCCGGCTGCCCGCCGGGGCCCTCGTCAAGCTCTACTTCGGAGGGGAGTTCGACTACTTGGGTGGGTCGCGGCGGGGCGTCGGATTCGGGTTGCCGCCGACGCGCCTCAGCCTGGAGGCCTACCTCGCCATGCTGGAGGGGACGAACCTCGCCTGGGCGGTCGCCGTGATCGGCGGGGACGTGCTCGCATCCGACGTCGCCCGCCTCGCGCTCGAGCGTGGCGGACACCTCCGCGTCGGGCTCGAGGACTACGCCGGCTCGGGCACGCCGTCCAACGTGGAGCTGGTGCGCGAGGCGGTTGCCCTGGCGCGCGCGGTGGGCCGACCGGTCGCCGACTGCAAGGAGACGGCTCGCCTGCTCGGCCTGACGCGCTGAGGCGCCCGCTCCAGGCACCAGCCCATCCACGAGATGCTTCGCTCAGGTTCGCGGGCGCTCGTCGACGTCGATGAGCCCGTGCCGGCGCCATCCGACCGCGGCAAGCCACGACTGAGCGCGCACGACGGGTGACCGCGCTCGCGACTCGCGCGTCCCGGGCTCTGCCTGCCACCCGTCGAACCATGCGGCCGACGAGCACGGATCGACCGGTCCCTCGGCCGTCCCATGCTTCTTGAAGTTCATCAGGACGTAGACGAGCGCATGCCGGACCGCCCGCGGGGTGGCGAGCGCGCGGACGTGGTAACGATCATCCCAGACCGCGCCGCGGCGACCGAGGGCGCGGTTCACTGCGCGTGCGAGCCGGATGGTGAGCCCTCGCATGCCACACGACAGGAGCGTGCCGTCATCTGCCTCGATGATGAGGTGGACATGATCGTCCTGGACTGAATAGTGAATGATGCGGAAGCCACTGCGGGAAGCCGCGGCCAAAGCGCGCCGGACGGCCGGGAAGACCCGGCCGGCGCGGAGGCAGCGGACGGCATCCCTGGCCCGGAGGGTGACGTGCACGGGATGGGCGGCCCGGTGCGGCGGTCGGGGCCGATGCGCGACACCCGGGCGGCGCCCAGGAGTCAGCTTACGACCGGCGCCCCGTCGTCGACCGCCCCAGGTCGGGGGGACGGGAAGGGAGAGCTGGACATTGCGTCGAGCCATGGCCAACTTGATTCGGCGATATTATCATTCTAGTTTGGGATTGTCAAGTCCAGCCGTCGACGCCGGGTCCCAGCTGTCGTTGACCGGCCGCCTCGAGTATCCTCAACAATAATGTAGCGGCGTGGATCCGCTCAGAGGTTGAGGCTGCTGAGGTGACGCGGATCGAGGGCCCGTCGGAAGGTAGCAGCTCAGGTCGTCGCAGGCTGCGCGTGCGCTCGCGCTCAAGTCTGTGAATCCCTCCGCCGATACTTCGACATGAGTCCAAGGGGCCGGGGGGCGTGGGTCGCGGTGTGTACGCTGAGTGCCACTGCGCTCGTGATCATAGGATCAGCATGGGCCGGGACGACGGTGCCCGGAGGGGGTCAGGCGAAGAGCGATTGCTATATTGTGCTCGACGCCAGCGGCAGCGGTACGTTAACGGCACCCTCGACGGTGACCTGTACGGACGGTGACCCCAGCTGCGACCAGGACGGGGCATGCAACGACTCTTGCACCTTCAGCGTGCAGCTCTGCGTGAACCAGCCCGGTCTCCCCGCCTGTGTGGCTCCCCTGAGCCTCGATTCCGTCAAGTCAGGCAGTCTCCCCCCGCCCGGCCTCATTGGGGAGAACTGCGGTAGCTTTGTCGACAAGACCGTCCAGGTAAGGACCCGGGGGAACAGGAAGCGACCGGGCAAGCTGAAGATCAAGGCGCAGGGTAAGGCCCCCAAGGGCACGAAGCCGCGCGTCGACAAGGATACGTACGTCCTCGTGTGCCAGCCGCGGAAGTGCGGTACGCCGGGGACTGCACCGGGGACTGCACACCTCCTGCAGGGCGCGACGACTCCGCACTCCGCGGCTGCGTTCAGACACTCGTCCGCAGGACTCTCCAGCGGGAACTGGTACGTCTCGCCCGACAAGATCAAGGTCAAGCTCACGCGCATCAACTTCGCAGGCGCGACGCAACAAGACTCGACGGGCGCCGATCTCGTCGACTGTGTCGTCACGTATGACCGCGCGGCTGCGACATTGGCCCCATTGCTCGATTGCCCGTTCTCCATCGCACCGGGCACGTACACGAGCATGAACCTCTTCGTCGATCCGACGGCCGAGGTCCTGATCTCCGACGCGACGAATGGGCTGTATACCGATCCGAGTGTGCCGACGAAGCTCTCGAGCACGGCACCCGCGGGTGGTGCGTCGTTCGTTCCGGTGACGGCGACTCTGGGAACGGCATTCCAGCAATTCTTTTCGACTCCGCTCGTCGTCACCGATCAGCCGGTCTCGCTGTCGGTCGTCATCGATGCCGTGCAAACAGTGCAGCTCACATCGTCTGGCGGGGCACCGCCGACGTTCGGCACCTACTTCCCTGCGTACGTGTTCCCGTCGATCGGCGGCGTCGGCAAGCCGCAGTACTACACCTCGTCGGGAACGGCTGATACCTATGACGATTCGACCGTGCTCGCGAACATCATCCGCGTCTACTACGAGCCCGATGGCACGCCCACGTACTCGCTGTTTCAGCAGCGCGGCATGAGCCTGATGGGTTGCGCGGATGGCGCCTACGGAATCGGCGCGTACGCCGCGGACAATCGAACGACGCCGATAAACAACGACGGCAGCCGACCCGGCGGCTGGCTCGGCCTCGATTCGACGAACACGATGTGCTGGGTCTACGCCGGCGACCAAGCGTTCTCGACATACTCGAACTACCTGACGATGGGCAAAGTCCCAAACATCGGCGATTCGACGACGCTGCGCTGTGCACAAACGACGTCGCCAACACCGCCATCGTCTGGATCGACGTACGCCTCGGGGTGCCCGCCGATGACGAACCAGCTCGTGGCCGTTCCAATGACGCTCGTCGCCGACTGACGCTGGCGGCTCGGGCACAATCTGCGCACAGTCGGCGTTCCGGAGACGCCTCTTGCACCCCTCGAACCCCGTTGATGCCGCGTCCTTCCGCACCCTGCGCCCGTAGCTCAATTGGATAGAGCGTCAGGCTTCGAAGAAGCGGGGAGGGTGCTGCCAACCCATATCTGCCCACCCCTCGCTCGTCCCGACGGCATCGAGAAGAATCGCGTATGGGCTCGAGTGGGTTGGGCTGGGATGGCTCGGGCACAATCTGGGCACAATCGTGAAGTGTGCGCCGGAATCTGTTGGGGGGAGTCGACCTGGGTAAGAGAAGCGGGTCAAGACCAATTGCGTCAAGGCCATCACGAATACTCTGTCGGACCAACAGCGAGGGCTTACCAGGTCACCCTGGGAGCCTTCTGACGGTGAACGACCCCCGACGGCAATAAGGTACTACCTGAAAGCGTCAAGGAGTCTCGAGTCGAGGGTGAGGTTCAGGATGAAGTCCGACAACGCTCCACCGACGTCCTTGGACGGATCCCAACCGTGCGGCCTGTTCCTGGGGTAGCTTGACTTGCAGAAGCCCGATATCGGAAAGCGACCCGCGCCCGCAACGCTAGTTGAGGCTCCGGAGGCTAGTTGAGCTCTGGAGGAGCGGGGAGAGGGTCTGAGATGTCCCGTGCGCCCGTGCGCGTCGGCGCGGAAGGTACTCGAGGAAGGCTACGCAGCCCCACGCAATCTCAACCTGGTCGAGGAGTCGTTCGCGCTGGATGAGGAGGCATGGGAACATGCCGATGCCCGTAGCGCGCGTACACGGGACGACCTAGCTAACTGGCGCCCCCGGGGTGTCGCTGAGCCTACTCCGGTACCAGCCGGAGCGTCAGCGGATGGTTGAAATGCCGGATCAGCACGTCGCTCCAGTACTTGGCGGCCATCGCCTGCGCGACGCGCTCCGCGGCCTCGGGTGCCGGGACGCCCTTCACCCGATCGAACTGCTGCCCGTTGATGCGGACACCGAGGTCCGGGGCGGTCGTGTTGTTCGCCACCCGGCCGGCGGCGCGCGTCCCCAGGCGGACGTAGACCTGGTCGTCGATCACCGCGATCCAGACCGGGAACCAATGCTCTCCCTCTCCCGCAGCGGTGGTGCGGAGCTCGATGGTGTTCGCCTCTGCCCAGGCGCGCGGCGTCCATTCTCCGGCGACGGCCGCTCCCGGCGCCAGCAGCAGCGTGAGGAGGGCGAGAGCGCGGGGCCAGCGAACGGACTCAACCGCATGGGCCATATCGAGCCTCGAGTGCGCGCATGTAGGGCACGCAGTGGCGGCGTGCCTTCACGTCGTCGCGGGCGACCGCCAGCGGCAGCCCCTCCTGGACGTGAAGGTAGGCGATCGCGACCGTGGGCGCCCGGTTCATCCCGGCGCTGCAGTGGAGATAGACGCGCTCCCCGCGGGCGACGAGCTCGACCAGCAGGGTGACGATCGCCGGTAGGCGCTCGGCGAGCACCTCCGTCGCGCCGTCGGGGATCGGCATGTGGTGGAAGGTGACGCGCTCCTGCCGGTATACCCGCTCGAGTTCCCTGAGCACGAGGTTCTTGCTCGCGAGGTCGGCGTCGTCCTGGAGGCTCACGACGCTCGTCACGCCGTGCGTGTCGCGGAGCCACGCCACGTCCTCGGGATTGGGATACTCGCCGACGAGCAGGTCCGGACGGATGACGTCGACCGAGGGGCGCTCGGGACGTACCGAAGGAACACCGCGCCAGAACACCCTAGCGCTCCCGTGCGGTTTCCAGGCGAAGCAGCTGGCGGGTGGCGGAGCCGAGCGTGAGCTCGATCTGCTTCGCCCAGAGGTAGAAGCGGTGGACGGGGTAGTCGAGGTCGAGCCCGATGCCGCCGTGCAGGTGCTGCGCGGCATAGACGACGCGGTAGCCGGCGTCGGCCGCCCAGAACTTCGCTACCGCGACCTCGTCGGCGGCGGGTTGCTCGGCGCCCAGGCGCCAGGCGGCCTGCCACATCGTCCAGCGCATCGCCTCCACGTCGATGTAGGCGTCCGCGGCGCGCTGGGCGACGGCCTGGAAGGTGGCGATGGGCTTCCCGAACTGCTCGCGGGTGGAGGTGTACTGCGCGGTCATCTCGAGCGCGCGCGAGGTGACGCCGACCTGGAGGGCGCA
>DATILR010000383.1:0-3556 GCA_035476275.1 Binatus sp. (SeqCode) | reverse complement strand
CCCATGACGGCGCTGGTGAGCGGCGCCACGGTGATCGCCATGCCCAGCCCGATCACGCACATCGCGGGGAAGAAGGTCGTCCAGTACGAGCCGCCCGCACCGGGCAGCGCGAGCAGCAGGAAGCCGACGGCGGCGACCAGCGGCCCGGCGACGAGCGGTGCGCGCGCGCCGAGGCGGTCGGCCAGGCTACCCGCCGGCCGCGAGAGCCCGCCGAGCAGCGCGGCGAAGGGCAGGTAGGCCGCGCCGGTCGCGGTGGCGGAGTAGCCGTGGACCCGCACGAGGTCGAAGGGCAGCACGAAGAAGGCGCCCCCGAGCGCGAAATAGAGGAGCAGGGTCAGCATGTTCGCGCCGAGGAAGGTGGCCGAGCGGAACAGGCGAAGGGGCATCATGGGCGAGAGGGTCCGCGCCTCATGCCAGAGAAACCCGAGCAGCAGGGCGACGCCGACGACCACCGCGGGAAGAGCGGACCCGGAACCGGCCAGCGAGATGAGGCCGAAGACCAGTGTCGCGAGCCCCCCGGTCGCGAGCCCGACCCCCCACCAGTCGATCTCCGGCCGGCGACGCCCGATGCGGACCTCGGGCACGCGCGCGAGGGCGACGCCCAGCGCGACCAGCGCGAGCGGCACGATGAGGATGAACGCCGCCCGCCAGGACAGGGTGTCGACGAACACCCCGCCCAGGATGGGACCCCCGGCACTCGTGACCGCCGTGGCGGCCGACCAGGTGCCGATCGCCCGGCCGCGCTCCGTCTTCGGGAACGCGGCGCTCAGCAGTGCCAGGCTGTTTGGGACCAGAAGCGCAGCGCCCATCCCCTGCAAGGCGCGGGCGACGACGAGCTGCGTGCCGGTGACGACACACCCCGCCACGACCGAGGCGGCGGCGAGAATCCCGAGCCCGAGCGCAAAGACCCGCAGACGGCCGAACCGATCGCCGGCCGATCCGGACGTGAGCGTGAGGGAGGCGACCAAGAGCGTGTAGATGCTCGCGATCCACTGCATCTCGCGCACGGAGGCCCGCAGGCCATGCTGGATGGCGGGCAGGGCGACGTTGATCACCGACGCCTCGATGAAGGCGATACTCGAGCCGAAGATGGTCGCCGCCAGCACCCACCGCTTGGCGTACGACGCACATCCCGGCGTGGCGGGCGCGCCACGGATGACGCCGACGTCGCACGGGGGGGAGGCGATGCCCGCCAGCGTACCGCCCTAGCGGAGCTCGAGGATCCGCTCCTCGACGTCCCGCAGCCGGTCCTTGCCGAAGAATATCTCGTCCTCGACGAAGAACGTCGGCGCACCGAAGGTGCCGCGCGCGACCGAGCGCTCGGTGTTCGCGAGGAGCTCGTCCTTGACCTCGCGGGTCTGGACCAGCGCGAGCAGCCGCTCGGCGTCCAGCCCCGACTCCTCGAGCGCGGCGCGGAGCACGCCCGGATCGTCCAGCTTCTTGGGATCGGCCCACATGTGCCGGAACATCTCGTCGACGTAGCGGTCGAAGACGCCGAGCGACCGCGCGGCGATGGCCCCGCGCATCAACGTCAAGGTGTTCACGGGGAAGAAGGGGTTGAACTGGAAGCGGGTGATCCGATGCCGCTGGAGGAAGCGGCTCATCTCGAGTCGCTCGTACTCCGGCTTGTTCCGGATTCCCGCCAGGCTCTCCGCCGGCGAGCGATTGTTGGTGAGCTTGAAGACGCCGCCCAGCAGGATCGGCACGTACCGGAAATCGACCCCCGTGCGCCGCACGATCTCGGGGATCACCAGATGGCTCAGATAGGCGTTGGGGCTCCCGAAGTCGAAATGAAACTCCACCTTCACCATGGCCTCACCACCTCTCGCCGGCGGGACGGATCTCGAGCTCGAAGGTCCAGGCGTCGGCGGGTTGCCGGTAGAGATGCCAGTACGCGTCGGCCACGGCCTCGGGTGACATCAGCTGGCCCGGGACGAGCGCGTCGAGGGCCGCTTCGCCCGCGCTCTGCCGTATCCGTTCGCGCACCCAGGCGGTGTCCACGCCCGCGTCGATGATGAGGTGCGCGACGTGGATGTTCTTCGGACCGAGCTCCCGGGCCGCGCTCTGCGCGAGCGCCCGCAGGCCGAACTTCGCGCTGGCGAACGCCGCATACCCGACGCCCCCGCGGAGGCTGGCGGTGGCGCCGGTGAAGAAGATGCAGCCCCGGCCGCGTGGCAGCATGAGGCGGGCGGCCTCGCGGCCGGCCAGGAAGCCAGCATAGCAGGCCATCTCCCACACCTTGCGGAAGACCCGCTCCGTCGTCTCGAGCAGCGGGAAGTTGACGTTCGCCCCGACGTTGAAGATGCAGACCTCGAGCGGCGCGCGGCGGTCGGCGTCCTGGAGGAAGGTGGTCACGTCGTCTTCCTTCCGGGCATCGAGCGTCCGGGCGACGATCTGCCCGCCGCGCGCCTCGATGTCGGCGACCAGCGGCGCGAGCTTGTCGCCGTTCCGGCGTCCGGCGAAGACCGTGAACCCCTCCGCCGCGAACCGCCTGGCGATCGCCGCGCCGATGAAGTCTCCCGCCCCGATGATCGCCGCGGTGGCCTTCCTATCTGTCACGACGTCCTCCTCGGATGATCCGCTTGGCCGCCGCGCGGAGAATCTGGGCCGAGAAGCGCTCGTCTTCGACCGCGCGCGCCAGGATCAAGCCACCGATCATGCAGGCAAAGGCCGCGATCGCATCGGCGTGGCGCTGCGCAGGATTCGCGCCGGGCACCAGCTCGGCCAGGAAGTCCACCGCATCCTTCAGCTCCCTGGTGAAGGCTGTGCGAACCGTTCGGGGCTGACGGGCGACGCTCGCGCCGAGCGCCGCCACGACGCAGCCCCGGCCAGGCGAGTTGCGATGCTTCGCCGACAGGTAGTCCGCCACGATGCTCCGGAAGGCCTGGCTGCGCGTCCTGCCCTCCGCCGCGCGCCGCCAGACGCGCCTCCACCGCGACAGGGCGAGGCCGATCGCCTCGGCGGCCAGGGCGTCCTTGGATGCGAATTGACTGTAGAAGGCCCCATGGGTCACCCCGGCTTCCTGGCTGATCGAGTCGACCCCGGTCGCGCGGATGCCGTTCTCCCTGAACAGCCGCGCGGCGGCGGTCAGGATGTGTTGCCGATTCCGCTCCGCTCTCGCCCTGGAGACGCGCATCTCTTGCCTCGTTGAATCAATCCCCTATTGACTTGGTGGAGGGTGGTGATCATTGAGACCCATTCATGACGAGCGTAATCCACGACCTGGTCCGCCGTCCAGTCGGTGGCGACACGGCGCGCCGATGATGCAGCTTCGCATCTTCTCCTACCTCCCGAATCCACGCATCTGGAAGGCGACCATCGCTGCGCGTCTGTGCGGTGTGGAGATCGAGGTGCGCGGGAGCTCGCCGAAGGAGCTGCAGTCGTGGCTGTGGGACTTCGACGCGCGCCCGCTGTCGGGTCACGAGCCCGCGGTGCCGGCGGAGGTGCGGATCGGGAAGGTGGGCTTTCAGGGGACCGGCCTCCGCAAGACCGACGCCTTCATGGTGGCGCATCCGTTCGGGACCGTGCCGGCCGCGTTCAGCCCCGACGGCAAGGT
>DATILR010000382.1:0-6120 GCA_035476275.1 Binatus sp. (SeqCode) | reverse complement strand
CGCCGGCATCCAGTAGGAGCTGGGCATGCGCGTGGTATCGCTCCTGCCGGCAGCGACGGAGATCGTGGCAGCGCTCGGGTGTGTGGATGCGCTCGTCGGCGTGAGTCACGAGTGCGACCACCCCCCCGAGGTGAACGGGATCCCCCGTGTCACCCATTGCGAGATCCACGGCGGGCACCTGCCGAGTGCCGCGGCGGATCGCTGGGTGACGGAGACGCTCGCCACGACGGGCACGCTCTACACGCTCGACGAGAACCTCGTGCGCGCGCTCCGCCCCGACGTCATCCTGACGCAACGGCTCTGTGACGTGTGCGCGGTCGCGTACGGCAGCGTCGCCGCGTTCGCCGAGACGCTCCCCGGACCACCACGCCTCGCGAGCCTGGAACCCTCCAGCGTGGCGGACATCTTCCGCGACGTGCAGACGGTGGCCGGGCTCCTGGGCGTTCCGGAGCGCGGGGCGGCGGTCGTCAGCGCGCTCGCGGCCCGCGTCGCCGCGGTCCGGACGCGGGTGGCCGGCCGGCCAGCCCGTCGCTGCGTCGTGCTCGAGTGGATCGACCCGCCCTACCGCTGTGGGCACTGGATTCCCGAGCTGGTCGAGATCGCCGGCGGTGTCGAGCCGCTCGGACGCATGGGCCAGGACGCGATGCGCGTCGGCTGGGACGCGGTGGTCGAGGCGAAACCCGACGTCCTCGTGCTCGCATGCTGCGGCTACGATGTCGCCCGCACGCGCGCCGATCTTCCGCTGCTCCCTTCCCGGCCAGGATGGGCGTCCCTGCCCGCCGTGCGGGACGGCGCGGTCTACGTCGTTGACGGCTCCGCCTACTTCAGCCGGCCCGGACCGCGCGTCGTCGACAGCCTGGAGATCCTCGCGGGCATCCTCCATCCCGAGCCCTGCGCCGACCGCATCCCCGCGGGCGCCGTCGAGCGGGTGCGGGACGCCACCCAGTAGCGCGGAGAATTCGCACGCGAGCGGCTGTCGATCCGTCGCCCCGCGTCCATAGCATTTGCGCTAACTGTCCGGGCGACTCCGGTGGTAACCCATCGGGGTGTACGCTCGGGCCATCGTGCTCCTGATCGTGCTCGTGACGGTGGCGTATCGAGCCGAGGGAAGCGATCCGCAGTCCCGTGGTCTCGCCGAGGAGCTACCCACCGACACCGTCGAAGCGGACGGCTACGTCCCGTACGAGGGCATTCCCAGCCAGGTGGGGCCGGTCAGCAACGGGCCTCCCCGCTTCACCCCGTCGGACGTGACGCGCGACGAAGTCTTCGCCGAGGATCGCGCAGCGCGTCTCCCCGACGGGGCACGGATCGAGCGCCACTGGGACTGCCTGGGAAGAGAGATCTGGGAGTACCCGGTCGGAACGCGGGTCGTGCACCGGTTCTTCCTGAAGACGGTCCCCACCGAGAGCCTCTTCGAGATGCGGGTGGTGGAGAAGCTCCCGGACGGACGCTGGGCGTTTGGCGTCTACGAGTGGCGCGGCGACCGGCTCCAGCTCCGCCACGTCATGTCGCACGACGTCTTCGACCTCGATCTTCTCGGCGGCCGCGTGCGCGCCGAGATGGATCGCCTGCATCCCGAATCGTGTCGCATCTGCCACTACAACCACAGCTCGCAGTCGTACCAGTTCGAGGACCCCGAGCATGCGGGACCGTGCGAATTCGGTCCCGGCAATCCATTGATCCTCACGCACTGGGCGGTCGGCTACGCCGCCCGCTACGGCTACTGGCCGTTCGCGAACTGAACGCCGCCGGCGAGGGCAGCAGGCCTCACTTGGTAAACCCGATGGGCTGGGGACAGGCGCTGCCGCCGGCGTTGTAGTCGAAGACCATCCGGCCACCGAAGTCGGCGCCGCGTGACATCACGGCGAGTAGCACGAGGAAGAGCAGCAGGAACACCGTGCGACCACGCGCCGGCAGGGGGCGACCCAGGAATCCCCATACCGTCAACACGACGCTGAGCCCGAGCGTCGTGAGCATCAGCTGCTCGTGCCGCTCGAGGAGCGCGTCGCGGACCGCGGGGTCGATCATGACGCCGTCCTCTGCGTGGAGGCCCGTCGCCACGGCGGCAGCCGCGCCCACGGTGCCGAGCAGCAGCAGCCAGAGCCCCGTCGTGGCCAGGGAGTCGACCTCCGTGATCCACCCCAGGCCATAGAGGACGGCCGCACCGGCCAGGAAGGCCAGCGGGAAATGAACCACGAGCGGATGAATGTTCTGGAGGTGCTGCGCCCCCGGGAGCAGGCTCTCTAGCACCCGATCATTTTACGGACTCGACGGTCAGGAAGGCGAGCCCACCCTTCAGATGCTCGTGGCCCGTGACCGTCACCGTTTCCCCCATCTTGTTGATCACATCCTCGGACAGTCCGGTCTTGTCCTTGGTGGGGAGGAGGATGTGGATCTTGCCCGACGGGTCGAGCAAGCCCACCGGGATGCCCTTGTGCGCGCACTCGATCCCGCACTGCTTGTGGGACGTCCCCTTGGCACCCATGGTGGCGTAGCAGAAGGTGTCGATCACCTCCCCCTTGATGCTGACGTCCTTGCCACCGTCCGTGTCTGCGCGGATCGCCGACAACATGCCGAGCACCAGCACGAGCGAGCAGCCTGTGACCGCGAGCCTTCTCATCCTGCACCTCCCTGTACGTTAGTCCAGAGGACCCGAGCCTGGTCGTTTCCTCTTACGGGGAAGCCGGAGCCGCCGCAATCCCCGAGGGCCGTTACGAAGCGTGATGAGGCCACGGCGCTTCACGAGGTAACCCGGACGGAATCGGTCTCGGGGTCGAACACCTTCAAGCGGCGCCTCGTGCGAGCCGGCCAAGCGGTGGAGCGAGGAAGAACATGAGCAGACTGGCAACACCGGCGGACACGACGAACAGCATGAAGAAATCCGCCTGTCCGCCCAGGTGCCAGGGAAGCTTGATGTCGCCGCGCTCGATCGCCTCGACGCGCGATGCGACGAGCCCTCCACCCAGATTCGCCAGGAAGGTCGAAACGAACCAGAGCCCCATGAGGAACGAAACATGGCGCTCGGGCGCGGCCTTGGTCACGTAGGAGAGGCCCGTCGGCGAGAGGCAGAGCTCACCCACGGTGTGCCAGAAATACGTGACCAGGACGAAGACCATGGACGCCCGGGTGGCATACTCGGCGGCAGTGCGGCTGGCCCACACCATGAAGACGTATCCCAAGCTCAGGAAGCCGAGGCCGAGCGCGATCTTCACGGGCTGCCCCGGGTCACGCCCGCGGCGGGCGAGCCACGACCAGAGCCCGGCGAACAACGGCGCCAGGAGAAGGATGAGGCCGGCGTTGACGGACTGGAACCACGTCGTCGGAATCTCGAAGCCGCCAAGCATCCGATTCGTACGCAGATCGGTGAAGAGGTTGAGACTCGAGCCCGCCTGCTCGAAGGCGAGCCAGAAGACCGCGTTGAAGAGCATGAAGACGAAGATCGTGACAGTGGGCCCCCGTTCCTTCGACTCGAGGCTGGCGACGAACCGGATCGCCCAGCCGACCGCGAGCGCGCCGAGGACGAACGCCGCGCCGGGGCCAGGCACCACGCTCGCGAGCGCCGCGAACGCTCCCGCGTGGTGGAGGACCGCAAAGACGGCGGCGACGACGATGCCGCCGAGCGCGCACGGAACCGCGAGGTTCGAGCGGCCCGGGCGCGGCTGCCCGATGTCGCCGAGGAGGCGCCGGCGAAGGATGAGGTAGAGCGTGAGCCCGGCGAGCATTCCGATGGCTGCCGCGCCGAACCCCCAGTGCCAGCCCAGGCGCTCGCCGAGCGTGCCGCAAACGAAGGCCGAGAGGAATGCGCCGAGATTGATGCCCATGTAGAAGATCGTGAACGCGCCGTCGCGCCGGGCGTCGTCGGGCGCGTAGAGCTGGCCCACCATCACCGAGACGCAGGGCTTGAAATGCCCGGTACCGATCACGATGAGCGCCAGGCCGAAGACGAAGACGGACATGCCGGCGTCCGTCCATGCGAGCGACCCGACACCGGAGGCGGCTAGGACGAGATGGCCAAGCGCGATCAGAAGGCCACCGACGACCATCGAGCGGTGCGTTCCGAGCAATCGATCTGCGATCCATCCCCCGATGACCGGGAACAGGTACGCGAGGCCGGTGTACCAGCCGTAGAGGAGGCTCGCATCGCTGCGTGACCAGCCTCGGCCGGGGTTGACGAAGCCGACAGCGTCGGGATGGGGATGCGTCGACTGGACCAGGTAGAGCACCAGCAGCCCGCGCATCCCGTAGTACGAGAAGCGCTCCCACATCTCGACGAGGAAGAGCAGGAAGAGCCCTGCGGGATGGCCGAGAAGCGTCATCGGGCGGCGCCCGAGTGCCACGGCCCCCTGCGGTGGCGCAAGCGCCGTGGTTGACCCTTCGGAGTCGCGCCGCTAGGTCGGCGTGGATTCCATGCGAGCCGCTCGCGCACCGACGGCCCGGCAATGCGTGAAAGGCATCGCGGGTGGCCTTTTTCTCATAGCGGTTTTCGGCTGCGGATGGGTGCGGTTGCGCGTTGCGAGGCGGCCGCCCGCGGCCCCCGTCCTGTCAGGCACCGATCCGGACGCGCTCGATCGGTCGGTCGACCCGTGCAACGACTTCTACGAGTTCGCGTGCGGCGGCTGGGCTGCCAGGACATCCATCCCGCCGGACCGGCCGGCGTGGTCGCGGAGCTTCTCCGAGATCACCGAGCGCAACCTGGCGGTCCTCCGTGAAATCCTCGAAGCCGACGCGGCGGCCCACTTCGACCCCGGAGACCAGGAGGCCCGGAAGCTCGGGGACTTCCATGCGACCTGCATGGACGAGCAGAAGGCGGAGACGGCGTCGGCGGATACGCTCCGGGAGGAGTTCGCCCGGATCGAGACGATCACGAACCGCGAGAGCTTGGCCCGAGCAGTCGCCCGGCTGCACCTCCGCGAGGTGACGGCGCTCTTCGTCTTCCGCGCCCAACAGGACCTCAGGGACGCAAGCGAGGAAATCGGAGCGGCGGATCAAGGCGGTCTCGGGCTCCCGGAGCGCGACTACTATCTCAGGCACGACGCCAGGTCGGTGGACCTTCGAAGACGGTATCGCGACCACGTCGCGCGCATGCTCGAGCTGGCAGGAGAGTCACCCGCCGTCGTGGCGCAGCATGCCAGGACGGTCATGAGCATCGAGACCGCGCTCGCGCGCGGCTCGATGCCCGTCGTCGAGCGGCGGGATCCCTACCACGTCTATCACCGCATCGACCGAGCGGGTCTCGAGCGCGAGGCGCCCGTCTTCGCCTGGGGCGCGTACTTCACGGAGCTCGGCAACCCGGACATGACCGCGATCAACGTGGCGGTCCCCCGGTTCTTCACGCGCCTGAACCGGGTGCTCGTGACGACGCGTACGGCCGATCTCCGCACATACCTGCGCTGGCACGTCCTCGACGCCTCGGCCCCGGCTCTGGGAGCCCGCTTCGTCGACGAGGACTTCCGATTCACGTCCATCCTCACCGGTACGGAGCGGCTGCTGCCCCGATGGAAGCGGTGCGTGAGCGCAGCCGATCGGACGCTCGGCGAGGCGCTGGCGAAGCCTTTCGTCCGCCGGACGTTCAGCGTCGCCGACCGGTCCCGAGCGCTGACCATGATCGAGGCCATCGAGCGGAGCTTCGATGCGGATCTCGCCGGCCTTTCGTGGATGGACAGCGGAACGCGTGCCCGAGCACTGGAAAAGGCCGCCGAAATCGCGAACAAGATCGGCTTTCCCGATCGATGGCGTGATTACAGCGCACTGGAGATCGACCGCACGAGCTACCTCGCCAACCTCATGCGCGGCGCCATCTTCGAGTCACGGCGACAGCTCGCCAAGATCGGACGGCCAGTCGATCGCACGGAGTGGCTCATCACGCCCCCGACGGTGAACGCCTACTACAATCCATCGCTCAACGAGATCGTGTTCCCCGCGGGTATCCTGCAGCCGCCCTTCTTCGTGCCTGCGGCCCCCGACGCCGTGAACTACGGGGCGATCGGCATGGTGATGGGCCACGAGCTCACGCACGGCTTCGACGACCAGGGCCGCAAGTTCGACGGCCACGGCAATCTCCGCGACTGGTGGAGCCCCGCGGTGGCGGAGGCCTTCACCCAGCGCGCCGGGTGCCTGGTG
>DATILR010000381.1:0-7344 GCA_035476275.1 Binatus sp. (SeqCode) | reverse complement strand
GCGAGCCCGCGCCTCGAGGTCCCTGCGCTCGTCGATGGCGAGACGACCATCTTCGACTCGACCGTCATCCTCGAGTACATCGAGGACCGCTGGCCAACCCCGGCGCTCCTCCCTGCCACTCCGGCCGCCCGCGCCCGCGTGCGCATGCTGGAGGAGCTCTGCGACACCTACTACGAGGCGATCAACTGGGCCGGGTTCGAGGTGCGCGTGTTCCAGCGCGCGACGGGTGACCTCGCCTCCCGCCTCATGGCCCGCGCCGGCGAGCAGATCGCGGGCATGAACGGGTACCTCGAGCGGCAGCTCGGCAATGCCCCCTACTTCAACGGCTCAGCCTTCGGGTGGGGCGACCTGTGCGTCGTGCCCGCGGTCCACGCGGCGGCGCTCAGCGACAACCCGCCGGTGGCCGGCTCGGCCCTGGCTCGTTGGCTCGACCGGGTGCGCGCCCGTCCGAGCGTGGCGACGACCTTCCAGCAGGCGGCCGACAGCATGGCCGGCTTCGAGATGATCCCGCAGCTGATCGCCTCGGGGATGTTCAAGCGAGAGTATCGCGACCATCGGCTCGAGTGGATGGTCCGCAGCGGCGGTCTCGACATCGTCCTCGATGGGTTGCGGCAGGGCAACATCCGGTTCACGACCGAGCTGCGCTAGGCTTGTGCCACCAACTCGCCGTGTGGCAAGAACCCCTCGCCCCGCCGGCCGCGTCGCGGGGAGCATCCCGGGTCGGAATCGCGCATCTGATGGGGCAGTGTACCCGGTTTCAGGGGTCGCAATACGCGCGGCAAGCTGCTAGCGTCACACAAACGACCGAGTGAGGAGGAGACCATTTCGTCTACTGTTTTTATCGGCAACTTATCCTTCGAGACGACCGAGGAGGAGCTTCGTACCGTCTTGACCGACGTCGATCCGGCCGTGCGCGTCCGTCTCGGGACCGATCGCATGACCGGCAAGCCACGAGGGTTCGCGTTCGCGCAGTTCAGCGACCCGGCGCGCGCGGCTGACGCCATTCGCCGCTTCGATGCCTTCGAGCTCCGCGGACGACGGCTGCGGGTGAACGACGCCGACGACAAGCCGCCTCCGCGTGCACCGCGGCCGATGATGCCCACCGCCGCTGCCGAGCCCTTCGATATGGCCCGTTTCGGCGACCCGGAGGTGCCGGCCTTCCGCAAACGCGGGGGGAGCCGTCGCGGGCTTCGCGCGAAGAAGCGCAGCCTCCGCTGATCTGTCCGCCCTGCCCTCATGCGCCCGCGGCTGCGGGCCGTGACTGATCCCATCCGGATCACCCCATGCCGGAGCTGATCCTTCTCCGTCACGGAGAGTCGCAGTGGAATCTCGAGAACCGCTTCACGGGCTGGGTCGACGTGCCCCTCTCGCCCCGCGGCGAGGACGAGGCCCGGAACGCGGGTGAGAAGCTCCGCGGGCGCCGGATCGACAAGCTCTACGCCTCGGTCCTGGTACGCGCGATCGAGACCGCCCGACTCGCGCTCGAGGTCGCCGGCATCGGGCCACTGCCGACCGAGCGCGATCCGGCGCTGAACGAACGCATGTACGGCGATCTCCAGGGCCTGAACAAGGCGGAGGCCGCACAACGCTTCGGCGCGGAGCAGGTCCACCTCTGGCGCCGGAGCTACGACGTCCGGCCACCCGGCGGCGAGAGCCTGGCCGACACCGCGGCCCGCGTGCTGCCCTTCTGGGAACGGCACATCCTCCCCGACCTCCGCGCGGGTAAGAACGTGCTGGTGGTCGCGCACGGCAACTCGCTGCGTGCCCTCGTCATGCACCTCGACCGGCTGACCCGCGAGCAGGTCCTCCAGCTCGAGATCCCGACCGGCGTGCCCCTGCTCTACGAAATGGCGCCCGACGCCCGCATCGTCACCAAGCGCTACCTCTGACCGCGGCTTGACGGGTCGCCCGGTCGGCCGGCTATGTAGCCGGCCATGCTCCTCTCCGACAAGAAGATCATCGTGACGGGTGGTGCGAGCGGCATCGCCGCCGCGACCGTGCGCGCCTACGCGCGCGAGGGGGCGCGGGTGGCGGCGCTCGACATCCAGGACGAGGCGGGCCGTCGCGTCGCGGCCGAGGCGGGCAACGCGGTGAGCTACCATCACTGCGACGTTTCGCGGCGCGAGGAGGTGCGCGATGTCTTCGCGCGCGCCGTCGCGGCGCTCGGCGGCCTCGACGTCCTCGCCCACGTGGCGGGCATCGAGCGGGGAACGCCCGCCGAGGACATCCCCGACGAGGAGTGGGACCTCGTCTTCGACGTGAACCTCAAGGGCACGCTCTACACGAACCAGGTGGCCTTCCGGCACATGCAGGCCCGCGGAGGGCGCATCATCAACTTCGGGTCGGGGGCCGGCATCCGCGGGCAGCGCGGGTCGGCGCACTATTCCGCGGCCAAGGCGGGGGTGATGGGATGGACGCGCACCGTGGCGCAGGAGTGGGCCCGCTACAACATCACGGTCAACTCCGTCGTCCCCGCCATCTGGACCCCGATGTACGACGCGCACCGCGCCCGCATGTCGCCCGGGGAGCTCAACATCCACGATCTCGCGATGCAGCACGTGATCCCGCTCGGCGGGCGGCTCGGGGACCCGGATCGCGACATCGCGCCGGTCATGGTGTTTCTCGCGAGTGACAGCGCCCGCTTTGTCACTGGGCAGGCGATCGCGGTCGACGGCGGGATGATCATGCTCGGGTGAGGTGGGTCGTGGCGCCCGGCGGGAGCGAGGGCGCCGCCGCGGCTCCGGTCCTCGCGCCACGCGCGCCCCGTATATGAGGCGACATCCCGCTGGCTGCGGGCGCGCGCGGGCGCTGCGGGTCGCCGCGGCGGCACCCTCGCTCCCGCCGGGGGTCCGCGTGGATCGGCCTCGACTTGCGAGATGCTCCTTGCTAGCGATCGGGTCCACCATGTCTGTTCTGCGGCCGCTGCCGGCGCTCGAGCCCGAGACGGAACACTTCTGGCGTGCTTGCCGGGAAGGTCGGCTGGAGATCACGCGCTGTCGAGCTTGTGGATGGTACGTGCATCCGCCGCGGCCGGTGTGTCCCCGGTGTCATTCGTGCGAGCTCGGGTGGGAGCGCGTCAGCGGGACTGGGACCGTGGTCAGCTACACCGTGAACCATCAGCGGTGGATGCCGACCATGGACGTGCCGTACGTCATCGCGCTGGTCGAGCTCGCCGAGCAGGCGGGGCTTCGGCTGACGACGAACCTGGTGGGCTGCGGTCCGGACGACGTTCGCATCGGCATGGCCGTTCGCGTCCGCTTCGAGGTGGTGAGCGACGAGATCGCCCTGCCGCTCTTCGAACCCGATCCCACCGCCGCCGCCATCCCGCCGCTTCCCAGGCCCCGGCCGATCGCGCCCGCCATCCGGCCGAGCGATACGCAGCGCCTCGAACGGCGCGCCATCCTCTCGGGCGTCGGGCAGTCACAGATCGGGCGGCGGCTCCTGCGCACCGATCTCGACCTCACCTGCGAGGCGGCGCTCCGGGCGATTGCCGATGCCGGCCTCACCCCCTCCGACATCGATGGCCTCGCCTGCTACCCGGGGCCCATGGGCGCGGGGGCGCCCGGCTTCGCGGGGCCCGGCACGCCGGAGGTGCAGGACGCCCTGGGGCTCCAGCTCGGGTGGCACGGCTCGGGAGGTGAAGGGCCGGCACAGGTCGCACCGGTGATGCTCGCCGCGCTCGCCGTCGCGGCCGGTCTCTGTCGCCACGTGCTCGTCTACCGGACGGTCACGGAAGCGACGGCGCAGGGCGCCGGGGGGCGCGCCGGGATCGGCACCGGATCGCGCACGGTCTCGGGCTTCGCGCAGTGGGTCATCCCCTTCGGCGCGATGTCGGCGGCCAACTGGCTGGCGCTCCACGCCGTCCGCCACATGCACGAGTTCGGGACGAAGCGGGAGCACCTGGGAGAGATCGCGCTCACGGGCCGTGCGCATGCCGCCCTCAATCCCGCGGCTATCTACCGCGAGCCCTTGACGATGGAGGCGTACCTGCAGGCCCGCATGATCACCTGGCCCTTCGGGCTGTACGACTGCGACGTCCCGGTCGACGGCTCGACGGCGGTCATCGTCTCCGCTGCCGACGTGGCGCGGGATCTGCCCCACCCGCCGGTCCGCATTCACGCGATCGGGACCGCGATCCGTTCGCGACCGGTGTGGGACCAGTGGGAGGATCTGACCACCATGGCGGCGCGCGATGCCGCCGAGCAGCTCTGGGCGCGGGCGGATCTCCGGCCCGGCGACGTCGACACGGTCCAGCTCTACGACGGATTCAGCTGGCTCACCCTCGCCTGGATCGAGGCGCTCGGCTTCTGCAAGCGCGGTGAAGCGGGACCGTTCGTCGAGGGCGGCCGCGTGCGGCTCGGCGGCGAGCTCCCGCTCAACACCTGGGGCGGCCAGCTCTCCGGGGGCCGGCTCCACGGCTTCGGCTTCCTCGCCGAGGGCATCCGTCAGGTGCGCCGCGAGTGCGGACCGCGCCAGGTGCCCGACTGCGAGGTGGCGCTGGTGGCAGCCGGCGGAGGACCGATCGCCGGCTGTCTGCTCCTCACCCGCTGAGCACGTCGCTCAGCGTTCGGGGGCGGCAGCGCGGGCCGCTGGGCGGCCCGCGCTCAGATAGATCCGCTCGATCGCGCGCATGTTGGCGATCGCGTCGAGCGGACCCGTCGGCACGGGCGCGCCGTCCCGGACCGCGGCGATGAAGGCCCGGAGCTGGTAGTCGTAGGTCGCACCCCCCGCGACCCGCTCGCTGCGGGTTCCCGCGGGCGTGACGACGCTCAGGCGATGGAAGAACTGCGGCGCGAAGGGATTCAGCACCTTGACGAGTCCCGCCGTTCCCTCGATGCGCGCCGAGGCGCGAAGAAGCCAGCGCGAGAAGAGCGAACAGGTGAGTCGCGCCGACCGACCTCCCGGGAAGCGGAGCTCGGCCGCGAGCGCGCGATCGACCCCGCCCCGGGTCCAGAACGCTCGTGCGGTCACGACCTCCGGCTCGGCGCTCGCCAGGTGACGCAGCAGGTGCACGGTGTAGCAGCCCGCGTCCATCAGTGCCCCGCCGGCGAGATCCCTGCTGAAGCGGATGTCGCTCGGTCGCGGCAGCGGAAAGCAGAAATGTGCCTCCAGATGCAGAACCTCGCCGATCTCGCCCGAGTCGAGGATCGTCCGCAGCCGGGTGAACAGGGGATGGTAGCGATAGTGGAAGGCCTCGACGAGCACCCGACCCGCCCGCTCGGCGGCCGCGGCCATACTCTCCGCCTCGGCGACGCTCGCCGCGAACGGCTTCTCGCAGAGCACGTGCTTACCCGCCTCGAGCGCGCGGATCGTCCACGGGGCGTGGAGCGCGTTCGGCAGCGGATTGTAGATGGCGTCGATGTCCGGGTCCCCGAGCAGCGCCGCATACGATTCGTGCACGCGAGGAATCCCGTGCCGGGAGGCAAAGCGCCGCGCGCGGTCCGGGTCGCGGGCGGCAACGGCGAGGACGCTCGCCTCGGGGACGCGTCGCGCCGGCCGGACGAGCGCCATGGGGGCGATCCGCGCCGCGCCGAGGATGCCGAAGCGAAGGGGTCCGGCCATCTACGCGAGCCCGAGGAGGCGGGCCGGATTCTGCCGCGCCATCCGGTCGATGGCCGGGGCGGGAACGCCGGCGCGCAGCATCTCGTCGATGAAGAGACGCATCCCGTCGGCCGGATGGGGACTCTTGTCCTGCCCGAAGTCGGTCGACATGAGGGCCCGCTCGGGACCGACCGCCATCATCGCCTTGGCAAAGGTGGCGGGCTCCTCGGTGGCGGCGAAGCCCCCGGGGATGCAGGTGAGGTACGTGAACTCGATCAGGGCGCCGCGCTCGGCGAGCTCGAGCACGTCGGCCAGGCGGTGATCCGGGCCGACGAGCGTCTCGAGGGCGTGGGTCATCACCGTCTTGACGCCGAGGGCGGTTGCCGCCTCGACGATGGCGAACTGCTCGGCGAGCTCGATGTGACCGGTGGCGACGACGGCATCGTGCTCCTTCACGAGGCGGAGGATCTCCTCGGCCGCCGGGACGAGCCGCGCCCGCTCGTCGATCACGGGGATGCCCGGTCCCGGAAGCTTGAGCTTCCGGCGATCGATCACCGAGGAGAAGGTCGGCATCCAGACCACCTTCGCGCCCGTGCGCAGCGCGACCTCGACGGCGGCGGGATTCAATCCACCCACCTCGAAGTCGCAGCAGATGCCGCCGAAGACCCGCAGGCGCGTGACCGTCTTCTGCATGAGGATCGCCACCGGGCCGGTCGGGTAGGCGTGGCTCTTGAGGACGATCGCCGCCATCCCCAGCGCGTCCGCCTCGGTGACCGCCTCGGCGGCGTCGACGCTCCGCGCGCGGTGCGGATCCGGCCCGTGATGGCAGTGCATGTCGATCGCCCCGACGACGAGCTCGTCGGCCCGGGTGGTCACGCGCTGCCGGTAGCGAGCCCCGAGGCTCGCTGTCAAGCGCCCACGGCGCGCAGCAGGCCGGGCAGCACCGCGGTGGTCGAGAAGACCTCCTCGGCGAGGGCGCGGGCGGCGCGCGCGGCGGTCCGGTAGTCGCGCTCGATCGCGCGCAGCGCCTCGGCCGCCTCGTCGAGCGAGGTGAAGAAGCGCAGCCCCGGGCTCGACGGCAGGAGATGCGCGGCACCGGTGTCCTGGACGACACAGGGACGGCCGCTGGCGAGGTAGCAGACCGTCCGGTCGCTCACCCAGCCGGGACGCGTCCGCACGTACGCGGGTTTGGCGCAGCTGAACTCGCCGCGCGAGCGCTGCACGTAGTCGCGGAACTTGACCGGGGTGCCCGCCACCGCCACCGGATCGGCGAGATGCCAGCGATGCCGCGCGAGCAGCGCGCGGTCCTCGAGCTCACCGGGATGGATGTTCGCGGCGAGCTCGAGGGCGACGTCCACGCGCTCCGGCAGCTCGACGACGCCGAGGAACCCCGACCGCTTGTTGCCGTCGAGCGTCTCCTCGCCGAGCTGCACCCATGTGCCGTTCCACCACTGCGTCACCGTCGTGTAGCGCCCGCCATCGGGCGCGCTCTGATACGGCCATGCCGGCAGATGGACGGTGGGCCACACCCGCTGCCAGGGAACGCCGCCCAGCGGGACGGGGCAGTCGGGCGCCCCCAGGTTCTGACCGATGGTGAGATACCCGTCGTGCTTCCCGACGCCGAGGTCGCTATCCCGTGCCCAGATCTGGAACGGCCCCGGATCGATGTCGAAGAGCACCGTCCGCCCGAAGTGGGCCCGCAGCGGGACCGGAATGCTGTTGGCGAGGTTGAGAAGGACGCCGTCCCGCGCCCGCTCCCAGAGCGCTTCGGGCGGGAGGCCGATGTGCTGGACGGGTCCCGAC
>DATILR010000380.1:0-2692 GCA_035476275.1 Binatus sp. (SeqCode) | reverse complement strand
CGTCAGGGCGTGGCGACCGCCCAGCAGATCCGCCCAGGTCGCGAGCGGCTCGGCCCAGCGCTCGAGCCGCCCGACGTTGGCGAAGTCGCGCTGCTTCTGCCGGATCCGGACCGAGGTGACGCCGGGGAGCAGGTGGGCGCGGAGCGCGCTCCGCAGCTCGCCGCGATGTCGGGGGAGCGGTCCCGGTGCGGTCCGGGCGCGCGCCAGATAGACTTCCAGTGAACCGATCTCGACGCTCACGTCGGCGAGCCCGTCGCGCGCGGCGCGGAGCGCGGCCGGAAGATCCGGCTCGGCGTCCTGGTGGTCCATCCCGTTCATCACCAGCACGGGGTCGGCGCGTCGATCGGGTGGCACCGCCGCGACGATTCCCTCGAGGCGCCAGCGGAGGGCCTGCGGCTCGTCGACCAACCGGAAGCCGTTCATGTAGCCGTTCTGCAGGTAGACGGTGAAGACGTCGGTGCCGTCGAGGGCCTCCCACGAGAACGCCGCCCGATCGACGTCGCCGCCGACGCCTCGCCAGACGACGGCGGCGTCGATGCCGAAGCCGCGCAGAATCTGCGGCATCTGCGCGGGGTGGCCGAACTGGTCGGGCAGGTAGCCGACCGCCAGCGGCGTGGCGAATTCCCGCGCCAGCCCGTGCCCGAGCTGGAGGTTCCGGATGATCGCCTCGCCGCTCACGAGGAGGTTGTCGGCGAGCACGTACCAGGGGCCGACGGAGAGCCGTCCCGCGCGCGCGAGGCGCGCGAGCCGCGGGCGGGCCGCAGGACGGATCTCCAGGTAGTCTTCGAGGAGGATGGTCTGCCCGTCGAGGTGGAAGTGCGTGAAGGTGGGATCCGCCTCGAGCGTGTCGAGCAGGCGATCCAGCATCCCGACCAGCCGGGCACGGAACTCCTGGAAGGGGAGATACCATTCGCGGTCCCAGTGCGTGTGCGGGACCACGACGAGGTGTGTCGTGGCGCTGGTCAGCGGGGAATGTGGACGAGCTCGAGCTTCATGCCGTCGGGATCGGCGAAGAAGACGGCGTAGTAGCCGGGCGTGTAGTCGTACTCGCGGGGCGGATCGAGAACGCGGATGTCACGCGCCACGAGCTCGCGGGCGAAGGCGTCCACCTCCGCGCGGCTTCCTGCCCGGAAGGCGATCTCGCAGAGCCCGACCCGGTCCTTGCTGAACCGGTCGGAGGCGAAGCGGGAATCCGTCTGCTTGATCCAGAAGCTGCCCGCGTCGCCGAACCAGCCTGTGCCCCCCTCCCAATCCGTCACACCCGGGTAGCCGAGCCGCGGCATGAGCCAGGCGTAGAAGCTGCGGGACCGCGCGAGGTCGTTCACGTTGACGATCACGTGATGGATGCCGGCCGCGACGCTTCCGTCGCCCTCGGTGGGTGGGCAGCCGCAGGGATCCGTCGTGGTCACGAGATGGCGGCCGCCCGCACCTCGGCCGGGGCCTGCGGCACGGTGACCCAGAATTCCGGATCGTGGCCGTAGAGGAGGCGGGCGCCCGCGTCGCGCAGTGCGCGCAGGTGCCGGAGGGAAGCGAGCATCGCATCCCGGTCGTACACGACGGGCGAGAGGCGAAGCTCCTCGAGCGTGCGGCGGAGATAGCAGGCGTCGGATGTGAGGACGACGTCACCGTCGGCAAGCCGCACGCGGAGCGACTGGTGCCCCGGCGTGTGGCCGTGGGTGGGAAGGCACGTCACCGAGCCGTCGCCGAAGAGGTCGTGCTCCCCGTCAATGGTGAGGACCTCCTGACCGGTGTCGTAGTCGGCGGGGTTGTAGCCGCTGGCCGCGATGCGGTCGGCATCGCGGCCCGCCTCCCACTCCCGCCGCTGGATGACGATCCGGGCGTTGGGCAGTGCGGCGTTGCCCCCCGCGTGGTCGAAGTGGAGGTGCGAGGTAACCAGGTGACGGATCTTGGTGGCGTCGACGTCGAGGGCCGCGAGCCGCGCCGCGATGTCCTCGCCGGGGTGAAAGGTGACGTCGAAGAAGCGCGCCAGCACGCCGAGCCGCGCCGCCGGGTCGGACTGCATGTGGATGTGCAGACCCGAGTCGAACACGACCTTGCCGCGCGGATGATCGATCAGGTAGCTGGGGACGGGGACTCTCAGGCGTCCCGGCTCGTCCTGCAGGAAAGCGCGATACTCGGCCTCGAGCCAGCCGCACGTCATCGCGAACAGGCGCACCACGTGGCCCCTCTATCCTAGAGGGCCCGGCCTACGCTATCGGACGGGGCGGGAGGAAGGACCCATGCCGGATGCAGTCTCGAAGGCGGTGCTCGTCACCGGGTGCTCGACGGGGATCGGGCGGGCCACGGCCGAACGGCTGGCCGCCAACGGGTGGCGGGTCTACGCCACGGCGCGAAAGGTCGAATCCATCCGCGACCTCGGCGGGCGCGGCTGCCAGCTCCTCGCCCTCGACGTCTGCGACGAGGGCTCGATCCGCGCGGCGGTGACCGCCATCGAGCGTGCCGAGGGCGCCGTGGGCGTGCTCATCAACAATGCCGGCTACGGGCAGGAGGGCCCCGTCGAGGAGGTGCCGATGGAGGAGATCCGCCGGCAGTTCGAGACCAACTTCTTCGGCCTGACGCGCCTCACGCAGCTCGTCCTCCCCGGGATGCGCCGGCAGCGCTGGGGCAAGATCGTCAACCTGAGCTCGATGGGCGGGAAGCTCACGTTTCCCGGCGGCGGCTTCTACCACGC
>DATILR010000379.1:0-3998 GCA_035476275.1 Binatus sp. (SeqCode) | reverse complement strand
CGGGAGCCGCGTCCCGGACTCGATCTCCACCACGAGCAGCCTGGGATCCTTCTGCTTCGGATCCGGATACGCTCCCCGCACGACCCGTGCCACGCCCACCACCGCCTTCTCATCCCCCGTGTGGTAGAAGAGGACCTCGTCCCCCGCCGCGACGCCCGACAGGTGCTTCAGCGCCAGCGCGTTCTTGACCCCGTCCCACACCGTACGGCCGTCGCGCTCGAGCTGATCGTAGGAATAGGTGCCGGGCTCCGTTTTGAACAGCCAGCGGTTGGCCATCAGGCGTAGTGGCTGCGCCGCTTCAGGGCGAGCTCGCGCTCGAGGTAGAAGATATCGACTCGCTCCGCCGGCGCGCCCTTCCCCTTGCAGACGAACTTGTGCCCGCGCAGGAGCGCGTCGACGATGCCGAGATCGGGTCGGCCGGGGAATTCGCGCACGGCCCGGATCTCGGTGGTCGCGAAGAGCGTGTCGCCGGCGAAGACCGGCGCCGTGTGCCGGCCGAGGGCATAGCGCACGTCGCTGAGGGCGTTGTCCCCGACGTCGGCGGAGGAGAGGCCGAGGCAGACGTTGAAGGGAATGCCCCCGTAGACGATCAGCTGTCCGCCGATGAAGCGCTCGGGCTCTTGCTCGACCATCCACTGGTTGCAGTGCACCTGCGCCGTGTTGTCGAGCATGCCGGTCAGGCTCACGTGCTCGATCGTGATGACGCGGCCGCGGGAGTGGTCGATCCGGTCGCCGGCGTGAAAATCCTCGAAGTAGGTGTCGGAGTTCCACAGGTAGGCGAGCGAGCGGTAGTCGCGCTTGGCGTCGTAGGCGGGGAGGCTGAGGGTGACCGGGATGTCGCGCGCCGGCACCTCGCCGTCGGCGACCGGGGCAGCGGGGTCGCGCTTCCAGACCTGCACCTTCCGCTGGAAGGTCAGCACCACCTCGCCGTCCTGGTTGCGGCCGGTGGTCTGCACGTGGACCACACCGCGGTCGGAATCCCGGGTGGAGGCCTTGACCCCGAGCACGAGGCTCTCGGCCTCGATGGTGTCGCCGATGTGGACGGGCACCCCGAAGCGCATGTCGACGTACTCCAGGTTGGCGCGCCCGTTCTCGGAGACGTCCTCCACGCTCTGGCTGAAGACGACGTTCATGACCAGGCCCGGCGGCGCGACCAGCCCGCGGAAGCCGTAGGCCCGCGCGAGCCGCAGGTTCTTGGCGAGCGGATTCGTCGCCAGGGAGAAGTCCGTGAAGAGCGCGAACAGCCCCTCGGTGATCGTCTTGCCGCGCTTGTGGCGGAAGAGGTGCCCCGGACGAAAATCCTCCAGGAAGTTGCCGTGCCGCCCCTGGATGCTTGCCACCGCTTACCCTCCCCGGGCGGCCACGTCGGCCCCCGCCTGCGGACGCGGCACCGCCAGCACCTTGGTGACGCGCCGCCCTCTGATCTCGACCACCGTGAGCTCATGCCCCCCGAACGCGACCTTCTCGCCCAGACGCGGGATGTGGCCGAGCTGTGCCGTCACGTACCCCCCCAGGGTGTTCACGTCGGCCACCTCGGGAGGCTTCTCCCCGAGACGGTCGGCCACGTCGTCGATGAGCGTCAAGCCATCGAACACGAGACCGCGGGGCGTCTCCTCGACACGGGGCGGTTCGCGATCGAACTCGTCCTGGATCTCCCCAACGATCTCTTCCAGCACGTCCTCCAGCGTGACCAGCCCCGACGTCCCGCCGTACTCGTCCACCACGATCGCGATGTGCGTCCGGCTCTGCTGGAACTGTCGCTGCAGGCTGTCGAGGGGCTTCGTCTCCGGCACGAAGAGGATCTCCCGCTTGATGGCGACCAGGTCCTCGGAGGAGCGGAGCTGGTCGCGGCGGTTGAAGAGGTCCTTGACGTGGATCATCCCGATCACGTGGTCGATGTCGGAGCTGGCGAGCGGAAATCGCGTGTACGCATCCTGCGTGACCACCGCCAGGTTCTCCTCGAGCGGCCGGGCGACCGACAGATGCGCGATGTCGGCGCGCGGGATCATGACGTGCCGCGCCGTCCGGCCCGTGTAGTCCATGACGTTCTCGAGGAGCTCGTGCTTGCTCCCCGACAGCACGCCCACCCGGTGGGATTCTGCCAGGAGGAGGCGGAGCTCCGCCTCCGAATGGGCCAGCTCGCCACTCGTCTCGGCGCGCACCCCGATCAACCGGAGGGTCGCGCTGGCGGCACGCGCGAGCAGCCAGAGGAAGGGGGCGAATACCAGCTGGAAGAGGCGCATGGGGAGCGCGACCAGCAGGGCGACCCGCTCGGTCGCGCGGATGGCATAGGACTTGGGCGCGAGTTCGCCCACGACGATGTGCAGGAAGGTGATCAGCGCGAAGGCCACCGCAACCGATGCGTTGTAGATCGCCTGCGGAGATCCGATCCCGAGCAGGGCGAACAGCGGCTGCAGCAGGACGGCGAACACTGGCTCGCCGATCCACCCGAGCCCCAGGCTGGTGAGCGTTATGCCGAGCTGGGTCGCAGACAGGAAGGCGTCCAGCCGACGCTGTGCGGCCAGCACCGCCCGCGCGCGCCAGTCGCCGCCCTCGGCCAGCGCGATCATGCGGGTCGCACGGACGCGGACTATGGCGAACTCAGCCGCAACGAAAAAAGCGTTCAGCAGGACAAGAGCGAAGGCAAGGGCGACGAGCAGGGGAGAAACCATCGCGGCGGGAACCGGCCCGCCGGCGGATGCTAGAGGATGCGCAGCAGCCGTGGCAAGTGGCTGCATGACACCCGAGCGCACCGCGTGTATCCTGACCGCCGGCGGAGTAAGCCGCCCGAGGAGGTCGTATGCGGAGCGTGGTGGCGTGTCTGACCTTGGCGATCGCGATGAGCAGTGGCGCGTTCGCAGGCATGAAGGGTGGGCACGAGCTCTCGGACGAGGAGCTGCGGAGCGAGATGAGCCAGAATCGGGCGCTCGCGGCCTACGTGGCCCGGAACGGGATGCCGGATGTCGCCGAAACGCGATTCCTGGCGGACCGTCCACCCTGGGACGACCACGAGGTGACGCTGTACTATCTCGAGTCGCGAACCGAGATCCGCTTCGCGCGCGCGTTCATCCTCGGTCGACCGGACATCCAGCTCGTCCGCTACCAGCGCACGCTGAGCGAAGGCGACGTCGATGCTCTCGCCCCGCGGGTCCGGAACCGACCGCCGGACATGGGATCCGCCGATGAGCCGTCCGATGCACAGGCGCCCGGCTCGGCGATGCGACCGGCGGCCGAGCAGGTGCCGCCGGAGCCGGCGGAACAGACCACGGATCAGTCGGTCGTCGGTCCCGCGGACCGAGCCGAGGCGGCCGCGGCGCGCGCCGAGGCAGCGGCGGACCGTCTGGAGGCAGTTGCCGATGCGGCCGAGGAGGCTGCGGGCCGGGCCGAGTCGGTGACGGTGAGGGCGGTGAGCGCACACATCGGCGAGAAGTGAGCCCGGCGTCAGCAGACCCCGTCCCGCTCAGCGCCGCGGAACGGCGCCTTGCGGGTCTGCTGCGCTTCTTCGCCGCCTTGTTCCTCGGCGGTGCTCTCGCCTTCTTCGTCCGGCCGAACGGGACCCTAGCGGATCTCGACCGGGTGGGAGCCGCGGTGGGGTTCACCTCGCTTCCTCCCCAGGGGGAGCCGCTCGCCGCGGAGTTCTGGCTCGCGCTGGGAGTCGCCAACATGGCGACCATCGCGGCGTGCTGCTGGCTGGCCGCGGGGGACGTGCGGCGGCGGCGCGTGCTGGTCTATCCCGTCATCGTCTCGAAGCTGACCTCCTCGACGGTCGGTGCGATCCTCTTCGCCACCCGGGCGCACGCCCTCGCGTACCTCTCGGCCACCCTCGTCGACCTGCCCATCGCCGTGGTCCTGATCGCGGCCCTGCGCGCGGCCTTGCCGCCGGGCGACCGTCACCGTATCTAGACCCACCGTATGACCCCGCGCGAGGAGCTCCTGCGCATCCTCGTCCTCCGCTCCTACCTCCGCGAGCCGGGCAAGCAGTTTCGCCTCGCCTCGGG
>DATILR010000378.1:0-1726 GCA_035476275.1 Binatus sp. (SeqCode) | reverse complement strand
GGTGTGCAGAGCGTCGAGTGTCCGGGCATGGCCCGCGTGCAGGCGGGCGCGCCGGAGCAGAGCTACCTCATCGCGAAGCTAGCGGGTGAGGGGCTGTGCTTCGTGGGGTCGCGCATGCCGCTCGGGGGCGTGCTGCCCGCGGGGGACATCGACACGATCCGACGCTGGATCAGCGAGGGCGCGCTCGACAACTAAGTCTCGCTACCACAGTCTGCAACTCAGGAGGCCACCCGCATGCGCGCCGCCGATTCGCGGGCGGCGGCGCAGTCGACGCATGTGGTAGCGGTCGGCAGCACGTGCAGGCGCTCCAGCGGGATCGGCTCCTCGCAATCCTCGCAGGTTCCGTAGTCGCCGCGCGCGATGCGGGTCATGGCGCGATCGATGGCCTCGATCTCCGCCTTGCCGCGGTCGTCGAGGTGCGCCAGGACGGTGGCGAGGTGCGCTTCCTGCGCTTCCTCCTCGAGCTCGGCAGGGACGTTCGTGTCGAGCTCGCGAATCTCGTCCTCGGTGTTGGTCACCAGACGCAGTAGCTCCCGGCGGCGATCTCCCAGCCGACGCCGGAGCGCATCGATCGGCTGCATCGAAGGCACCTCCTTCCTCCCCGCACGCGGGCCGGCAGGGCGGATTTGCCCCGCGGATTTGCCCCGGCCGTCCAGGCGAGATGAGGAAGTTCCTTGCAAACCCGCGGCCAAGCGCGGGTGGGAGCGGTGCCGCTGGAATTCTCGCGCGGTTACGCAACGAGCGCCGCGCGCATCAGCTCCTGGACGACCTGCGGGTTCGCCTTCCCCCCCGTCGCCTTCATCACCTGGCCGACGAGAAAGCCGAGCACGCGTTCCTTCCCGCTACGGAACTCCGCGACCTGTGCCGGATGTCGCGCCACCACGTCCGCAACGGCGGCTTCCAGGGCGCCGCGATCGCTCACCTGGCCGAGACCCTCGGCGGCGACCAGCTCCTGCGGATCGAGCGTCGTGCCGCGCAGGCGAGGCACGAGGGCCTTGGCGGTGTTGCGGTTGATGGTCCCCGACTGCACGAGCGTGGCCAGACGGGCGAGCTGGGTCGGCGTCACCGGCCAGTCGCGAATCACGAGGGCGCGATCGAGCTTCTCGTCGTGGACGATTCGGAGGAGCTCCGTCGTCGTCCAGTTGGCCATCTCCTTCGGCGCGGCGCCGGCGGCGATCGCCGCCTCGAAGTAGTCCGCGATGTCCTTCCGCTGGGTCAGCACGTCGGCGTCGTAGGTCGAGAGCTGGTAGTCGCGGACGAAGCGCTCGCGCCGCGGGGCGGGCAGCTCGGGCAGCGTCGCGCGCACCTCGTCCACCCACGCCCGGTCGACCACCAGCGGCAGGAGATCGGGCTCGGGGAAGTAGCGGTAGTCGTGGGCGAACTCCTTGCTCCGCATGGGGCGGGTCTCTTCCCGCTCCGCGTCCCACAGGCGGGTCTCCTGGTGGAGCGACTCGCCACGCCCGAGCGCCGCCGCCTGGCGCTCGATCTCGTAGGCAATCGCTTTCTCCACCGAACGGAAAGAATTCATGTTCTTCACCTCCACCTTGGTGCCGAGCGTCGTCGTCCCCGCCGGGCGCACCGAGACGTTGGCATCGCAGCGGAAGCTTCCCTCCTCCATGTTGCCGTCGCAGATCTCCAGGTACTGGAGGATGGAGCGGAGCGTGCGGAGGTAGGCCCCCGCCTCGGCGACGTTCCGCATGTCGGGCTCGCTCACGATCTCGAGCAG
>DATILR010000377.1:0-1833 GCA_035476275.1 Binatus sp. (SeqCode) | reverse complement strand
CGCACGGCGGGCAGGCGGACATCGCCTCGCTGAGCTTCGGTGCGACCCGCCGCTTCGAACTGCGTGACCAGACCGGGCGCGCCCGCGCCGCCGTGGACCTCGAATGCGGGAGCCTCCTACTCATCACCGGTGACGCAGTCGCGCGCTGGTGGCACCGGGTGCCGAAGACGAGCCTTCCCGTGGGCCCCCGCGTGAACCTGACCTTCCGGCACATGGTTGCCGACGGCTGACGCGTCAGTCCGGGTCGCAGGGTCCGACGCAGAACTGCTGCACCTCACCCGCCGGGTGGAGGAAGGCGTTGACCTGCTGGGCCGGTGGCTCCGAAGGCGCCGCGGAGCCCTCCGCGCCGTGCGCGCCGTTCTCGAAGGCCGGGGCGGTGTTGCTGTCGGGTGGCACGCCCGAGTCGCAGCGGGTGCGGCTGGGGGGATCGCCCGTCCCCGGACAGTCCACGTCGGTGGTGCACGCGGCGCCGGGGTCGTCGCCACCGGGAACGTTGCAGCGCGAGAAGCACTTCTGCCAGTCGATCTCGACGAAGGCCGACCCGTCGATCGGCGCCGTTGCCTCGGGAATGGCGAAGAAGGTCCGGTGCACGGGCGCGAGCTGCGGAATCCCGAGCGAGCGCACCATGATCTCGGTGGCGAGGTTCGAGACCTGCGCATCACAGGTCGACATGTGGATCAGCACCTGGTGCGGTACGGGTGGAACCGAGAGATCGCCCGCCAGCAGGTGGTCCATGTAGCCCTGCGGCTCGGCGCGGTCCCAGAGCTGCTGGATCAGGGCGACGATCAGCTGCTCGTTCAGATGGTCGGGGTAGCTCGGGCGGAAGAGCGCGAGGAACGGGTTGAAGTCGATGCTGCGATGCAGGAGCGTGCTGTAGTTGGCGGCGGGGACGGCGAGGAAGCCGCGATGGAAGTCCTCGGCGATCGACATGATCGCGCCGCCGAAGATGCCCCCCTGGCTGCCGCCCGAGTAGTAGACCTCCGTGGTGTCGATGATGCCCGTCCCGTTGAACTGGAAGGCGGCGTTCGAGTCGAAGCCGTGCACCGGGTCGACCATGAGCCGGCCGAGCAGCAGGTGGTTCAGGAACCCCTGATGCAGCCGCTCGGGGATGAAGTGGAACTTCGACTCGTCCTGGATGAGCGGGATGATGGCCGGCGTGACGTCGGCCGCGGACATGCCCTGCATGTCGACCCCGCCCATGATGAAGCCGTAGGCGTTGGCGAAGCGGGAGAGGCCGCGCACCTGGAAGCGGTCGCCGAGGAGGCCGTGGCCCCAGAGGCTCGGCCGGCCGGGGATGGGCGAGCCGCCGGGGTTCACCGCGCTCTGCGGGATCTCGACCACGAAGGGGACGGTCGCGAAGCCGTTCTGCGTCGGCACGCCGTCGACCAGGTTGAGCCGTGAGGCGGGCGCATCGGCCGTCATGAAGAGGGGCGCCTGGAAGGTTCCCTGGACCTCGGCCCAGATGTTCGCGTCCTTCCCCGTGCCGCCCCCGTCGTCCACGCTCGTCACGGCGAAGGTCGGGGTGCCGAGCGCGAACGCCTGATCCCGGACGGCGCGGATCCAGCCGGTCAGCGCCGTGCTGCTCGCCGTCGTGAAATCCCAGGCGAGGACGAGATCGCTCGGGTCGACGCCCGCGGCCGCGAGCCGCTGGAAGATGTCGGCGAAGACGGGCCGCCGGGCGACGATCGCCGCCGCGCAGCTCGCTCCGCAGGCACGCGCCAGGTCGGCCTCGGCGGCGCCATCGCGCAGCGCGCGGAAGGCGAGCCGCGGCCGGATGCCCGTTCCGTTGGCGTCGACGAGGTGGCGGATCGCGACGAGATAGCGCGTCGCGTC
>DATILR010000376.1:0-4304 GCA_035476275.1 Binatus sp. (SeqCode) | reverse complement strand
TCGCACGAGCTCCGCACCCCGCTCAGCGCGATGCTCTCCTGGCTCTGGATGCTGCGTCGGAAGGCCCTCGATCCGGTCGCCGCGATGCGGGCCATCGAGGCGGTGGACCGGAACGCGCGGGCGCAGGCCCGCCTCGTCGACGACCTGCTCGACGTCTCCCGGATCGTGACCGGCAAGCTCCAGCTCGACTGCCGTCCCCTCGAGCTGGGCCCCGTCGTGGAGGCGGCGATCGATTCGCTCGCGGCCGCGGCGGAGGCGAAGGCGATCACGCTGACCCGGCACATCGACCCGACGGCGGGGCGGGTGCTCGGCGACGCCGGGCGGTTGCAGCAGGTGATCTGGAACCTGCTCTCGAACGCGATCAAGTTCACGCCGCGCGAGGGCCGCGTCGAGGTGCACCTCTGCGGCAACGGCGCGAACGTCGAGGCGCGTGTCAGCGACACGGGGCAGGGCATCGCGCCCGGGTTCCTGCCCTTCGTGTTCGAGCGCTTCCGGCAGGCGGATGCCTCGTCGACCCGGGCGAGCGGTGGGCTCGGCCTCGGCCTCGCCATCGTGCGTCAGCTGGTCGAGCTCCACGGGGGGAGCGTCGAGGCGTCGAGCGCCGGCGAAGGGCAGGGTGCCACCTTCGTGGTCAGGCTGCCGTTCGCGAGCCGTTCCGAACCGGTCCCGGCATCCGCCACCCCGGTGCCCGCCGAGGACGTCCGGAGCGCCGAAGGCAAGTGCATCCTCGATGGGATCCGGGTGCTCATGGTCGAGGACGAGGTGGACGCGCGGGACGCGCTCTCCGCGATCCTGTCCCAGGCGGGCGCCACGGTCGCGGCCGTCGGCACTGCGCGGGAAGCGCTCAGCAAGCTCACCGCGTGGCGGCCGGACGTGCTCGTGTGCGACATCGGACTGCCGGTCGAGGACGGCTACGCACTCATCGGGAAGGTGCGGGCCCTCGACGTCGATTGCGGCGGAGCGGTGCCGGCCGTGGCACTCACCGCTTACGCGCAGGCGAAGGATCGTGCCCGCGTGCTCGCGGCTGGTTTCCAGGCTCACGTGGCGAAGCCCTGCGAGCCCGACCAGCTGCTTCGCGTGCTCGCCGGGAGCATCCGCCCGGGTCGCGCCGCGCCGACATCGAGCGCCGCCGGGCGAGAGCCCGCCGTCCCCTTCCGTACGGAGGACGTTCGGGCCTAGCGCGAGCGCCCCATCCGGTCGCCGGGACGATCGTGAACGGCCGATGCACAGCCGCGAACGGAAACGACCCCGGCGCGCGGTGGTCAGAAAGTTGTCGCGGCCCCGCTGCACGCAAAAGCGGGGTACGGGTCACAAGGAAGTGACGGACTTCCCGAGCAGCCCGCACGGGAGTTGCTCTGGCCACGAGTGGGTAGTCGGGACTGATCGCTCGGAAAACGCAATGTCCGCGGGCCTGGTCGAGGACAGGGCCAGGCTCGATCGGCCGTTGGCGCCGTGTCGCGCGGGCACGCCACCTGCTCAGCAGTAACGCGACATGAGAAGGCGCTCATCCAGTCTGGCTCTCGATCATGCTCCGAGATCGGGTCGATCGGCTGGACTCGCGCGTCCGCTGCGCGGGGAGCGTCCCGCGCCTCTCGGGCGCGCCACGCGCCAGGGCAGCGCGGCCGCTGCCGCCCCCGACGAAGGGGCGCTCTTCACGCCGAACGTCCTCCTGCCGCAGCAGTGCCTCTCCGGTTTCCGTGTGGCCGGGCCGGAAGCACGGCTCATGCTCGCGGTGCTCAGGGACGGAATCAACTGCTTCCGGAAGTACGCGTCGGCGCAGGATCCGGAGGGACGTCAGATGTTCGCGGACGTGCGTGATTGGTTGAACTCGGACGACCACGCGTCGCCGTTCGCCTTCGAGAACCTCTGCGATGCCTTCGAGATCAGCCCGGGGTGGGTACGGCGCCACCTCCTGACCTGGCAGCGACGCGGGAAACGCACGCCTTCCCGGAGGGCCGCGATCGCGGTGCCTCCACGCGGGGCGCGGACGAGGGCCGCAATCGCGGCACCTCGATGCAAGGTGCGGGCAGGACGACAGTGACGGGACCGGCGGATCTCGGGAAGCGCGGTGAGGTGGAGGTCGACGTCGCAGCCGCTCCTGCCCGTTCCCGCGCCCATGCAAACTCAGGAGCGACGGGGGGCGAGGAGGTCGTGACATGATGTACCGGCACGGAGACTACGTATATCCGGCCGATCTGCCGAGGCGCTTCGTGTGCCGGGTGGCGGCCGCGCAAAGCTTCGACGTCGGCCGGGGCACTTCACAGATCCTCAAACTCGAGCCGCTGACGGGACCGTGGCCGGCAGGAACCCAGCTCGTCCGGTTGGACGCTCAGGTGCGGCGCGCGGGCAAACCCCGGCGGCGTGAACGTCTCGTCCCTGAACGCGCTCATCCTGCCCCGGCGATCCGTCGTGCGTTCCGCGTCACGAACGCCATGATCGAGACCTGCGGATTGACGCCGACGCAGGTGGGAAAGAGGCTCGCGTCGGCCACGTAGAGGCCGTGCGTGCCGCGCACGGCGCCCCAGCTGTCGGTGACGGCGCGCTCGGGGTCGCGTCCCATGCGCGCCGTCCCCATGGGGTGGAAGCCGGTCGGCATGAGCGCCGCGCCGCCGAAGCGTCCTTCGCGCAGCGTCGCCGCCTCGCGCGGGTGCGTGAGCTCGCCGAGGCCGGCGATGCCCGGGTAGACGCTCTCCGCGCCGGCCGCGAAGAAGATCTCGGCCGCGAGCGCGATGCCCTCGAGAAGCCCCCGGGCGTCGCCGGGCGCGAGACGATAGGTGATCAGCGGCTCGCGGGAGCCAGGGAGCGAGATGACCCGGCCCGCGCCCGTGTCGGAGACGAAGAGCCCGGCGGCGGCGGCGTGACGGAAGCGGGCGAGGCCCGCGCTCAGCTGGCGGCCGACGCCGGGAAGCGTCGCCGCGCTCACCCCCGGCACGGGGTTGGTCACCTCGATCATCACGCCGTGCGACTCCTGCAGGCGATCGACGAAGTACGACTGGAGCGTGCCGCGCCAGGCGCGGATCTCGTCGTGGAAGAAGCCGGCGACCGCGACCGCGGGGTGGAGGCGGAGGTTCCGGCCGAGCGCGGGATGACGTACGCCGCTCCGGCGGAGGACTCCCGGCGTGTGGATCGCGCCCGCGGCGACGACGACCACGGGCGCGCGGACCGCGAGCCGTCCCTGCACGGTGTCCGCGTCGGGAGAGAGCAGCACGGCCTCGACGCCGGTCGTGCGACCCCGCTCGATCGTGACGCGCTCCGCCCGGCAGCGGGCGTAGAGCCGCGCGCCGGCCGCCTCCGCGGCGGGGAGGTAGGTGAGATGCATCGCCTGCTTGGCGTCGCTGGGACAGCCGAAGGCGCACTCGCCGCACCCCCGGCAGCCGACGATGTTGCGGCGGATCGGCTCGCCGTGGAGACCGAGGGCGCGCACCCCCTGATCGAACAGCTCGGCGTTCCGACCGATGATCTCCCATGGCACGGGCTTGACGCTGAGCGCCTGCTCCACCTCGTCGAAGTAGGATGCCATGGCGGCGGGGTCGGCGTTCTCGACCCCGTCACGCGCTTCCCATTCGCGCAGCACTCGGTCGGGGGTCCGGAAGCAGGTCCCGGAGTTGACGACCGTCGTCCCGCCCACGCACTTTCCGAGCGGGATGGCGAGCGTCGGGCGGCCGAGCGCGATCGTGGAACCCCCGTTCCGGTAGAAGCGCTGCGCGCGCTCGAAAGGCGCACCGACGAAGTCCTGCTGCGTGAAGTAGGCCCCTTCCTCGAGGACGACGACCCGTAGCCCGGCGCGCGCGAGCTCGCGGGCGACGACCGCACCGCCCGCACCCGATCCGATCACGCAGGCATCGGCCGTCTCCTCGACGTTCCCGTGCAGGGCGGGAAACTGGAAGGGCTGGAGCCGAGGCCCGGAGCGCGGCGGACGCTCGTCGAGGCAGCCGTGCTGGTAGCCGAGCGCGGCCTCCACCCGGGGGTCGGCGCAGAAGGCGGCCAGGCAGACCATGCGGAGGAGCGTGAGCGGCAATCTTCGCCACGGCACGCGACTCGCCGCGCACTGCTCCACCCAGGTCATCCGTGCGGACGGCGAGAGGCGTCTGAACGGCCGGAGATGGCGCGACACGAGCGGGCCCGCCTCCCAGGCGCGGAGGAGCGCGCGCAGCTGGGTGCGCGTCGCCGGCGTCAGGTGCGCGAGGTACGCCCCCACGCGACCGGCCATGTCCACCTCCGCGGCGCCGATGGGAAAGGCGTCGACCGCCGGCAAAAGCGCTTCGGCGAGCATCGACACCGTGCGAGCCTCGGCGCGAGAGAGC
>DATILR010000375.1:0-8290 GCA_035476275.1 Binatus sp. (SeqCode) | reverse complement strand
CAGGCCGATCGCCCCTTCCGGGTGGGCGACTACGTGCGGCTCGACGCGGGCGGCGAGGGAAGGGTGAGCGCCATCGGCTGGCGGTCGACTCGCTTGCGCACCTTCGAGAACAACACGGTGGTCGTCCCCAATGAACGGCTCCTGAAGACGATCATCACGAACTTCGATCTCCCCGACTCCCAGACCGCGCTCCAGCTCCGCGTGACGGTGCCCTACGGCTCGGACGTCGAGCGGGTCGAGCACCTGCTCCTCGAGGCCGCGCGGCGCGCGGAGCCGGACGTGTCCGGACTCCTGCCCGCGCCCCCGCCCTCGGTGCGGCTCATCCCGGGGTTCGATGAGCAAGGGCTGATGTTCACGCTCACGGTGTGGCTGCGGGAGGTCGGAGAGCAGGAGCCGGCACAGCACGCGATCCGTCGGCACATCGTCGATCTCACGCGGGCCCAGGGGATCGAGCTGCGCCGCGCCTGAGCGGCTGCTCCGCGTGCGGCTCGTTCCGGTAGCGCGGGATCAGGCCGTGAGCTCGGGGGTGGCTTCCAGCCGGCGCGGGATGCGCACCGCGAACGTCGAGCCCTTGCCCGGCTCGCTCTCCACCCGGATCTCCCCCTGCAGGACGTCGATGAGACGCCGGACGATGAAGAGTCCGAGGCCGACCCCGGGCAGGCAGCGCTCCTCGGCCTCCGGTGCGCGGGTGTAGAGCCCGAAGATCTCGGCCCGATGCTCGGGGGCGATGCCCATGCCGGTGTCCTCGACCGCCACCTCGAGCACCCCGTTCCCCATCGGCCAGCGGACATCGACCACGACCGCGCCCTCGGCCGTGTACTTGAGGGCGTTGGTCACCAGGTTGACGAGGACCTCCTTCAGCTTGAGGCGGTCGGTGACGAGCGGCGGAATGCCCTTGTCGGTCGCGAAGAGGAGCCGAACGGGGGTCTTCTCGTACGGGGCCACCGCGAGCCGCACCTCCTCGAGGAGCTTCTCGATGTGGAACTCCTCGACGTGTACCGCCATCGCGCCCGACTCGAGCCGCGAGGCGTTGAGCGTGCGATCGACGAGCGAGAGGAGCTCGAAGGCATGCGCGTGGATCTGCCCGATGGCCTCCTTGTGCCCCGGCGTGGTCGGCCCGAAGACGCCGTCCTGGAGCATGTCGGTGTAGCCGAGGATGACGCTGAGCGGGCTCCTCATCTCGTGCGACACGGTGCCGAGGAAGGCCGTCTTCAGGGCGATCACGTGCTCGGCCGCGCGGGCGCGACCCTCCGCGTCGCGGGCGCCGGAGGCGAGGTAGCCGTAGCTGAGCGCGGTCACGAAGAAGAACGGGACGCGGAGCAGCGCCGCCGGGGTCCAGGCCATCCCTGCGGGGAGGACCGAGAGGTAGGCGACGGCGGCGAGCGCGGCCCCGAGCGCCGTCAGCTCGAGCCGCCCGCCGAGCGCGGCGAGGAAGACGACGAAGAAGAACACGAAGAAGAAGTCGGCCCCCGCACTCCCGCAGATCCAGAGGGCGGCCGTGATGAGTGCCGTGTCGGTCGCGACCAGGACGGGGTCGAAGGCCGGGTGATGAAAGGTCGTCTCCGGGAGCCGCATGAGGGCGAGGTTCGAGGCGAGGAGCAGGGCGATGCAGAGGCCCGCCCGCCAGCCCCCCGGATCCCGCGCGCTGAAGATCACGAGATAGGAGAGGGCGATTGCCATCACCCAGCGGAGGACCACGATGATCCGCCGCTTCTCCCCCACCAGCATCGTCAATCGCACACCCCTGCCCAGACCCCAGGGATATCTCTCAGCAACCACGATGCCAGCCTGCAGCTGGGGCGCGGGCGGCCGGGGCGCACGCTCGTCTGCGCGTGCGTGTGAGGCCTGCGTGCCGGGAGCGAGGCAGGGTACCCCACGCCGTCTCGGGAGCGGCGTCGTCTTGACGCCGACCGCCATTCACTCGACGGTTCGGGGCGCCGTCCGTCGTGATCCGCCTCGCGGGGTCCTGGTTCTTGGCGCAAAGAGGCAAGACGAGGCGCGGCGGCCGCAGTTATGGTTTCTGCGGCTAGCAACGGGGGAGCAGGATTGACTCACAGAGCGATCCGTCCGGGCGGCGTCCTAACGAACAAATCGGTTCCCCCGGCGTCGAACCCTCGCCGGCAGATTCCCATGGACTGCCTGGTCGGGCATGCGACCGAGGCGGACCGCCGGGCACGGGTCAGGAGGTCTCGCGGCGTACGGCGTGCGGCCGTGGCGCTGCTCCTGGCGATCCTCATCGCCCCGGCGCTCGGCGCCGAGGAGCACGGCGCGGCTTCCGAAGAATCCACCGAGGATCTCGCCAAGAAGACGCAGAACCCGGTGGCGGATCTGATCAGCGTTCCCTTCCAGAACAACCTGAGCTTCGGGATCGGGCCGCGCGACGCGACGCAGTGGGTGCTCAACGTGCAGCCCGTCGTGCCGTTCCACCTGACCGAGAACTGGAACCTCATCACGCGCACGATCATGCCCATCATCGGTCAGGGTTCGCCGACTCCCGGCGTCGACCACGTGGGAGGGCTCGGCGACATCAACCCGAGCTTCTTCCTGTCGCCGGCCAACGCCAAGCATCTCATCTGGGGCGTCGGGCCGACGTTCACCTTTCCGACGGCGAGCAATCGGGCCCTGGGCAGTGGCAAGTGGAGCGCCGGACCGACCGCTGTAGCGCTCTTGATGCAGGGCCCGTGGGTTGTCGGCGCGCTCGGCAACAACCAGTGGTCGTTCGCAGGCTGGGGAGAGACCGAGGTGAACCAGCTCCTCGTCCAGCCGTTCCTCAACTACAACTTCCGACACGGCTGGTACCTGAGCAGCGCCCCGATCATGACCGCCAACTGGATCGAGCGGGCGCGGAACCAGTGGACCGTGCCGGTGGGTGGCGGCGGCGGCAAGCTGTGGCGGGTCGGCAAAGTGGGTCTGCCCGTCAACACGCAGGTCCAGGCCTTCTACAACGCGGTGACGCCGGACAACGGCGCGGACTGGCAGCTGCGCCTGCAGCTGCAGCTTCTCTTCCCGAAGTAAGGCCGAGGAGCCGCTTGCCGAGGGCGGCGGGCAAGGCGCTCCGTTAACTTCGCAGGATTGTCGCGACTGCGCCCTCAGTCGTGGGATGATCTGCGGTCCGGCGAGGAAGCTCCGCGATCCCGCGATGCGGGGTACAGAGATCACGCACTTCCGAGCGAGGCGACGTGCCGGTCGGACGTCGCCCCGCTCGGGCCGTTATTGGGGCGGGTTCGTCGCGGGTGCCGGTACCGGTGCCTGTGCCGGTGCCTGTCCCTCGCCTCCGCCTGTGCCGTGCTTGGTGGTGCGCTTCATCTGCCGGCATTCCGCGCGGGTCTTTTCGTCGCCCGCTTTGCACGCCTGCTTCGCGGCCCGTCCCGCGGCACGGTTGTCGCGGCGATTGTCGCGGCGGTCCATGCCTTGCGTCTGCGCGTACGCCGGCGCGACGACGGCGAGCATCACGATGGCAGCCAACGCGCCCATGCCTCGCCGGAAATACATCCTTCGTTGCATGCCGTTCTCCTTGGTGCAGCCGTTCGGTCGGCTGATCGTAGAGCAAGAAGTCCCCCGTTGCGCAAGCGTCCGTGGCCGGCGACTGATGCGCCTCGACGAGGCGGGACGCGCGTTCGCCAATGGCGCGACAGCGGGTTGACGGCGGAAGATTCCTCGTGTGCGGGGTAGGTCTTCTCAGGAAATACCACGGGAGACCGTCGACGAGCGCACTACCACGGCCGCCACTGCGGGAAGGCGACCGTCATGCCGAATCGGACCGTGGTCTGCGGAGCCACGGGGGCGTCGTGTCGATACGCCATCCACTCCCCGCTGACGAAGAGGTTGATGGGTGACTGGCCTTCGCGGATGATCACCCAGCCGACTCCGAAGCTGAGCGGCAGGGTGACCGAGGAGTTCTGGCGCCAGCTGAACGCCCAGGTCGCGTCCCCCGACTTGACGTACAGCCCGCGCCAGACGTGGCGGAACAGGATCGGCTGTACCGTCAGGTGGCCGATGCGCGGGCGGTGTGGGGACGTGTATGCGAACGAGACGGGATCCTGGATCAAGCAGCCGAAGAGCCATTCCGGCAGACCCTTATAGATCGCGCCGAAGGCCGGGCCGACCTGCCAGGAGCCCTGCCCGGCGACGCGGTCGGTGGCGGTCGGGAAGACGAAGACCGGTCCGACCCCCATCAAGAAGCCGCTGCCCTTGCCGGGCCACGGGATGACGGCGAGATCGAAGAGCTGCATGTCGCCGAAGTCGGTTCGCGTTCCGCCTCCCGGCTCCGGCAGCGTGACGACCGAGAAGCTCGGCCGCACGAGCTGCACGAACGGAAAGAGCGAGTACCTGGGCAGGCGCGGCACGATGAGGCGAGCGATCACCCGGTTGGTCGATGCATCGATGCCGTAGTTCGAGGGAGTGTACGCATCCTGAAGGAACAACTGGGGCAGCGTCGTGAGCGGGTCGGAGAACTCCTCGGCGAGCCGTGTGACGCTGAGAGGGGGTTCCTCGTCCTCCGCAAACGCCGCCGGGGCCGCGACCGCGAGCAGCGCGGCCACGAGCGGCATCACCCTCGATGCCCAGCCGGTGCCGCGCCACACGGAGACGGTGGACCGCCTCGGTGGCCGCAGCTCGTCACGAATCCTCCTGAGGCTAGCCACGCAATCGTCCGATGTGCGGCGCTACTACGCTGCGGCCACCGGCGTCGTCAAGGAAACGGCGAGCGGAGACTCGACGTGAAAAGAGGCAGAGTGCTGGGGGAATTCACCAGCGCCATCGGTCCACGGAGTGGGCTGCCTCTCCGGAGCGAAGGCCAGCCGGCTACGTGTCGCCCGAGCGACGGATTCCGTGCCGAGGGGGGGCGGCCTCCCGGGTCACCTCAGGCGACCGCGTTCTCTGGCTCCGCCGGAAGCTCGCGAGCGAGCCGCTCCGCGTGTCCGGTCGCTCCGAACGCGGCGTAGAGGCGAAGCGCTTCACGAAGCTCGCGCTCAGCTTCGGCCGCCTGTCCGCTCGCGCGCGCGAGCGCGGCGCGGGTTTCGAGGATCGAGGGCTCGTAGATCGTGCCGCCGCAACCCCGCGCAAGCTCGGTGGCGCGATCGAGAAGCCGGACGATCTCGGCCGCGTCCCGCTCGGGCGAGATCGCGGTCAGGACGCGCGCACGCGACAGATGGGCCTCGACGGCGCCGAGCCGCCGCGCTCCCTCGGAGCGCTGGATCGCCTCCGCCGAGAGCTCGAGCGCGCGCTCGAAATTGCCCTTACCGAGACAGGCCTCGGCGAGGCGTGCCAGCACCATCAGGAACTGGTTCGGGCCGATCATCTCGGGAGTGGCGATGCGCTTTGCATCCCGGATCGCGGCGATCGCCTCGTCCCAGTTCCGCTCGAGCAGGTGCGCCAGGCCGATCGAGAGCCGCGCGGTGGCGCGGAAGCCGGGCGCGTCGAGCCGCTCGGCGGCCTCCAGACCCGAGGCGGCGAGCGCGAGCGCCTGGGCCGAAGCGCCGCGGTACATGGCGAGCCGGCTTCGGCAGAGGTCGCCGATGCAGACGTAGGTGAGGTCGTGGGCCTCGAGCGCCATCGACCGGATGCGGTCGATGTCTCGAGCGCCGTCCGCGAGCCGGCCGCTCTCGGCGACGATCATCGCACGATTGGTCCCGGCCCCGAGGTAGCGGCGGAGAACGAAGCTGTCCTTCGGCTTGCGCTCGCCGAGCAGCGCGAAGGCCTCATCGTAGCGCTCGAGCGCGGCACGCTGATCGCCGCGCATCACGGCGGTGAAACCGGCGTGGCCACGGACGACGAACTTGAGCTCGGGATCGTCGATGCCGGCGACCACCGCCTCGGCCTCGGCGAGCAGCTTCGCCGACCTGTCGAAGTCGAGGTCGGACAGGACGAGCGCCGAGTAGGCGAGCAGGATGCGAACGCGAGCGTCGCTGTCGCCGGTCTCGAGCGCGAGGCGATGACCCTCCGCGAACGCGGACTCGAACTCCGGCCGCGCGGCCAGGTCGTAGTCGGCGGCGCGGACGAGCCCGATCGCCGCCGCGAGTCGGAGCCGCATCGCTTCGGGGGACTCCGGAGCCTCCGCGGCGAGCGAGCGGACGGCGCGCCAGTGGTCGACGGCGCTGGCCGGCGCGTGCCCTTCCGACCACCCCGCGGCGAGGCCGTGCCAGCGCGCGGCGCGGAGCGGCTCGCCCGCGGCCTTCCAATGGTGGGCGAGTAGGGCGGCCGTTCGCTCGTCGAGCTTGGCCGCGCTCTCCTTCTCGACGAGCTCGGCGACCGCGGCATGGGCGCGCTTGCGGCGCTCGGCGAGCTGGGAGCCGTAGGCGACTTCCTGGGTGAGCGGATGCTTGAAGGCGTACTCGACCTCGGGGAAGAGCACCTCCTCGAAGATCAGATCGCGTCCGCGGAGCGTGCGAATGGCGTCTTCCAGCTCCGCCTCGGGAATCTCGGCGACCCGCTTGAGGATCGACTCCGGGAAGCGCTTGCCGATGACCGCCGCGGTCTGCAGAAGGCGCCGCTCGCGCTCGGGAAGCCGATCGATGCGCGCCGCCAGCAGCGCCTGGATCGTCGGCGGTACGCGGAGCTCGGCGACGGGCCCGACCAGCCGATACGCCCCGCGCCCGCCCTGCAGGCTGCCCCCCTCGATCAGCGACTGGACGACCTCCTCGACGAAGAACGGATTGCCGCCGGTGTGGTCCTGCACGAGCTCGGGGAGACCGCCGAGGCTCGGGTCCCGGCCGAGCAGGTCGTCGAGCAGCTCGCGCATCGCCTCCGGCCCGAGCGGCAGCAGCGGGAGCTGCTGGTAGACGGTCTTCTTCATCCAGTCGGCGAGGAACTCCGGCCGGAAGTTCAAGAGCACGAGCGTCTTGGTGCCGGCAATGGCGTCGAGGAGAATGTCGAGGAAGCGCCCGGTCCCCTCGTCGAACCAGTGGAGGTCCTCGAGCAGGATCACGTGCGATTCGCGCTCGCCGAGCGCCTTCAAGAGGCGCGCGATGATGCCGAAGAGCTGCCGCTGGCGATCGCCGGGGTCGAAGAGCGGCGCCGGGCGGGCGGGATCGGGGACTCCGAGGAAGTCGAAGACCAAAGGCAACGTCTCGTCGAAGCGCGGGTCGATCAGCATCAGCGTGCCGGCGATCTTCTGCCGCGCCCCGCGCTCGCCGTCTTGCTCGGTGAGGCCGAACACGCTGCGGAGGAGCTCGAGGAGGGGCAGGAACGGCAGCAGCCGGCCGTGAGCAACCCCGCGTCCCTCGTGCACCGCGACGCCGCGCGAGCGGCAGCGCTCGACGAGCTCGGCGCATAGCCGACTCTTTCCGGTGCCGGCCTCGGCCACGACGCCGACGACGCGCCCCTGGCCTTCGGCGGCGCGGGCGAGCGCGGATTCGAGGCTCGCCATCTCGTCGCTGCGTCCGACGAAGCGGGAAAGGCCGCGCGCGCGGGAGACATCGAGGCGAGTGCGCATTCGGCCCACACCTTCGAGCGAGCAGACGCGCATCGGCTGGCTCACGCCTTTCAAGCGGAACTCGCCGAGGCTCTCGAGCTCGAAGAAGCCCGCGACCAGCGCCGCGGTCGTGTCGCTCACGTACACCTCGCCGGGATCGGCGAGCGTCTGAAGGCGGGCGGCGATGCCGACGACGCGGCCCTGCGCGGTGTAGTCCATCCGCAGGTCGTCGCCGATCTTCCCGACCACGACCTCGCCGGAGTTGAGGCCGATGCGGGTCGCGAAGGTGAGGCCGCGCTCGCGCTTTAGCTCCTGGGCGAAGCGACGGAGCTCCTCGACGAGATGGAGCGCCGCGTAACAGGCTCGGTGCGCGTGGTCCTCGTGCGAGATCGGCGCGCCGAACAGTGCCATCACCCCGTCGCCGGTGTACTGATTGATCGTGCCCTCGTAGCGGTGGACACCTTCGGTCAGGATCTCGAAAAAGCGGTCGAGGATCTGGTGCCACTCCTCGGGATCGACCTGCTCGGCGAGCTCCATCGAGCCGGTGACGTCGGCGAAGAGCACGGTCACGTGCTTCCGCTCGCCCTCGATGGCGGTCCGCGAGGTCAGGATGCGGTCGGCGAGGTGCTGCGGGGTGTAGGCGCGGGGGTCGCGGCCGGGACGGTCCGGGCGGGGCGGTGCCGTGGCGGCCGCGGCCGTACCTATCGGCGCGCCACAGGCGTCACAGAATCGCGCCCCGGCTCGGAGCTCCCTCCCGCATTGCGCGCAGCTCGAAGCGAGCGCGCGCCCGCACGAGTCGCAGAAGCGTGCGCCGACGCGGTTGGCCTGTCTACACGTAGGGCAAAGTGACTCTGGTGCCGAAGCCATCGAGGAATCTCC
>DATILR010000374.1:0-5226 GCA_035476275.1 Binatus sp. (SeqCode) | reverse complement strand
CTGTTGCCGGAGAGGTTGCACTGCAAGCCGGTCTGGAGCGATCCGAGGACCCCCGTGCCGTTGTTGAGAGCCACCTTCTGCCCGCGCGACGCGGTGTGCGCCGTCGCGTACTCCCAGTTGAGCCCGGAGCCGCCCAGAGCGTCGTCGTTGCACTGCTGGAGCGCGGGGGCCGACGAATCGATCGCCCAGAAGGACGTGACGGCGTTGCTGGCCGTGTCCCGGAGACCGGCGAGCGCGCTCGCCGGCGCGCTCTGCAGCTCCGTCAGGGTGCAGACGTGCGAGCCCGGGAAGTGCGTGTTGCAGGTGGCGTTGGCTCCGGGGAGGCCGAGCGTCGCGTTGTAGTTGAAACGGCCGGGGGTGGCCGTGAGGGCGCCCTTGACGCCCGGCCCGGGTGAGCCGGGCACGGTGGTGCTCGTCGCGCCGCCGCCGGGCGTCGTGGTCGTCGTCGTGATCGGTCCGCCGCAGTCCGGCGGCGTCGGATTCGTGGCGCCCCGACACGCCAGCCTGGCGGCCCGGAGCGCGCTCTTGCAGGCCGCGCGACAGGGCTTGCCGGGCTTGCCCTTCTCGCACGTCGTCTTGCACGCTCTGAATTCCGTCGCGAGCGCGCGCTTGCAGTCCATCCGGCACTTGCTCCCGGCCGGCCGGGGCACGAGGCCGACTAGCGAGACCACCATGGCAACGACCACGATTCGCGCGACTGCTGACGGAGTGCGGATCATCGCTGGGTCCTCCCTAAGGTAGCCATCACCACGCGAGCGCTAAGATCGGACGCGCGCCGCTTTCGCGGCCGTCGCGGTGCGTGTCGGATCTATCGCGAAGGCGGTCGCTAATTCCAGGGGGGCGGTGTGACAAGAAGCCTCATCGTGACGTCGACGCCGGTGTCTCTCCGGATGTCCTTGACGGGGCAAGAACGCGCCATCTGGGCAGCGACGTCGACGCACGCGGCGTCAGACCGAAAACGGTTCGCCCGGCGCTGAGACGTCCTCGGCCCAGCAGGCCATGATGTGTTCGGTGTCGCGCCGTTCCCAGGCGGCGAGGAATTCGCGCACCGTCGCGTCGTTGCGGTTGACCGTGGTCGAAGCCATCGTGAAGAGCGGGTGCCGACGCTACGGTACTGCGGGAGCAGCCGTCAACCAGGACTCGTGACCGTCACGGCTGCAGCGGCGGCTGCGGCTCGACGATGAACGAGTGGCCGCCGAGGACGAGCGGGACCTCGGTCGGCGGAATCGTGAACGGCGGTGTCACCCGGCGCTCGTCGGCGCTACAACCAACGCCGCACGGCCACCTTGTAGTCGAGGTACTCCGCGCCGAACTTCCGCTCGAGGTACCGTTCCTCTCTCGGGATAACGACGAGGGCCATCACCGCGAGCGCGGCGATCAGCGTTCCCACGAGCCAGAGGCTGTCGATCCAGATCGCGAGGCCGAGGTGTAGCAGAGAGAACGCCAGGTAGATCGGATTGCGGGTGAAACGATACGGACCAGTACGGACGATGACGGTCGTCGGCTCGTTCCCCGGCACGGGCGTGCCCGCTGCCCGGAAGGTGCGCACCGCGTAGGCGAACAACGCCACGGCCGCCGCCACGACCGCTCCGCCGAGCAGCGAGGAATGCGATCCGGGCATGAACGGCAGTGGCCACTGGATCGCGAGCGTGCTGCCGATGAGGATCGCCGTCAGATACACGAACGGCGGGCGCACGAGCCCGAAATTAGCAACGTCCTTCTGGGCCGACGTTCCTCGATCCCGCAGCTGGCTCACGTCGAGAAGGGCCGTTCGAGCCGGCGCTACGCTCAGAGCGGCGACTGCAAGCTGTGCACGAGACCGAGGACCGTCCGCCGCGGCAGGAAGGGGACGAGCCGGGCGAGCACGCGGTTCCGCGTGCCGGTGATGACGACCCGTTGGTTGGCCTGCCACGCACGGTAGCCCATCTCGGCGACCACGGCGGAAGGCATCGGCGTTCCCCCGTTCCGGGAGAGGCGGGTCTTCCCGGTGCCGGCGCGCTCGCGGAAGTTGCTCGCGGTGGGTCCGGGACAGAGGCAGCTCACGCGCACGTGGGTGCCTTCCGCCTCCTTCCACAACGCTTCCGAGAACGACAGCACGAAGGCCTTTGACGCGTAGTAGATCGCCATCAGCGGCCCTGGCTGGAACGAGGCTGTCGAGGCGACGTTCAGTACCCCGCCACGGTCGTTGGCCAGCATCCGTGGCCAATAGATGTGCGTCAGCTCGACCAGCGCCCGGTTGTTCACGTCGATCATGCCGAGCTGGTTCACTCGATCCGATCCGTCGAACGCGCCCGCGACACCGTAACCTGCGTTGTTCACGAGCACGTCGATCTCGATTCCCGCGCCGGCGATCGCGGCCGCGAGCGTCGCACCGGCGCCGGGAACGCTCAAGTCGCTCGCGATGGGCGTCGCCTTGACGCCGTGTTTCGCCGCCAGCCGCTCCGCGACCGCACGCAATGCGGCCTCGGACCGCGCGGCGAGCACGAGGTCGTAGCCGTCACGCGCGAAACATTCGGCGAGATCGACGCCGATCCCCATGCTGGCGCCGGTGACCAGCGCGGTCTGACCTTCACCTTCTCTCGTGCGCGTCATGAGTCCTCCCCCCGCGACCGGCCAGGAGCGTCCCGTTGCCCGTCCACCCCGCACCGGCCGGCCACGCCTTTGCATAGGCGATACCGGTCCCTGACACTAGGGTCTCCCACTTCCGAGTCCTCGCGTGTCCGAAGTGCGGCGGACGCATGACGCTGGCGACGATCGAGGACCCCGCGGTGATCGAGCGGATCCTCACGCACCTCGGGCTGTCCATGGAGGCCGCGGAGGCATTGCGGGCTCGGGCGTCGCCGTGGACCGACACCTTTCGATGCTCGGCTTCGTCCCCCCGGTCCTTTTCCTCAGTGTTCGTCGTCCTCCCGTGCGTAGCTCGCACGGCGCGACCAGGGGGCAAGAAAACCTCCCGGCGATCGGTTGGGTACGCCGTCAATCCACCCAGCGGAGGACGTTCCGTACGACCGACCAGCGCGGCATGCGTGCGCCGTCGTCGAGGCCGGCGATCCAGTAGCGGCGCAGCCTCTCGATCGTCCCGTCGTCGCGCTTGAGCAGCAGCCACGTGTCGAGGAAGCTGCGGAAGTCGGCGTCGTGGCGGTCCGTCGCGTAGGCAATCGGGACCGCCAGGGGGACGGCGCTCGGCGTGACGACCGTGTACGCGGGATAGAGGAGCGTCCATGGCGCGCCGATCTCGGCCGGGATCACGAGCCCGTCGAGGCCGAGGCCCCCGCCCTCGAAGAATTTCTTGGCAGCGGGGATGCGGACGACCTCGACACCCGGGACGTACGCGCGCGCCTTCGCCTCGTAGTAGGCGTCGGACACCATGCCGACCCGGAGCGCATGGTGGGCGCGGAGCGCCTCGCCCGTCCCGAGCTCGTCCCGCCGGTGGTCCTCGACCACGAGCGCCATCGTCAGGTCGAGGTACGGCTGCGACAGCCCGACCTCGCGCGAGAGGGTGGTCGTCACCTCTAGCGCTCCGATCGCGACGTCGGCTTCGCCGGATTCGAGCTGCGCCGCCACGCGGTCGCGATCGATGGGAACGAAGACGACTTTCGCTCCGAGCTCGTGGGCGAGCCGATGCATCATGTCCACGTCGAAGCCGACCAGGTCGTCACGCGCGTTGAAGTACGAGAAGGGGAGGCGAGCCGACGGATACGCGACGTGGATCTCACCGGAACGCGCGATGCGATCGAGCGCGCCCGATGCGGCGCGCGTCCGATCCTCGTCACCGTTCAGCGCGCGGGACGTGGCGCCGCGCCGGACGGTCGCCGGCGCGGGCTCGCCGAGGAGCGTCCGCTCGCGAACGAGCGAGTTGTTGGCGCGGGGTACAATGATCGCCTGCGAAAGGAGGCGCGTCCCGGCGATCACCAGGCCCGTCGCGGCGACGGCGCCGAACGTCATGCGCGTGATGCGCCCCCAGTCGAAGGCCAGGCGCCCGCGCGCGGCGCACGTGCCGAGGACCGTGAGCGCCAGCGTGTGCATCGCGCCGGCCAGCGTCTGGAAGCGGTACGTGAGGACGCTCACCGCGAGGAAGAGCTGGAAGAGGTCGGCCGGCAGCACGAGCGCGTCGAGCATGAACGGCAACGCGACGTTCATGCTCCCGAACGTCACGACCACCCCGACGAGAACGAAGCGGACGAGGTCGGCGGCGCCGAGCGATCGGCCGGCGAACCACGCCGCGAACAGCACGAACCCGAGCGTCAGGAGCTTCCCGGCGTGCGGAAAATTGAAGGAGATCGGCACCAGGACGTCGATCGTGGCACGCGTCTCGTCGTCGTCCGCTACGGTCGTCGTCGCGAGGTCGCGGCTCGCGTGGGTGAGCGCCGGCAGCACGAGGAGCATGCTGCCGGTCGAGAACGCCGCCGTCAGCATGTCGCGTGCGCTCGCCAGCACCCGGCGCCGCGACACCCCGGTCAGCGCCGCGACGACACTCGGGATGATCCAGAACGTGACCAGGCACGCGAAGGCGATGTAGCTCACGATGAACGCCTGGATGCGGCCGAGGTTCTCGAAGTCGAGCGTTCCCGCAGCGGTGGCGCCGATCGCGAAGACCCCGAGTGGCATCAGGCGCGCGATGAACCCGTTCACGCGCTCGAGCGCGCGTGTCAGTACGTCGGCGAGCGCGATCAGGGGCTCGCGGTTCGGGAGGCCAATCAACGCGGCGCCGAGGACGAGGCAGAAGAGCACGACGGCCGGCACCATGTTGTCGCTGAGCGAGCGAAACGGGTTGTCGGGGATGTAGAGCCGCACGAGATCGAGGGGTTCGTGCGGCGCGACGACGGTCGTGCTGAAGAATCCGGGATGGCCGCGCGCGGGAAAACCGAGCGGCATCGTGATCACTACCGCGAGGACGATCGCCCAGAGGAGCACGAGGAGACCGCCGCCGACGCGCACGAGGAAGCGGGCCTCGCCCGGTGCGAGCCGTCCGACCGCCCCCGTGAGCGAGACGACGATGTACGGCAGGACCGCCATCTGGAGCAGCCTGATGAAGGCGTCGGCGACGAAGTCGAGCGGCCTGACGAGCTCTCCGAAGACGAGCCCGGCGACCACGCCCAGCACGAGCCCCGAGAGGATCGGGCCCGGCATCCACCGTCGCCAGGAGCCCCCCGCCTGCATCGAGCGGCGGACTATCCCGAGGCCTCGACGCGCTCAACCGGGCTCGTCGACGCTCCGGCACCCGCC
>DATILR010000373.1:0-39366 GCA_035476275.1 Binatus sp. (SeqCode) | reverse complement strand
GAAGAGGCCGGCGTGGCTCAGGTAGGCGAGCGAATCGGCCCCCAGGTACTTCCGGATCCCCTCCACCGGATGCGCCGACGCGATCAGCTCCTCGCGTGTCGGCGTGTCGATGCCGTAGAAGCAGGGGTTGGTGGTGGGCGGTGAGCTGATGCGCATGTGGACCTCGCGCGCGCCTGCCTGGCGGATCATGTTGATCAGCTTCCGGCTGGTCGTGCCACGCACGATCGAGTCGTCCACCACCACGACGCGCTTCCCGTCCAGCACCTCGCGCAGCGCGTTCAGTTTCACCTTGACGCCGAAGTTCCGGATCGAGTTCGACGGCTCGATGAAGGTGCGTCCCACGTAGTGGTTGCGGATGAGGCCCATCTCGTAGGGCAGCCGCGCCTCCTCGGCGTAGCCGATGGCGGCCGGGACGCCCGAGTCGGGGACCGCGATCACGATGTCGGCGGGCACGGCACTCTCGCGCGCGAGCTGGCGGCCGAGGCCCTTCCGCACCTCGTAGACGTTGCGGCCGTAGATGCGGCTGTCCGGCCGCGCGAAGTAGACGTACTCGAACACGCAATGATGCGGCTCGCTCGTGAACGGGCGGATCGAGTCCGCGCCGCGCTCGCTGAGCGTGACGATCTCGCCCGGTTCGATCTCGCGCTCGTACTTGGCGTCGACCAGGTCGAGCGCGCAGGTCTCGGACGCGATCACGAGCGTGTCACCGACCCGGCCGAGGACCAGCGGACGGAAGCCCCCCGGGTCGCGCGCGGCGATGACCCGGTTCTCGGTCAGGAAGACGAGCGAGTATGCCCCGCGCACCTGGCCGAGGGCGTCGACGATGCGCCCGATGAGCGTCTCCTCCCGCGAGGCGGCGATCAGGTGGACGATCACCTCGCTGTCGACCGTCGATTGGAAGATCGAGCCGCGGGTCTCCAGCTTCGCCCGTAGCTCCTCGGCGTTCACCAGGTTGCCGTTGTGGGCGATGCCCAGCGCGCCCTGCGCCCACTCGACGACGAAGGGCTGGCAGTTCTTGAGCACGGTCGACCCGCTGGTCGAATAGCGGTTGTGGCCGATCGCCAGCCGTCCCTCCAGCCGCGACAGGACGTCCTGATCGAAGATCTCGGCGACGTGCCCCATCCCCCGGTGGCTGATGAGCGCCTCGCCGTTGGAGGCCACGATGCCGGCAGACTCCTGGCCACGGTGCTGGAGCGCATAGAGCGCCAGGTACGCCAGCGTCGCGGCCTCGGGGTGACCGTAGACGCCCACGACCCCGCACTCTTCGTGGAACTTGTCGAACATCCCGCCGCCCCCACTGTAGCCGAGGCGACGTGTCTTGTACACGTCGCTAGCCGCTCAGCCGCCGCTCGAGCGCGTGTCGCCAGCGCGCCCGCGCGGCTTCCACCGGGAGATCGATCAGGTCACCGATGACGAGGCTGCTGCCCCGGACCTCCCCCAGCACGGTGAACGGCACGTCTTCTCGCCGGGCGAGATCGCGCAGCCGGCCGAGGTGACGTCGCCGCAGGGAGACCAGCATGCGCGACTGGCTCTCGCCGAAGAGGAGCGCGTCGGCCCGCATCCCCTGCTCGAGCGTGATGCGCGCTCCGAGGCCCGGCCCACCGAGCGAGCACTCCGCGAGTGCGACCGCGAGGCCGCCCTCGGCGACGTCGTGCGCCGAGCGCAGGAGCCGCTCCTGGCTCGCCACCAGGCAGAACCGGTGCAGCCGCTTCTCGGCGTCGAGGTCGATCCAGGGCGGAATGCCGCGCTCGATCCCGTGCAGGACAGCGAGGTACTCGCTGCCCCCCAGCTCCTCACGGCTCCGGCCGAGGAGCACGATCAGGTCGCCTTCGGCCTTCCACCAGGGGGTGAGGAAGGTCTCGACGTCGTCGAGGAGACCGACCATGGCGATGGTCGGCGTCGGCGGGATGCTCCGCCCGTCGGTCTCGTTGTAGAAGCTCACGTTGCCGCTCACGACGGGCGTGCCGAGGGCGACGCAGGCGTCCCGGATGCCGTGGATGCCCTGCTGGAACTGCCACATGACGTCCGGCCGCTCCGGATTGCCGTAGTTGAGACAGTCGCTCACGGCGAGCGGTCGCGCCCCGACCGCCACCAGGTTGCGTGCCGCCTCCACCACCGCCAGCATCGCGCCCAGGTAGGGATCGAGCTTGCAGTAGCGGCTGTTGCAGTCGACGGTGAGCGCGAGCGCCCGGCGGGTGCCCTCGAGCCGCACGACCGCGGCGTCGGCCCCGGGGCGCACCACGGTGTTGCCGCCGACCAGCTGATCGTACTGGCGGAAGACCCAGTCGCGCGCGCAGAGGTTCGGGCTCTCGAGCAAGGTCAGGAGGGCATGGGTGCAATCGACCGGCTCCGGTACCCGGTTGACGTCGAAGTGCTGCAGCGCCTCGAGGGCCGCCGACTCCTCGGCCGGACGCCGGTAGACTGGAGCCCGTTCTGTCAGCGCGCTGACCGGCAGCGTGCAGACCTCCGTCCCATGCCAGCGCGCATGGAAGAGACCGTCGTCGGTGACGCGGCCGATGACCACGGCCTCCAGGTCCCAGCGCGCGAAGACCGCCTGCACGGCCGCCTCGCTGCCGGCGCGGGCCACGAGCAGCATGCGCTCCTGGGATTCGGAGAGGAGGATCTCGTAGGGCACCATGCCGGTCTCGCGCAGCGGCACCGCATCCAGGTCGAGGACGATGCCGGCACCACCGCGTCCCGCCATCTCGAGGCTGCTCGATGTGAGACCCGCGGCGCCCATGTCCTGGATCGCCACGATGTGGTCGGTCTGCATGAGCTCGAGGCAGGCCTCGAGGAGGAGCTTCTCGGTGAAGGGATCGCCCACCTGGACGGCGGGACGCTTCTGGGCCGCCGCCGCGTCGAAGGACGCCGACGCGAGCAGGCTCGCGCCGTGAATCCCGTCGCGGCCCGTGCGTGCGCCGACGTAGATGACGGGATTGCCGGTCCCGGCGGCGCGGGCACGGAAGAGGCGGTCGCGCGGCGCGATCCCGATCGTGAACGCATTCACCAGCACGTTCTGGTCGTAGCCCGCGTCGAAGTGGAGCTCGCCGCCCACCGTCGGTACGCCGATGCAGTTCCCGTAGTGGCCGACGCCGGCGACCACGCCCTTCACGAGGTAGGGCGTGCGCGGATGATCGGGCGCGCCGAAGCGGAGCGAGTCGAGGATGGCGATCGGCCGCGCTCCCATGGTGAAGATGTCGCGCAGGATGCCGCCGACGCCGGTGGCCGCCCCCTGAAAGGGCTCGATGAAGGAGGGGTGGTTGTGACTCTCGATCTTGAAGACCGCCGCGAGGCCTCCGCCGATGTCCACCGCACCGGCGTTCTCACCGGGTCCCTGGAGCACCTGCGGTCCCGTGGTGGGTAGCTGCCGGAGGTGCACCCGCGAGCTCTTGTAGGAGCAGTGCTCCGACCACATGACGGCGAACACGCCGAGCTCCTCGAGCGTGGGCGGTCGTCCGAGGAGCTCGAGGATCGCCGACCATTCCTCCGGCGTGAGCCCGTGCTCGGCCGCCGCATCGGCCGCGACAGGCTGCCCCGCCGGCGCGGTCGCGATCATGGGCCGGAGACGACCGTCGGCGCGCTGCGCTCGCCCGCGCCGTGCTGACCACACCACAGCTGTACCGAGCGCAGGATACGGAGGCCGTCCTCGCCCCCCGTGAGCCGCTCCACCGCGTGTTCGGGATGGGGCATGAGTCCGAGAACGTTTCGCCCCGCGTTACACACGCCCGCCACGTTGGCGAGCGCACCATTCGGATTCGCCTCGGGGACCACCCGCCCGCCGCGGTCGGTGTAGCGGAAGACGATACGCCTCTCGCTCTCGATCTCGGCGAGCGTCTTCTCGTCCGCGACGTAGCACCCTTCGCCGTGCTTGATCGGCAGATTCAGCAGCTCGCCCGCCCGACAGCCCATCGTGAACGGCGTGTCGGACGTCTCGACGCGCACGGTCACGATGTCGCACACAAAGCTGAGTGAGCGGTTCCGAACGAGCGCACCCGGGAGGAGGCCGGCTTCGCAGAGGATCTGGAAGCCGTTGCAGATGCCGAGGACGAGCCCGCCGGCGTCCGCGTGCGCCCGCACCCCTTCCATGATGGGGGAGACCTTCGCCATCGCCCCGCAGCGGAGGTAGTCACCGTACGAGAAGCCGCCCGGCAGGACCACGCAGTCGACGCCGTGCAGATCACGGTCCTTGTGCCAGAGCGGAACCGCCTCGTCGCCGAGGACACGCTCGGTGGCACGCAGCGCATCTCGGTCGTCGAGCGACCCGGGAAACACGATGACCCCCCAGCGCATCGCCTAGGAACGCCCTTCGCCCAGCTCGACCCGGAAGTCCTCGATCACGCCGTTGGCGAGCAGGCGTTCGCACATCTGGCGCACACGCGCCATCGCTGCATCGCCGGCGACATCGCGGAGCTGCATCTCGATGTACTTGCCCACCCGCACGTCGGCGACCTCACCGAAGCCCAGGACGTGGAGCGAGTGCTGGACCGCCTTGCCCTGCGGGTCGAGGATACCGCGCTTGGGGGTGACGTAGACGCGAGCGAGGATACCGCCCATCAGGCAGCGGGGGCGCAGATGCGGCGCGCCGCTTCCTGGTAGGCATCCTCGACACCGCCCAGATCGCGCCGGAAGCGGTCCTTGTCGAGCTTCTCGCCCGTTCCCTTGTCCCAGAACCGACACGTATCGGGGCAGATCTCGTCGGCGAGCAGGATCTTCCCGTGATGTCGCCCGAACTCGAGCTTCATGTCGACCAGCACGATCCCCCGCTCCGAGAGGTACTCGCGCAGGAGCGCGTTCACCAGCAGCGCCGTCTCGTTGATGGTGGCCAGCTCGGCCGGGGTGGCGAGCCTGAGGAGCCGGATGTGCCAGTCGTTGATCATCGGGTCCTCGAGCGCGTCGTCCTTGTAGTAGTGCTCGAGAATCGGCTCCGGGAGCGCTTCGCCCTCGGGGCGCCCGAGGCGCTTGGAGAGGCTCCCGGCGATGATGTTCCGCGCCACCACCTCGATCTTCACGATCTCGCAGGCGCGGATGAGCATGTCGCGGTCGGAGAGTCGGCGCACCAAGTGCGTCGCGACCCCTTGTTCCTCCAGGAAGCGGAACAGCACCTCCGACATGCGGTTGTTGAGGACACCCTTGTCGTGGATCGTGCCCCGCTTCTGGGCGTTGAACGCGGTGGCATCGTCCTTGAAGTGCTGGATGAGCAGGTCGGGGTCCGAGGTGCGGTAGACCTGCTTCGCCTTGCCTTCGTACAGCAACTCACGCCGCTCCATCGTCGTCCTCCAAGGCGCGGGTGAAGAGAGCGTCGATATGCCGCAGGTGATGGGTCGTGTCAAAGAGCGTCGCCACCTCCTGCGGCTCGAGGAACCGGCGCACGTCGGGATCGGCGGCCACGCGCGCCTGCACGTCCTCGCCCGCGAGCGCGTGGCGCTGCACCCAGCGATAGGCCTCGTCGCGCGGTGCGCCCCGCCGGACGAGGGCCAGCAGCACCTGCTCGGAGAAGATGGCACCGCCCAGGCGCTCGACGTTCGAGCGCATGACCTCGCCACGGACCTCGAGACCCTCCACCACCCCCGCCAACCGCGCCAGCATGAAGTCCATCGCGATGGTCGCGTCCGGCGCGATCACACGCTCGACCGAGGAGTGGCTGATGTCCCGCTCGTGCCACAGGGCGATGTTCTCGAGCGCCGCGACGGCATAGCCCCGGACGAGGCGCGCGAGCCCGGTCACGTTCTCGCTCAGCACCGGGTTCCGCTTGTGCGGCATGGCGGACGAGCCCTTCTGCCCGCGGCCGAACGGCTCGGCGACCTCCCCGACCTCCGTCCGCTGCAGGTGGCGGATCTCCGTCGCGATGCGCTCACACGAGCCGGCCAGGACGGCGAGGCTGCCGAAGAAGACCGCGTGGCGGTCCCGCGGCACCACCTGGGTAGCGATCGGCTCGGGGCGGAGGCCCAGGCGCTGGCAGACCGCGGCCTCGACCTCGGGCGCGATGTTCGCGAAGGTCCCCACCGCCCCTGCCAGCTTCCCGTACGCGATCTCGTCACGCGCCGTCGCCAGGCGCCGTCGGTCGCGCCCCAGCTCCGCGTACCATCCCGCGCACTTGAGCCCGAAGGTGATGGGCTCGGCATGGATGCCGTGCGTGCGGCCCATCATGACGGTCTGGCGGTGGCGCAGGGCCTGCGCGCGCACCGCGCGACGAAGAGCATCGACGTCCGCCAGCAGCAGATCCGCCGCGTCGCGCAGCTGGAGCGCGAAGGCGGTGTCGACGACGTCCGACGAGGTGATCCCGAGGTGGAGGAAGCGGCCATCGTCCCCCACCGTCTCCGTGACCGCCGACACGAAGGCGATCACGTCGTGCTTCACCTCGTCCTCGATCGCCTGCATGCGGGCCACGTCGACGCGTGCGCGATCGCGCAAGCGCTTCGCCGCCGCCGCCGGCACCTCGCCCCGTTCCGCCAGCACGTCGACCAGCCCGAGCTCCACCTCGAGCCAACGACCGAGGCGGGCTTCCTCGGACCAGATCTTCCCCATCTGGGGACGCGTATAGCGGGCGATCATTCTGATCCCGGGTGGCCGTGCGATGTTCGGCCGCTCCGCGGCCTACGATCGGAGTCGGGGAGAAGGGCAGCGCCGTCCGGCGCAGTCGGTCGTCGCGGGTCGGGGGGTGCCGTCGACGAGGCGGGAGCCCGGCGAACGCCCGCCGCGGTGTCGCCGGACGCCGCAGCGCCGGGCTTAAGGACCCGCCGAGGAGACGGCACCCCCCGACCCGCGGCACGACGCCCAGATTCCGCGTCCTCCGTGCTGCCAAACCCCCCTGCGCCGCGGTCGGTGGAAAGCAGGGCATCGGTCTCGTGCCAGATCGCCCGGGCCACGGGGGCGATCACGAGCTGGGCAATGCGGTCGCCGCGGCGGATGCGGGCAGGCTCGCTCCCGAGGTTGGCGAGCAGCACCTGGACCTCGCCGCGATAGTCGGCATCGATCGTGCCGGGCGAGTTGAGGAGGGTGAGGCCGTGACGGAGCGCGAGGCCGCTCCGCGGGCGCACCTGGCCTTCGAACCCGGAAGGGATGGCGACCGCGATGCCCGTCGCCACCAGCTGCCGCCCGCCGGGCCGCAGGACGACGTCCGCCTCGATGTCGGCCAGCAGGTCCATGCCTGCCGACCCCGGGGTCATGTAACGCGGCAACGCGAGCAGATCGGGCCCACGGCGGAGGCGAACGACCTCGACCACGAGCTCGCGGGATGTCACCCGGAGAGCACCTCGTCGCCGAGCCGTTCACCCTTGGGATCGCCCAGCACCGTCAAGGCGAGCCCATCGGCCCGGAAGAGACGTTGCGCCACGGACAGGATCTCGTCGTTCGGCACCGCATCGATGCGGGCGGCAACCTCCTCCATGGGAACGTCCCGCCCGAAATAGATCTGGTTCTTCGCGATCCGGCTCATCCGGCTGTCGCTGGTCTCGAGTCCGAGGAGCATGCTCCCCTTCATCTGCTGTTTGACGCGCGACAGCTCCGCGGCCCCGAGCCCGTCGCGCGCCACGCGGGCCAGCTCTTCCCGGATGACGTTCACCACCTCCCGCACCCACTCCGCACTGGTGCCGACGTAGACCCCGAAGTAACCCGCATCCAGATAGGAGGAGAGGAAGGAATAAACGGTGTACGCCTTGCCACGCCGCTCCCGGATCTCCTGGAACAGCCGGGAGCTCATCCCACCCCCGAGCGCGAGGTTGAGGAGGTGCGCCGGGTAGCGCTCCGCGTCCGCGTGCGCGATGCCCGGGCTCCCGAGACAGAGGTGGACCTGCTCGAGCGGCTTCTCGTGTACCGAGACGCCCGCGTGCGCCTGGGGCGGCCCTCCGTCGACGAGCGGGGCCGAGCCCGAGAGCGCACCGAACTTGCCTTCCGCGACGGCCAGCAGATCCTCGTGGACCAGGTTGCCCGCCGCGGCGATCAGGACGCGGTCGGGCCGATAGCGCGCCTCGAGGAAGCGCACGAAATCCTCCCGCACCAGACCCCGGACGGTCTCGGCGGTCCCCGCGATCGGACGGGAGAGCGGGTGCCCCGGCCAGAACGCCAGGTTGAAGAGCTCGTGGACGTAGTCGTCCGGCGTGTCCTCGACCTGCGAGATCTCCTGGATGATGACGGAGCGCTCGCGGTCGATCTCCTCGCTGGCGAAACGGGACTGGGTGAAGATGTCGGCCAACAGGTCGAGCGCGAGCGGCAGCTGCTCGTGCAGGACCTTGGCGTAGTAGCAGGTGTATTCCTTGCCCGTGAAGGCGTTCAGGACGCCGCCGACCGCATCGATCTCCTCGGCGATCTGCGCGGCGGTGCGGCGCTCGGTGCCCTTGAAGAACAGGTGCTCGAGGAAGTGCGAGATGCCCGCCTGATGCGGCTGCTCGTAGCGGCTGCCGTTCTCCACCCAGATCCCCACCGTGATCGACGGGAGATCGGGCAGCCGCTCGGAGAGGACGCGGATCCCGTTCGGCAAACGGGTCGACTGCATGTGCCTACCGGTGTGCCTCCTGCTGGCCCTCGCCCTTCATCGCTTCCTTGCGCGACAGCCGGATCTTGCCCGACTTGTCGACCTCCAGCACCTTGACGTTGATCACGTCGCCCTCCTTGAGAACGTCCGAGACCTTGCGGACCCGTTCATCCGCCAGCTGCGAGATGTGCACCAGGCCGTCCGTCCCCGGGAAGATCTCGACGAAGGCACCGAAATCGACGATCTTCCGCACCGTGCCGCGGTAGATCTTCCCCACCTCGGCCTCGGCCGTGACGGCACGGATCTTGTCGATCGCCTTCTGCATGGAATCGCCATCCGACGACGCGACCAGCACGGTGCCGTCGTCCTCGACGTCGATCTTGACGCCCGTCTCTTCGACGATGGCGCGGATGACCTTGCCTCCGGGGCCGATGAGGTCGCGGATCCGGTCGGGCTTGATGTGGATGGTGATGATGCGCGGGGCATGCGCCGAAAGCTCCGGGCGCGGGCGGGAGATCGTCTCCTGCATGATGCGCAGGATGTGCAGCCGCGCCGCCTTCGCCTGCTGGAGGGCCTGCTGCATGATCGCGCGTGTCACGCCGCCGATCTTGATGTCCATCTGCACGGCGGTGACGCCCGTCTCCGTCCCGGCGACCTTGAAGTCCATGTCGCCCAGGTGGTCCTCGTCGCCGAGGATGTCGGAGAGGACGGAGATGTCGTTCCCCTCCTTGATGAGGCCCATGGCGACGCCGGCCACGGCCGCCTTGATCGGCACGCCGGCGTCCATCAACGACAGCGATCCGCCGCACACCGTCGCCATCGAGGAGGAGCCGTTCGACTCGAGGATCTCCGACACTATGCGGATCGTGTAGGGGAACTCGTCCTCTCCGGGCAGCACGGGCGTGATGGCGCGCTCGGCGAGCGCCCCGTGGCCGATCTCGCGACGGCTCGGTCCGCGCAGGAACTTCACCTCGCCCGTGCTGAAGGGCGGGAAGTTGTAGTGGAGCATGAACTTCTTGTACGTCTCGCCGATGAGGGCGTCGATTTTCTGCTCGTCGGATGAGGTTCCCAGGGTGGACACGACCAGCCCCTGGGTCTCGCCGCGCGTGAAGAGTGCCGAGCCGTGCGTCCGCGGCAGGACCTCCACCTCGCAGGTGATGGGCCGGATGTCGGTGGGCGTCCGGCCGTCGACCCGACGGCCCTCGTGCACGATCGCCTCGCGCACGGCCGACCGCTTGAGATGCCGGAAGATATTGGCGACGGCCTTCTGCTCCTCGGGCACGCCGCCACCCAGCGCGGTCACCACCTCGTCACAGCACGCGTCGAGGGCCGCATACCGCTCGTGCTTCCCCGCCACACCCAGGGCCTGACGCAGCTTGGGGAGCGCCCGCTCGCGGACGCGGTCCTCGAGCTCCCGGTTGACCGCCGGTGCGACCACCTGCCGCTTGGGCTTCCCCACGGCACGCTGGAGGTCGTCCTGCAACTTGATCAAGGGCTGCAGTCCCTCGTGGGCGGTGAAGAGCGCCTCGAGCAGCACGTCCTCGGGCACCATGTTGGCGCCGCCTTCCACCATGACCAGCGCCTCGCGGCTGCCGGCGACGATGATGTTCATGTCGCTGCTGGCGAGCTCCGTAGTCGTGGGGTTCAGGACGAAGCGCCCTCCGATGCGGCCGATGCGCACGGCCGCGATCGGGCCGTTCCACGGGATGTCGGAGAGCACGAGTGCCGTCGAGGCGCCGAGAAGCGAGAGGACGTCAGGATCGTTCTCCCGGTCGTGGGAGAGGACGGTCGCGATGACCTGGGTCTCGGCGTTGAAGCCGGGTGGGAACAGTGGGCGGATCGGTCGGTCGATCAACCGGGAGGTGAGAATCTCCTTCTCGGCGGGGCGCCCCTCACGCTTGAAGAACCCGCCCGGAATTTTCCCGGCAGCGAAGGTCTTCTCCTGGTAGTCGCACGTGAGAGGGAAGAAATCGATGCCCTCTCGCGCGTTCGTCTGTGCGGTGGCGGCAACCAGTACGACGGTCTCGCCCAACCGCACCAGTGCCGATCCACCTGCCTGCCGCGCCATGCGGCCAGTCTCCACCAGCAGCGGGCGGCCGTGAAAATCGATCTCGATCTTTTGATACCCGGACATATTCCTCTCCCCGCGGCTCGAGGGCCGCAATCGCGGATGCTGTGGCGAGAAGGACTGAGAGAGGAGGAAGAAGGAAGGGAAGGTGCTACTTGCGGATTCCCAGCCGCTCGATGACGGCCTTGTACCGATGGAAATCGCGCCGCTTGAGATAGTCGAGCAAACGACGTCGCTGCCCGACCAACCTCAGTAGACCACGACGGGAGTGATGGTCCTTGCGATGGAGCTGAAAGTGCCCGGTCAGATACCCGATACGGTCGCTCAATAGCGCAATCTGCACTTCGGGCGAGCCCGTGTCAGTCGGATGCTGCCGGTACGACTGCACGATCTCACGCGTGCGCTCCAGGGCGACCGCCATCCCGCCTTTCTCCGTCTCGTTCGTCTCTCGCTGTACTTATCCAGCGTCTAACATCCACCCTGCGGATTGTAAAGCGCACCTCACGGCGAACCGAGCAGGCGCACCAGTCGCCACGAGGTGCCCGCGGCCTCGATCACCGCCGCGACCTCGCCCGTGGGGTCGAGGACGAGCGCCGTCTCTCCTGCAGATCGGGGTGCCGGCAGACTGCCGAGCGGTTCCTGCTGGCCCTGCCGCAGCCGCGCGACGCCCACGGCGGGCGCGGGAAAAGCCGCGTAACCCGCCAGTGCTTCCCGCACACCGAGGAGCGGCAGCGATTCCGCGGCCGCCGTCGCGAGCGTGGCGAGCGGCGTCGCCTGCTCGATCGAGAAGTGTCCCACCTGCGTGCGGCGGAGGCCCTCCAGGTGGGCGACCGTCCCGAGTGCGCGCCCCAGGTCGGCCGCGAGGACGCGGACGTACGTACCCTTCGAGCACGCGACCGAGAAGTCGATCCGTTCCTCGTCGCGCCGCACGAGATCGAGCCGCGCGATCTCGACCTGCCGCGGTTGCCGCTCCACCTCGATCCCGCGGCGCGCCAGCTTGTAGAGCGGCACGCCCGCGCGCTTGAGCGCCGAGTACATCGGCGGCACCTGCTCCTGCGGCCCGGTGAAGCGCGTCGCCAGGGCGTCGAGGGCCGACTGGGTGAGCGGCGGGACGGGCATCGTCTCGAGCGCCCGGCCGGTTCGATCGAGCGTGTCGGTGACCACCCCGAGGCGGATCGTTCCCGTGTAGGCCTTGCGCTCCGCGAGCAGGTAGCGGGCGACCTTCGTCGCCTCGCCGAGGCAGAGCGGGAGAAGGCCGCTGGCGAAGGGATCGAGGGTGCCGAGGTGACCGACCTTGGTCCGGCCGAGGCACGGCTTGAGCGCGCGGATGGCGCCGGCCGACGTCGTCCCCTCCGGCTTGTCCACGAGCAGGAGGCCCGTCACCGCTTCTCCTCGTCGGACTCGGAGGCCGTTCCCTGGCGGAGCAGCTCGTCGAGCCGCCGCGCCTGGTCGGGGGTCGCGTCGTACTCGAAACGGAGCTCGGGGGTCACGCGTAGGCCGAGCTCACGTCCGAGGACGGCGCGCAGATGGGAGGCCCCGTGCCGGAGGGCGCGCACCGCCTCTGCCCCGGCCTCCGGGCCGGCGAGCGTCCGGACGTAGACGCGCGCCAGGCGGAGATCCGGCGACATCCGTACACCCGTGATCGTCACCTGTTGCAGGCGCGGGTCTCCCGCCTCGCGCAGAAGCCAGCCGGCCAGCTCCGACTGCACGAGGTGTGCGACCCGCTCCGGCCGCCGCTCTGCCATGGCTGCGTCCTCAGTAGTGGAGGAACTCGAGCCGCTCCGCGCCCAGCTCCGCTACCCCGAGTTCCTCGATGAACTGGACGACGTGACGGAGGCAGCTGTCGACGTGCTCGCGATCGGCGCCTACCTGGCTCACCCCGAGGACGGCGCGCTGCCAGAGATCGTGCTCCTCGCACTCCGCGATCGACACGTTGAACTTGTTCTGCACGCGGGCCTTGATCATGCGGAGCACGCTCCGCTTGCCCTTGAGCGAATGGTTCTCGGGCAGCAGCAGCTCCAGGCGGAGTACCCCGACGACCATGGGTCCGCCGGTCGGCGATCAGGCCGTGCGCTCTGCCGCCTGGGCGCTCTTCGCGCCGGCCGGTGCCCCGAGGCGGCGAGCCACCTGCTCGACTTCGTAGGCTTCGACGACATCGCCCACCTTCAGATCCTGGTAGCTCTCGAGCGAGAGCCCGCATTCGTAGCCGCTCGCCACTTCGCGCGCGTCCTCCTTGAAGCGTCGGAGGCTGGAGAGGCGGCCCTCGTGCACGACCACGTGGTCGCGCAGCAACCGCGCCTTGGCGCCGCGGATGATCTTCCCGTCGGTGACGAAGCAGCCGGCCACCAGGCCGACCCCCGAGACCGTGAACAGCTGCCGGACCTCGGCACGACCGAGCACCTTCTCCTGCAAGGTGGGTTCGAGCAACCCCTCCAGAGCGTCGCGGACGTCGTTCACGGCCTCGTAGATCACCGTGTAGGGCCGGATGTCGACCCCCTCGCGCTCGGCGAGCGCGGCCGCCTTCGGCTCCGGGCGCACGTTGAAGCCGATGATGATTGCGTTCGAGGCCGACGCGAGCAGCACGTCCGACTCGGTGATCCCCCCGACCGAGCCGTGGAGAACCGCCAGGCGCACGTCATCGGTGGAGAGGCGACGAAGGGCCTCGCTCATCGCCTCGACCGACCCCTGGACGTCGGCCTTGAGTACGACCTTCAGCTCCTTCACCGCACCGGTCTGGATCTGCTGGTAGAGGTCGTCGAGGGAGACTTTGGCGGTCTTGGCCATCTCGGCCTCACGCTGCTTGGTGCGTCGGTGCTCGGCGACCTGGCGCGCCTTCTGATCGTCCTGCACCGCGACGAACGTGTCGCCGGCCTCGGGCACGCCTCCCAGACCGAGGATCTCGACCGGCGTGGACGGCCCGGCGTGCTCCACGCGACGCCCCCGGTCGTCCATCATCGCCCGGTTCCGGCCGAACTGGGTGCCGCACACGAACGCATCGCCCACGTTGAGCGTCCCCTCCTGGACGAGGACGGTGGCGACGGGGCCGCGTCCCCGGTCGAGGCGGGCCTCGATGATCGTTCCCTTGGCGTGGCGGCCGGGATTGGCCTTCAGCTCGAGGACGTCGGCCTGCAGCAGCAGCATGTCGAGGAGGTGCGGGATCCCCTCCTTCGACTTGGCCGAGACGGGGACGATGATCGTGTCGCCTCCCCACTCCTCGGGCGCGAGGCCGTGGTTGGCGAGCTCCTGCCTCACGCGCTCGGCATTCGCGTCCGGCTTGTCGATTTTGTTCACCGCGACGACGATCGGCACCTCGGCAGCGCGCGCGTGATTGATCGCCTCGATCGTCTGCGGCATGACGCCGTCGTCCGCGGCCACCACCAGGACGACGATGTCGGTCACCTTCGCGCCGCGGGCCCGCATGGCGGTGAACGCCTCGTGACCCGGGGTGTCGAGGAAGGTGACCTGCCGGGAGTTCACCTCGACCGTGTAGGCACCGATGTGCTGCGTGATGCCTCCGGCTTCCCCCGCGGCCACGTCGGTCGACCGGATCGCGTCGAGGAGCGAGGTCTTCCCGTGGTCGACGTGCCCCATCATGGTGACCACCGGGGCGCGGCTCGCCTGGCCCTCGTCGCGGACGGTCTCGTCCTCGCTGACCAGCATCTGCTCCACGTCGATCGCGACATTCTCGACCTGATGGTCGAATTCGCCCGCGACCAGCGCCGCGGTGTCGTGATCGAGGGATTGGTTGATCGTGGCCATCATCCCCATGTCGAGGAGCTTCTTCAGCACCTCGCCACCCTTGACGCCCATGGCGCGCGCCAGATCACCGACCGTCACGACCTCCGAGATGCGGATCACGCGCTTCGAGGCGCGCGGCACCGTGATCTCGGTCTTCTTCAGCTCCTTCCCGGGGAGCGCGCGGCGCTTCTGCGGGCGCTTGCCGCCCCGCTGGAAGTCGCGCTCCATCACGTCACCCATGTCGGACTTCTGGATGACCTTGCGCCCCTTCTTCTTCTTGGGGGCCCCTGCGTCCGCGGCTGCGCTGGAGGGCGCAGCTTCGCCCGGGCGCTGTGCGGGCGCGGGGGTGGGCGGGGCGGGCTTACGCAGATCGATCTTGCCGAGGACTTTGACGCCCCGCATTTCCTCGAACCCCGGGGGCGGCTGCGCTGCCGGACGGGACGCGGGCGCGGCCTTCGTGGCCGGGGGAGGCGGTGCGGATTGTGGCGGCGGCGTCACCTCGGGCTCGGGAGCCGTGGAGACCGACTCGGGCTCCGCCTCCACAGGCTCTGCCGCGGGGGCGGCGGCGACTGGAGGAGCGGAAGCAGGCGGCGGCTCCACCGCGGGCGGCGGCGGGGGCGCCTCGAGCGACGGCGGGATGGCGTCGAAGTCGAGCGACGGCGGCACGTCCTCGAGCGTCCCGTCGACGGGCACCGTGGGCGGAAGCTCCTCCCGCTTCAGGACCTCACGCGCGGTCCGGCGCCGGATGACCCCGGCGCGGAGCCGGGTCTCCGTGGTCTGCTCGCGTGCCGTCACCATCTGCTCGGCACTCGAGTCGCGCTCGGTCACGACCCGCTCGGCGACGACGCGCTCGGTGCCGACCGGCTCGGCAGGACGCGGGCTCAGGCCGAGGATGTCCTTGATGCGCAGGACCTCGTCGTCGGTGAGCGAGCTCTGCGACTTCTTGCCGCGGATGCCCGCCTTCTCCACCGCCGTCAGGAGATCCTTCGGGGCAACCGCCCATTCTTTCGCCAGCTCGTGGATGCGCTTCGACATGCAACGACCTCGGCTACTGCGATGCACCCTGCAACGCGGCGACCAGCCGTTCCCGGTCGGCGCGCGCGGGCGTCAGGCGAAGTGACCGCACCGGTCCGCGACGCTGGACGAACCTCGCCCAGCAGGCCGGATCGGCGTGGAGGTAGCCCCCCCGCCCCGGCAGACGGCGCGTCGGATCGGGCCGCAGCCCATCCCGTCCGCCCACGATGCGCAGGAGCGCGCTCTGCGGCGTTCGCTGGCCACAGCCGACGCAGGTCCGGACGGGAGTCACGCTCACTCGCGGCCCTCCTCCGGGACGGAGGCCGCCTCGGCGTCGGAGCTCTCCGCCCCCCCCTCCGCCTCCGCCTCGGCCGCCGCCGCGAGAGCCGCGGCTTCGGCCTCGACCCGCTGCCGCTCGACGTGGGCGCGCGCCGCGGCGAGGATCGTCCCCGCTCGCTCCGGCCCGATGCCCTCGATCTCGGCCACCGTCTCCTCGTCCGCCGCCGCCAGCTCCTCGGCGGACTTGAAGCCGTTCTGGTAGATGAGCTCGGCGCTGACGTCCCCGATGCCGGGAATGGCGATCAGCGACGCGCGGGCCCGGCGCGCCTCGTCCTCGGCCTCGGACTCGCTGCGCACGTCGAGACTCCAGCCCGTGAGGCGTGACGCCAGGCGGACGTTCTGTCCCTTCTTGCCGATGGCGAGCGACAGCTGGTCGTCGGGGACGATGACCTCCATCGCCCGCTCGTCCTCGTCCATGATGATCTTCGAGACCTTGGCCGGCGCCAGAGCACGGCAGACGTACTCCGCGGGATCGTTCGTCCAGGGCACGATGTCGATCTTTTCGCCACGCAGCTCCTGGACGACCGCCTGGACCCGCGTCCCGCGCATGCCCACGCAGGCGCCTACCGGATCGACGTCGGTGTCGTGCGATATGACGGCGATCTTGGCGCGCCCGCCGGGCTCGCGCGCGGCGCCCTTCACCTCGACGATGCCCTCGTATATCTCGGGCACCTCCTGCTCGAAGAGCTTGATGAGCAGGCCGGGGTGGGTGCGCGACAGCACGATCTGCGGGCCCTTGCTGCTCAGCTCGACGTCGAGGATGAACGCCCGGATGCGATCCCCCTGCCGGTAGCGCTCACGGGGGATCTGCTCCTTCTCCGGGAGGATGGCGTCGGTCCGGCCGAGGTTCACGATGATGTTCTTCTTCTCGAAGCGCTGCACGATCCCCGAGAAGAGCTCGCCCTTCCGGCCCTTGAACTCGTTGTAGATGATGTCGCGCTCGGCGTCGCGCACGCGCTGGATGATGTTCTGCTTGGCGGCCTGCGCGGCGATGCGCCCGAATTTCTCGGCGGAGAGCTTGGCGAGCAGCTCGTCGCCGACCTCGGCGTCGGGATCCAGCTTGGCGCGCGCCTCGGCCAGGGTCACCTGGTTCTCGGCGTCCTCCACCACCTCCACCACCGTCTTGATCTCGAACAGCTCGACCTCACCCAGATCCGTGTTGAACTTGGCCTCGATGTTCTTCTCGTGACCGAAGGTCTTCTTGGCGGCGGAGAGCATCGCCTCCTCGAGCGCCTTGACGATGATCTCCCGGTCGATGCCCTTCTCCTTGCTCACCTGCTCGATCACGCGGTTCAGGTCCGGCTGCATGCTGTCCTCCTCGCCTCACGCATGCGCATGCGGCCCAGCCGGCCGACCGAAATCGTACTCGATGTTGGCGCGCTCGATGAGTGCAAAGGGAATGAAGGTGCTCCCCGTGGCGGGCTCGGAGACGGTCACGCCGTCGGCAGCAACGGCCTCGAGCGTTCCGGTGAACTGGCGCCGCTCGCCGATCGGGCTCCGCGTGCGGACCCGCACCCGCTGCCCCACGGCTCGCTGGAAGTGTACCTCCCGGATGAGCGGACGGTTCAGACCAGGCGAGGAGCATTCGAGCGTGTAGCGACCGGGCACCGCGTCGTGCGCGTCGAGCAGATCACCGACCTCGCGCGACACCCGGCTCAGCTCCTCCAGCGTGACGCCACCGGCCGGCCGGTCGAGGAGCAGGCGCAGGATGAGCCGGCCCCCCTCGGGGCGGTACTGCACGTCGACCAGCTCGAGTTCCGCCGCGAGCGCGAGCGGCTCGGCCAGTTCCCAGACGCGCTGGGTGACCGCGGACCGATCCATTTTGAGAGCTGCTCCTCCAAATAAAAAAGTGGGCGGGGCCCACTTTCGTTTGGTCAGTGAAGGCCGGAAAGGGGTACTCATATAACACGGGGGGCAAAACCCCGCAACGGCGCAAGGCTACGCCGCCGCGGTCAGGCAGACGGCTTCGACGCCTGGTACATCTCCTCGATTTGTCCGGCGTATCGCTCGGCCATCACCTTGCGCTTCACCTTCAAGCTCGCCGTGAGCTCTCCCGACTCGGTCGAGAGATCGCGCGGAAGAATGCGGAAGTACTTGACCGATTCGTACGACGCGAGGACCCGGTTGGCGTCGGCGACCTCCCGCTCGATCAGCTCGCGGACGCGGGGGTCGGCCGCCATTTCCTCGGGCGTCCCCAGCGTCAGGCCCTGCTCCTTGCCCCAGCGGGCCACCTCCTCCCCATCGATCGTCACCAGGGCGACGCAGTACTTCCGGTTGTCGCCGATGACGATCGCCTGGCTGATGTGGGGCTCGAGCTTGAGCAGGTTCTCGATCTTCTGCGGTGCGACGTACTTCCCGCCCGACGTTTTGATCAGATCCTTCTTCCGGTCGGTGATGCGCAGGAAGCCCTCGCCGTCGAGCTCCCCGATGTCGCCGGTATGGAACCAGCCTTCCGCGTCCCACGCCTCCGCGGTCGCATCGGGCCGCCGGTGGTAGCCGAGCGCCACGTTCCCGCCCCGCGCCACGATCTCCCCATCGGAGGCGATCAGCACCTCGCAGCAGGAAAGCGGCTGGCCCACCGTCCCGAACTTGAATCGATCGGGACGGTTGACGGTGAGGGCGGGAGTCGTCTCGGTGAGTCCGTACCCCTCGAGGATGAGGATGCCGGCGGCGTGGAAGAACTCCGCGATCTCCCGCGCGAGCGGAGCGCCACCGGACATCATGTAACGGACGTTCCCTCCCAAGAGAGCGTGGATGCGGGAGAAGACCAGCTGATGTGCCAGGGCGCTCGTCACCCGCAGCCAGGCGGGGAGCGTCCGCCGCTCCAGCTCGTGCCGGCTCCGCTCGCGCCCGACGGCGACGGCCCAGTCGAACAGCGTGCGCTTGAGCAGCCCGCCCGCATCGCGGGCCGCCAGGATGCGCCCGTAGACCTTCTCGTAGATGCGGGGGACCGCGGGGATGAGATGCGGGCGCGTCGCCACCATGTCCTCGAGGAGCGTATCGATGCTGCGGGCGAAGGCGGTGGTCGAGCCGGCCGCGATGCCGACGTATTCGATCAGCCGCGCGAAGGAGTGGGCCAGCGGCAGGAAGAAGAAGTCGACGTCCCCTTCCCGCACCACGCCGAGGGGAAGCGTCGCCTCGACGGTAGCGAGGTGGTTGCCGTGCGTCTGGAGGACGCCCTTCGGCGGCCCTGTCGTCCCCGAGGTGTAGACGATGGTCGCGAGCGCATCGCGGCGCAGGGCGGCGACGCGCCGGTCGATCTCGGGGCCGAGGGTCCGCAGGGCGGCGCGGCCGCGCGACATGAGGCCGGCGAGGCTGTCGCCGTCGCCTCCCTCGGCGTCGATCGTGATCGCCCCCTTCAGGCCGACGGTCTGCTTCACGCCGTCGAGCTCGAAGCCGCGCGTCCGCACCTCCTCGATCTTCCCTCGCTGCTTCGCGTTCTCGGCGAACGCGATCGCCGACTCGGAGTTCGCGAGGATGTAGCCACACTCGTCGGCCAGGCTAGAGGGGTAGATGGGCACCGTGACGCCACCCGCGGCGAGGATCGCAAAGTCGATCTCCATCCATTCCGGCCGGGTGCCCGAGAGGAGCGCCACGCGGTCGCCGGGCGCCACCCCCATGTCGATCAGGCCGGCCGCGATGTCGCGAACGCGGGCTTCCATCTGCGCCCATGTGACCTCCTGCCATCCGTCGCCGCCCCGGTAGCGGTAGCGGGGACGGCCAGCGAGGTCGCTGGCACGCTGAAAGAACATGTGCGCGAGACTGGTGAAGGCCATGCGCGAGTCCTCCTTGGCCGCGGCGGGCCGATGCTGGCGTCCCTACCGGTGTAGACGGTACAATAGGCGTGATTCGCCGCTCAAGCGGAGGGGGCTTGCGCGGCCGTCTCTTGGCTAGCAGAACGTGTCGGAGCTTCGCCGAGATCCCATCCTCCGCCGCTGGGTGATCATCGCCCCCGAGCGGGGGGCCGAAGTACTGGCCCGGCGTGCCAGCCCACCGCCGGGGAAGCCCGTGGGCCCCTGCCCCTTCTGTCCGGGCAACGAGACCATGAACCCGGAGGAGATCGCGGCGGTACGCGAGGATGGCGGCTGGCTCGTCCGGGTCACGCCCGACAAGCAGCCCCTGCTCCGGATCGAGGGGGATCTCGACCGGCGTGGTGCCGGCATGTTCGACGTCATGAACGCCATCGGCGCTCACGAGCTGGTGTCCGACACCCCGGAGCATGCGCGGTTCTGGGCCGACTTCAGCGCCGGGCACATGGCGCGCCTGCTCGAGACCTACCGCGCCCGCATCACGGACCTGCGGCGGGACCGGCGCTTCCGCCACGCGGCGGTCCTCAAGAATCACAGTGCCGCGTGGAGCCGCTACGTCCACGCCCATTCTCACGTCATCGCCACGCCGTTCGTCTCGAAGCGAGTCGAGGAAGAGCTGGCAGGCGCGCGGGAGTATTACCGGATGAAGGAGCGGTGCGCGTTCTGCGACCAGATCGCCGAGGAGCTCCGGGTCGAGGCCCGCGTGATCCTGCGCAACCCGGACTTCGTCTGCTTCGCGCCCTTCGCCTCCGAGCGCCCCTACGAGATGAGGATCGCCCCGGTCCGCCACGCGGCCGACTTCGGTGCGCTACCCGACCGCGCGCTCCTCCCGCTCGCCGAGGTGATGGTCGGCGCGCTCGGCCGCCTGCGCACGACGCTCGGCGACCCGCCCTACAGCGTGGCCCTCCACGCCGGTCCGCTCGACGGGAGCGAGGTGGCGGAGTTCCACTGGCACTGGGAGATCGCGCCCCACCTCGCCCACGAGCTCGGCATGGAGTGGGCCACCGGCATCTTCTCGAACCCGGTGCCACCCGAGGAAGCCGCCCGCCGGCTGAGGGCGGCAGGCTGACGCCGACTCTACCGTCCGCTCAGCGCCCGTCCGAACGTTCGGCCTGCAGCTGCGGGAGCGTGAGCAGCTCGATGATCTCGTAGGTGCGCTTCCCGCTCGGCGTCTGCACCACCACCTCGTCCCCGACCGTCTTGTTGACGAGCGCGCGGCCGATGGGCGACGAGAGGGAGATCCGGCCATTGGCAGCGTCCACCTCTTCGGGGAAGACGATCTCGTAGACGATGGCCTCGCCGCTGTCGTCCTCGACCGTCACCCGACTCCCGTAAGAGACCACGTCGTTCGGGATGGAGGAGATGTTGTACATCGACAGCTCGCGCACGCGGCCCTCGAGCTGCGCGATGCGCGAGCGCACGAAGTCCTGCCGGTTCTTGGCGGCCTCGTACTCGGCGTTCTCGGACAGGTCGCCGTGCGCGCGAGCCGCCTCGAGCTCCTTCGGGAGCTTGAACGTGAGCTCATGCTTCAAGTCGGCCAGCTCCCGCTTGAGCCGGGTGAGGACGGGAAGCTCCATGCCGCCTCCGCTCAGGTCGCCGGTTCGGCCAGCACCCGGCGCGCGATCTCGCTCGCCTGGCGCCCGTCGAAGCGACCCGCGAACCGCTCGCGCAGCGCACCCATGATCGCACCCATGGACCGCCCGACCGGTGTGGACGCCACGTCCCGGATGAGCTGCTCGAGCTCTCCCGCGCCGAGCTGGGGCGGGACGTACGCCTCCAGCATCTCCCGCTCGGCCCGATTCTGCGCGACGATCTCGCTCCGCCCCGCCTTGGCGGCGAAGGCCTCCGCTTCGTCCCGCTGTCGGATCTCCCGGCGTACGAGCTCGAGGAGATCCGCGTCACCGAGCTCGGCACCACGCCGCTCGACCCGGCGATTCTTGATCGCCGTGAGGAGCCCCCGGAGGACGTAGACGCGCGGCATCTCGCGCGCCTTCATCGCCCGGGTCAGGTCTGCGTTGAGCTGCTGCTCGGTCAGCGCCGGCACGGCGCCTAGCGTAGGGTCAACGCACCTACTTGTAAAGGGTCACGGGCGCCCACGCGTGTCGGACATCCCGTGCGGCGCGGCCGGCGGACTCGAGGCGCGTTCCCAGAAGTCGTCGACCGTGCTGCGCAGCATGTCGGCCTGCGTCAGGTACCAGTAGGTCCCGAGCACCCCGAGCAGCAGTCCAAACAGAAAATTCCGCATCGTGCGCTCTCCTCAGCCCCACCTTGCCTCAGCACACCCGCCCGCGTAGAAGCGGCGGCCCCGCCGTCATCGACGATGCCCTACTGGCTCCGGGTGCTCCGCGACTGCGTCTTCCCCGCGTGCTGCGAGGCCTGTGAAGCACCGCTCGATGTCGGGCATGCCGCCAGCCTCTGTGCGACGTGCCTCTCCAGCATGCGACCGCTGTGCCCACCACTCTGTGCCGTTTGCGGCGTTCCGCTCCGCGCCGCTACCGGCATCCGCTGCTGGGGATGCGCGCTGCACCCGCCCGCCTTCACCACTGCCCACGCCATCACATTGTATCGGGCCGCGCCGGCAGGCGCGAACGCGCTCGCCATCGCTGTCCAGGCACTCAAGTATCGCCGCCGCCGTGTGGTCGCGCAGACGCTGGGGGCGCTGCTCGCCGAACGCTATCCCTACGGGGATGCCCTGCTCGTCCCCGTCCCCCTGCACCCTCGCCGGCTCCGGGAGCGAGGCTTCAACCAGGCGCTCCTCCTGGCGCGCGTGCTGGGGCGCCACCGCGAGCTCGCCGTCGCTGCTCGCGCGCTGGTCCGGACGCGTCACACGCGCGCGCAGCCCGGCCTCGCCGCCGAGGAGCGTCGCCGGAACCTGCGCGACGCCTTTACCGTGACATCGCCCGCCACCGTGCGCGGCCGGAACATCGTCCTGGTCGACGACGTGCTCACCACCGGCGCGACGGCGGACGCCTGTGCTCGCTCGCTCCTGGCCGCGGGAGCGGTGCGCGTCGACGTGTACACGGTGGGCCGCGCACCGTGAGCGGAGGCGCCGGGAGACGTCCCCGCCCTTGAGGGGCCGGGATGCAGAGGGTAAAGGAGCGCCGTGGTTGCTGCCGGTGTCCTGATCTCCGGTGCGGGCACCAATCTCCAGGCGCTCATCGACCGGATCGCAGCCGGCCGGCTCGATTGCGCCATCCGGGTGGTGATCTCGAACCGCGCCGAGGCGCCGGGCCTCGTGCGGGCCGAGGCGGCGGGAATCCCGACGCAGGTCATCGACCATCGTCGGTTCGCCTCGCGCGAAGATTTCGACCGGGCGCTGGTCGACGCACTGCGGGCGGCCGAGGTGGAGCTCGTGCTGCTGGCCGGCTTCGATCGGCTCATCACGCACGTGCTGCTGGATGCCTATCGGCTCCGCGTCATGAACATCCACCCCGCCCTGCTGCCGTCCTTCGCGGGGCTTCACGCGCAGCGCCAGGCCCTCGATCATGGGGTCAAGATCGCCGGCGTGACGGTCCACTTCGTCGACGAGCAGACGGATCACGGGCCGATCATCATCCAGGGAGCCGTGCCGGTGTGCGCCGGGGACACCGAGGTCGCGCTGCGCGATCGCATCCTGGCCGTCGAGCACGAGGTGTACGCCACCGCGATCCAGCTGTTCGCCGAGGGCCGGCTCGCGGTCGAGGGCCGCCGGGTCATCGTCCGGGGTGCGGCGCGTGCGACGCCGCCCCCACTCATCCAATGGTGAATCAGCAGCGGCCACCGGTCGTCGTCTCCGCCTGCCTGCTAGGGCAACGGTGCCGGTACGACGGAGGACACAAAGACAGCCCGATCGTCCGGGGCGCCCTCGCGCATCGCGAGGTGCTCCCGGTCTGTCCCGAGGAGCTAGGCGGCCTCGGGACCCCGCGTCCCGCCGCGGAGCTCCGTGGCGGGGACGGGAGGGCCGTCCTGATGGCCACGGGGCGCGTGACGACGCGGGCGGGCGTCGACTGCACGCAGGCCTTCCTGCGGGGAGCCGAGGCGGCCCTCGAACGGGCCAAAACGGTGGGGGCCCGCGAGGCGATCCTCAAGGACAGAAGTCCCTCGTGCGGCGTCTCGCTGGTTCACCAAGACGGCGAGGTGCGCCCCGGAAGCGGGGTTTTTGCGGCTCTGTTGAAAGCTAACGAGTTCGTTGTTAGAGCAGACGCGGATCTCGGGGATGGGGAAGTTCGGGAGATGCGGCCCAGGCCACCTGGCTGGCAGCGGCCCCGCCGGCCCTGAGGGGGGATCGTCTGCCGCCCGAGCGGGCTCGGGACCGCCGGGGGTCGCTACGACGATCGGCCTGGATGGACCGGGCAACTAGGTCGGGCCGCTCGTCACCGCCAGGGCCGCGTGCCGTCAGGCCTCCGGGTCCGCTTGGCCAGCCCGCCGGGAGTGATGGCCGGCCGATCGCCTCACTCGCCGGCTTCCCGTGCACGCGCTACAATGCGCCCCACGCACCATGGGTGGTCTGAGCCGGCGTCTCGACCGGGGATCCGCGCGGGCGATGAAGACTCGTCTCGTGCACGGGATGACCTCGGGCCGCGCCGCTAGCGCCTTCCTCCTCGCGGACCCCCACACAACGCAGCAGGTGACAGGAGGATCACCATGAACGACGTGATCGCCATCCTGGCCGACGTGCGCTCGCTCTCCAATCGGGGGGATCATCTAGCCATCGTTGCCCGCTACGGCACCCTCGACGACACCCCCGAGGACGAGACCTGGAACTCGACCGAGCTCCTGTACGAGATCGGCCGCGCCTTCGGCATGCTCGGCAACGAGGACAAGGTGGAGCGCTACCTCCTCCGCTGTGCCGAGCTTGCGCCCCGTCGCGCCGCCGTCTTTCACTGCGCGATCGGCTGGTACTTCCAGCGCAAGAAGAAATGGACCAAGGCGCTCCGTTGGTACGATCGAGCGCTCAGCTCGTTTCCCACGTATCATCTCTGCCTCTTCCGCCGCGGGTACTGCCTCGCGAAGCTGCACCGACCCCGCGAGAGCGCGGAAGCCCTCAGCCGCGCGCGGGACATCTGGGACGAGGCGCCGAGCGAGCAGAAGCAGCGCGGCCGGGGCGTCCAGGTCCAGGTCCTGTTCCATCTTTCTCGCGGACTGCGCGACCTGGGGGACTTCGACGGGTCTGCCGAAGCGCTCGATGCCTGTGTCGAGCTCGACAAGCACAGCAACCCCCCCGCGATCCGGGGCGAGCATACGCTCGCGTGCCGGGGAGAGCTGCACCTTCGCCGCGGCGACCTGGATGCGGCTCTGGCCACCTTCGAGGAGGCCCGTGCCCTGGATCCGCGTTCGAGCTACGTCTGGGAGCGGATCGGGCGCGTGCACGAGCTCCGCGGCGAGCACGCGGAGGCGGAGGCGGCGTATCGCCATGCGAGCGCGCTGCCCCGCGGGGCGTTCGCCTTCCTTGCCGTGGGTCGATTCTACCTCCACACCATGCACGACCTGCCCGAAGCCGCGACGGCGCTGACCGAAGCTCTGCGCCGCGTCCGGGCGGCGGAGCCGCTCATCCGCCTGGAGCTCGCCCGCCTGCAGATGGCCGCCGGCCGTCCGGCCGCCGCGCTCACGCAGGTGGAACGCGCGGTGGCCTGCCGGCGGGAGAGCGGTTTCGCCGAGGGGCTCCGGCTCGCGGCCGACCTCGCCGAGCGACTCGGCCGCGCATCCGAGGCGGTGAACTATCTCGATCAGCTGGCGCGGCTCGTGCCCGATGATCCGGCGCCGGCGGCTCGTGCGGCCGCGCTGCGGACCGCCCAGCAACCCCTCCCGCAGCCGCCGCCGGATCGTCCGTTGTCCCCCGCCCTCGCCGCTCTCGACGACGCGTCTCTCGAAGCGCCCGGTCGGGACCGTGTGATCGGCGTGGTGGATCGGTTCTTCGAGGGGAAGGGCTTCGGGTTCCTGCGCTACGACAGCGGGCAATCCATCTTCTTCCACATCACGCAGTGCGAAGAGAGCGGTGCCGAGATCGCACCCGGCATGCGCATGAGCTTCGTCGTCGGCCACAATCCGAAGAAGGGCAAACCGCAGGCCGAAGCGCTCCGCCGCATCGACTGACGCATCTGCCGACGCGAAAGTCAGATTGCAACGGTACCGGACGCGCGGTATATCCGAGCGCGTGCCGCGGGCGGCGACGATGGTGCGCCGAGCGCACCGACCGGATAGCGCAACCCCTCTCATCTCTTCTTGAAGACCATGGACGATGCCTGACGGGGCAACCAGCAGTTCCAAGCGCGTCGAGGCGCGCGACCGGGTAGTGATCCGCTTCGCAGGCGACTCGGGTGACGGCATGCAGGTGACGGGCATGCAGTTCACCACCGAGTCCGCGTTGGCCGGGAACGATCTCGCCACCCTGCCCGACTTCCCGGCGGAGATCCGCGCGCCCGCCGGCACGCTCGCCGGAGTGAGCGCGTTCCAGCTGAACTTCGCGTCCAACGAAGTCTTCACGCCGGGCGACGACCTCGACGTCCTCGTCGCCATGAATCCGGCCGCCCTCAAGGTGAACCTGGGCGATCTCAAGTCGGGCGGTATCCTGATCGTCGACCGCGAAGGGTTTAACGAGCAGAACCTGAAGAAGGCAGACTACGATCGCAACCCGCTTGGGGACGGCTCCCTCGACCGGTACCAGCTGTTCCAGGCCGACGTGACCAGGCTCACCTCGACGGCGCTGAAGGATCTCGGTCTCTCGGCGCGCGCCGTCTTCCGGTGCCGGAACTTCTTCTGTCTCGGCATGACCTCCTGGCTCTACCACCGGCCGATCGAGCCGTCGGAGTCGTGGCTCCGGGACAAGTTCAAGAAGACGCCGGAACTCGTCGAGGCGAACGTGCGCGCGCTCCGCGCCGGATATAACTTCGCGGAGAACTCGGAGCTGTTCGCGGTCTCCTACGAGATCCGGCCGGCGGCCATCGCCCCCGGCAAGTACCGGAACATCACCGGCAACACTGCGACGGCTCTCGGCTTCGTCGCCGCCGCGCACAAGGCGGGGCGGCCGCTCTTCCTCGGCAGCTATCCGATCACGCCCGCGAGCGACATCCTGCACGAGCTCTCGACGCTGAAGCAGTTCGACGTCTACACGTTCCAGGCCGAGGACGAGATCGCCGGGATCGGCGCCGCCCTCGGCGCAGCGTTCGGCGGCGCCATCGCCATCACCACCACCAGCGGTCCCGGCATGAACCTGAAGGCCGAGACGATCGGGCTTGCCCTCGCGGTCGAGCTGCCGCTCATCATCACCGACATCCAGCGGGCCGGACCATCGACCGGCATGCCGACCAAGACCGAGCAGGCCGACCTCCTGATGGCGATGTATGGACGGCACGGGGAGGCACCCGTGCCGATCCTGGCCGCGGCCACGCCGGCCGACTGCTTCACCATGGCGTTCGAGGCCGTCCGCATCGCGACGCGCTACATGACGCCCGTCATCCTCCTCACCGACGGCTACCTCGCCAACGGCGCCGAGCCCTGGCTGATTCCCGACCCGAACGCCTTGCCCGACATCCCGGTGCGGCTGCGCACCGACCCGAACGGGTTCTTTCCCTACCTGCGCGACGAGGAGACCCTGTCGCGGCCGTGGGTTGTTCCGGGGACGCCCGGCCTGGAGCACCGCATCGGCGGGCTCTCGAAGGAGTACCTCACGGGTAACGTCAGCTACGCGCCCATGAACCACGAGCAGATGGTCCGGGTGCGGGCCCGCAAGATCGCGGGGATCGTGCGCGAGATCCCCCCCACCGAGGTGCTCGGTCCGGAGACCGGAGACCTCCTGGTGCTCGGCTGGGGCAGTACCTTCGGCGCGATCACGCAGGCGGTGCGCGAGCTCGGCGCGGCGGGACACCGGGTGGCCCACGCCCACATCCGCCACCTGAACCCGCTGCCGCCCGATCTGGGGGCTATCCTCGACCGCTATCGCACTGTGCTCGTGCCGGAGATGAACCTCGGGCAACTCGTCCGGCTGATCCGCGCCGAGTACCTCGTCGATGCCATCGGCTTCAACAAGATCCAGGGACGGCCGTTCAAGGTCTCCGAGATCGCGAACCGGTGCCTCCGGCTGCTGAATGGCGCACCCCCCGGCGAACCGCTGAGCGGAGAGCCGTCATGAGCGTCCCTGGCGCGTCCGACCAGAAGCCGAGCAAGAAGGATTTCGTCTCCGACCAGGACGTGCGCTGGTGTCCGGGATGCGGCGACTACGCGATCCTCTCGCAGGTGCAGAAGCTGCTGCCCGAGCTGGGCGTCCCGCGTGAGCGCTTCGCGTTCATCTCCGGGATCGGCTGCTCGAGCCGGTTCCCGTACTACGTCAACACCTACGGCTTCCATTCGATTCACGGCCGGGCCCCGGCCATCGCCACCGGCCTCAAGGCGACGCGACCCGAGCTCTCCGTGTGGGTCGTAACCGGCGACGGCGATGCGCTCTCGATCGGGGGCAATCACCTGATCCACGTCCTGCGCCGGAACCTCGATCTCAACATCCTCCTCTTCAACAACAAGATCTACGGGCTAACGAAGGGGCAGTACTCCCCCACCTCCGAGGTCGGCAAGGTGACGAAGTCCACCCCGGTCGGATCCATCGATCATCCCTTCGATCCGATCGCCCTCGCATTGGGGGCCGAGGCGAGCTTCGTCGCCCGCAGTGTCGACGTCGAGACGAAGCACCTGCAGGAGATCGTGCGGCGCGCCCATCAGCACAAGGGGGCATCGTTCGTCGAGATCCTCCAGAATTGCAACGTGTTCAACGACGGCGCCTTCGCCGACGTGACCGAGAAGGCGACCAAGGCCGACGCCACGCTGATGCTCGAGCACGGGAAGCCCCTCATCTTCGGCAAGGACCGCAACCGAGGCATCCGGCTGCGCAACTTCCAGCCCGAGGTGGTCACGCTCGGCGACGGCGTCACCGAGAGCGACCTCCTCGTCCACGACGAGCGGAACCCGGCGCTCGCCTACCTCATCGCCCGTCTCGGCCCCCCGCACTTCCCGACCCCCATCGGCGTCTTCACCGCGGTGGAGCGGCCCTGCTACGAGGACGGGCTGAGCGCCCAGGTGAGCGCGGCCAAGGCACAGCAGCAGCCGGACCTCGCGACGCTCTTCAACCGCGGCGACACCTGGGTCGTCAGCTAGAGGGCCCACCCAGAGGTCTCTCGGGTCGGGCTCCTAGCCTCCGTCGCGACCGCGCCAGCGCTCGCCCTGCGAGGGTTCGGGCGGCACGGTGAGGACATCGTTCGGGAAGAAGTCGACGATGTAGTCGACGATGTCCTTCACCGACACGACGCCGACGGGACGACCCGTCGCGTCGACGAGCGGGATATGCCGGAATCCCCCCACGCTCATCTTGTTGAGGGCATAGACGATCGGGTCCTCGGGTCCGAGCACCTCGGGGTCCGGGGTCATGAGCTCGCTCACCGGACGGGCGAGATCCCCTTGCTCGAGCTTCAGCAAGAGGTCGCGCTCGGTGATGATGCCGAGCAGCCGTTCGCCCGTCACGACCAGCACACACCCCACGCGGTGCTCACGCATGATCCGCACGGCATCCGCGACGGTGGCGGAGGGCGGCAGGGAGAGTGGCGTCCGCGGCTGCAGGATCCGGATCGGCTCCCGGATCATGTGCTGGTCGAGCACCCGGCTCGCCTTCTCCGCGGAGACCTCGGCCTGAAGCGTCAGGTCTTCCTCGATCCAATCGTCCATGGAAGGTTCCCTCCAGAAACGCGCAGAGACCAGCCCCTCCCGATCGGACGAGGGCAGTCTCACCGGGGTCAGGATCGCTGTCAAGTAGTGATCTGACCGCCGATGCTGGCCAGCAGGCGCGCCGTGTGCGGCAAGTGGACCTCGCCCCGGGCGAGCGCCGCCGCGAGGAGCGCCAGGTCCTCCGGCCCGTCGACATCGAAGCAGGGGGGTAGCAGGTGCTGCCGGAGCCCGAGGGCGTCCGCCCGCTCGCGCGTCGCGGCGAGCACGCCCGGGGTGCTCCAGGGAATGCCGGTGAAGAGACCGGGCGCTGGACGGCGGAGGCCGATCAGGTAGTAGCCGCCGTCGGTCGCCGGTCCGAGAACGACGTCGGCACCCCCCTCGAGCGCCGTCGCCGCTTCGGCGATCCACTCGACGGGCAGATGCGGTGCATCGGCCCCGATCACCAGGACGGGCGCCGGGCCTTCGCTGAACGCATCCGCGATCGCGCCGGCCATCCGCTGACCGAGGTCGGCCCCGCGCTGCGGAACGCAGCGGGTCCCCGGAAGCAGGTCGGAGAACGGAGCGTGCGCCGGCCAGTACGCCCAGATCACCGGATGGGGCAGCGCCCGGAGCCGGGCGGCCAGGTCGAGGACGAATGCCGAGTAGAGCGCGCACGCGCCGTCCGCGCCGAGAGCCGGCACCAGCCGGGTCTTCACGGCGCCCGGCGAGGGATGCTTCGCCATGACGACGAGCCGCGCGTCAGTGCTCGGCCGGCCTGAATGACTGGAGATGCGCGATGACGTCGTCGATCTCCTGGTCGGAGAGCACGCCGGCGAAGCCCGCCATGAGCGTCCCGGGACGGCCTTGCTTCACGACGCCGCGGAGCGCTTCGGCCGTCCGGGCCTTCCAGAACTCGGCGTCGTGGAAGTTCCGCGGCGGCGGAGACAGCCCGCTCGCCACCGGTCCGTCTCCCCGGCCCTCGGCGCCATGGCAGGGTGCGCAGCGGAGCTCGTAGGTGGCCTTGCCCTTGCCCGCATCGGCGGCCCTGGCCGCAGTCGAGAGGAGCAGCGTGCCGAGCACGACGTGGACCGCGGCCCGGCTCACGTCCTACTCCGCGTCATCCACCTCGCAGAGGTCGGCCAGCTCACCGCTGGCATCGAGGGCCGCCAGTTCGACGTATCCACCGATCGGACGGCCATCGATGAAGATCTGCGGCACCGTGCGACGACCCGTGCGCCGGATGACCTCGTCGCGCAGCACCGCGTCGCTGTCGAGCTCGAATTCGGCGAAAGGAATGCCGCGCGCCTCGAGGAGACGCTTGGCGCGCACGCAGAATGCGCACGACCTGGTGCCGTAGAGCTCGACGCGGGTCACCTCGAGAAGGCTAGACGCGCGGGGCCGCACAGGCAAGACCCGCGCGTTGACAGCCTCCGGATGCGCCGATACGGTCGCGCGATGTCGGACCCGCGCGTCGCGGAGACCTTCGGCCGGCTCGTCGACGTCATGGCCCGCCTGCGTGCGCCGCAGGGTTGCCCGTGGGACCGCGAGCAGACGCCGGAGAGCCTGCGCCCCTACCTGCTCGAGGAGGTCTACGAGGTCCTCGAGGCGATCGAGGACGGCAAGGCGTCTGCGCTCTGCGACGAGCTCGGGGATCTCCTGCTGCAGATCGTCTTCCAGTCGCAGCTCGCCGCCGAGGCGGGACACTTCACGGTCGCCGATGTCGCGCAGAGCATCATCGACAAGCTCGTCCGGCGGCATCCGCACGTCTTTGCCGATGTCCACGTGCGGGACGCCCAGGACGTCATCCGGAACTGGGGCCGCATCAAGGACGCCGAGCGGCAGGCCAAGGGCGAGGTGGGCATCCTCGCCGGGGTCCCCCGGACGCTGCCCGCGCTCGTGCGTGCCCAACAGGTGGACGAAAAGGTGGCACGCGCGAGCGGCGAGCGGCCCGAGCCCCGCGAGGTGATCGCCCGGGTTCGCCACCATCAGACCGCGCTCGAGGCGGCGGTCGCCACCGGCGACCGGGCATCGACCGAGCGCGCGCTGGGAACCCTGCTCTTCGGCGTCGTGCGCCTGGCGCACCAGCTCGATCTGTCGGCGGAGATCGCCCTGCGCTCCGTCACGGAGGACTTCATCGACCGCGTCGAGCGCCTCGAGGGCGATGCTCGCACGCGGGGCGCGACGCTCGCCGAGCTGCCGCCGGCCGAGCTCGCCTCCTTGCAGGTCGCGCCCGGCCCGACACGCGCCGGGTGACGTGGTTTGACGCATCGCGGAGCCGCATGGTACCAGGCCCCATAGGAGGTCCGCGTTCGTGGCGAATCATCCCTCGGCGCTGAAGCGTCACCGGCAGAGCGAGAAGCGCCGGCTCCGCAATCACGCCATCAAGACCCGCTTGCGACACCTGATCCGCGACACGCGTGCGGCGATCGCCGCGCGGGACGCGGGCGCAGCGGTCGAACGGCTCGCCCGCGCCGAGCGCGCGCTCGGCAAGGCCGTGACCAAGGGCGCCCTGCACGCGAACAGCGCGTCACGGCGGATCTCGCGGCTCGCCCACGCCGTGAGCCAGCTGCAGCAGGCCGGCAGCTAGCGCCCGCCCACGATCTCGAGCACCGCCGCCTCGAAGACGGCCTCGGCGGGCCGCGTACTCTTCAACTCGAGATCCAGGCGACGCAGGACGTGCAGCGACCGCTCGAGGTCGCGCGCGCGGCCCTGGCCGGCAATACGTCCCACGAGCCACGGCGGCATGTGCAGCCGGGCCGCGATCTCGGCCTGCCCCAGACCGGCTTCGGACAGCTCGGCCACGTGGAGCGCCCGGCGGAAGTTGGCGCCGAGGAAGGCCAGCAGCCGGACGGGCGGCTCCCCTTCGGCGAGGAGCAGACGCAGCGCCCGGGCGGCACCGGCGGCGTTCTTGCGCGCCAGGTGTGTCGTCAGGTCGTCCACGGCGTGCTGGCGCACCGCCGCCACGACCGAACGGACGTGCTTCGGCTCGATGCGCGCGCCCTCGCCCACATGCAGTGCGAGCTTGTCGATCTCCCCGGCGAGCACGCCCAGATCGACGCCGCTCCGGTCGAGCAGGTCCTGCGTTGCCGCTGGAGTCGTCTCGACCTTCCGCTCGCGCGCCAGGCGGGCCACCCACTCCGCCGCCCCACGCTCGTCGACCCGGGCGAATCCATACGCGGCCCCGGCCTTCAGGCAGGCAGCCGCCAGCCGGCGTCGCTGATCGGCCACGCGCGCGACCAGCACGAGCGTTCCGCCCGGTCCGAGGGTGGGAAGCGCCTCGAGCACGTGGGCCTCGGCTTCGTCGCGCAACGCATCCGCGCGTCGGACGACCAGCACCTGAGCGCCACCGAAGAGCGGGGGAGAGGCCAGGTCGGCGAGCGCCGCCGCCAGCCGCGGCGCGTCCTCGTCTCCCCAGAGCGTGCGCCGCGTCCCCGGTCGCCCCGGGACGATCAGCCGGTCCCGGAGGACGTCGAGCGCGCGTTCGACGAGGAAGGGCTCCTCGCCGTAGAGGAGGTAGTAGGGACGCAGCGGCTCCCGCGCCAGGCGCTCGAGCGGGTTGGTGTCCGAGCCACGATCCCGAGCGGCGCGCGGCACCGGGCTCAGAAGCCCTCCATCGCGTGCTGGTAGACGTCGCGGGCGAGCACGTCCAGAAGATCCCGGAGGGCGGCCCGTCGCCGCGTTTCCCCGAGCTGCACGTTGCTCAGATCGGGGAGGTCGCGAGCGTTCATCGTGCCCCGCTGGAAGTGCGGCGAGCTGGAGATGATCACCCCGCTCTCCGCCCCGAAGTCCTGGGATTCCTGCAGGGTGGGGGTCTCTTGAATGATCCGGCCCGTCGCCCGCTCGACCAGGTGCATGCCGATCGTGATCGTGCTCTGGTACTGCACCGCCTCGTCCGTGGCGCTGAAGGCCACCGGAACGCTCGCCAGCCGGCGGATGTCACCCGTCAGCTCGAGGTCGCCCTCCCCGTCGGGGACGATGCGCAGGGTCCCCTGGCGCCGGAACTCCTCCTCGATCGCGAGCCGGAGGGCCACCTGCAGACCCCGCTCGCGGGTGTGGTTGCGGAACAGGTGGATGCTGATGGTGTGAGCATCGGCCGGAATCGCGGGCCCGTTGCCCGCCAGATGATACCCACAGGCCGCGACCGCCATCAGCACGAGCGCGAGACTGGCCTTCATACGACGAGATTCACCATCCGCCCCCGCACGACCACCTGCTTCCGCAGTGGCCGCCCCGCGACGTACTGCTGGACGCGCGGATCCTCGAGGGCCGCCGCCAGCAGCTCCGCGTCGCCGGCGTCGACCGGCACGACGATCCGACCCCGCAGCTTGCCGTTCACCTGGACCGGCAGCTCGACGGTCTCCCGCACCAGCGCCGCCGCGTCGGCCGCCGGCCAGGACGCCTCGTCGAGGGTTCCGGGGTGGCCGGTCCGTTCCCAGAGCTCGTTCGCCACGTGCGGCACGAAGGGTGCGAGCAGGCGCAAGGTCGCGTCCACGGCCTCGCGCAACGTGGCGGGGCTCGCAGCGCCCGCGACGTCGCCGAGCGCCCCCACGAGCTCCATGACCGCGGCGATGGCTGTGTTGAAGTGCAGCCGCTCGACCACGTCCTCGGTGACCCGCTGGATGGTCGCATGCGTCCGTCGATGGAGATCGCGATCGACTCCCCCGAGGTCGGCCGGCACGGGGGTGTCGACGGGTGCGAGCTGGCGGGCGAGTGCGTGCACCAGGCGCCAGAGGCGATGGAGGAAGCGACTCATCCCCTCGACGCCCTGATCGCTCCACTCGAGGTCGCGCTCCGGCGGCGCGGCGAAGAGGCAGAAGAGTCGCGCCGTGTCCGCTCCGTAGCGTTCCACCAGGTAGTCGGGGTCGACCACGTTGCCCTTCGACTTGCTCATCTTGGCGTGGTCCTTGATGACCATGCCCTGGGTGAGGAGGTTCTGGAACGGCTCGTCGAGCGCGAGGTAGCCGAGGTCGCGGAGCACCTTCGTGAAGAAGCGAGCGTAGAGGAGGTGCAGGACCGCGTGCTCGATGCCACCGATGTAGCGGTCCACGCCGTCGGGCTCGAGCCAGTACCCGACCTCCGCGCGATCGAAGGGTCCCCGCTCCTCGCGCGGCGAGCAGTAGCGCGCGAAGTACCAGGAGGACTCGACGAAGGTGTCCATGGTGTCGGTTTCGCGGCGCGCCGCCCCGCCGCAGCGCGGGCAGCGGGTGTGCACGAAGGCCTCGTGCGCCGCCAGCGGCGAGCCGCCGGTACCGGTGAGCGCGACGTCTTCCGGCAGCACCACCGGGAGCTCCGCCTCGGGCACGGGGACGGTCCCGCAGCCCTCGCAGTAGACCACCGGGATGGGAGCCCCCCAGTAGCGCTGCCGCGAGATGCCCCAGTCGCGGAGCCGGTAGGTCACGGCCGGCCCGCCGAGGCCCTTCTCCGCGAGCACCGCGGCGATGCGCTCCTTCGCCGTCTCGCTCGGCAGTCCGTTGAAGGTCGCGGAGTCCACCAGCCGTCCGGGGCCTTCCCAGGCCGCCGTCATCGACGAAGCCGTCAGCCGCTCGCCCTCCGGCTGGATCACGATCTGCACCGGGAGCTGGTAGGCGCGCGCGAATTCGAAGTCCCGCTGATCGTGCGCGGGGACCGCCATCACCGCTCCGGTGCCATACTCCATCAGGACGAAGTTCGCGACGTAGATCGGCAGCCGCGCTCCGGTGAGCGGATGGCGGCAGAAGGCTGCCGTCGCCACGCCCTCCTTGCCGCCCGCGCGCTCCTCGCGGGGCGTCGCCCGCACGCGACGCGCGAAGACCGCGACGGCCTCCTCGGCAGGCGTTCCGGCGACCAGCGTCGCGACGAGCGGATGCTCGACGGCGAGGCTCATGAAGGTCACGCCGAAGACCGTATCGGGGCGGGTCGTGAAGACGACGATCTCACCCGCCCGGTCCTCGAGCGGGAAGCGGATCGTGGCGCCGACGCTCCGCCCGATCCAGTTCCGCTGCATGGTCACCACCCGCTCGGGCCAGCCCGTCAGCCGGTCGAGATCGCGGAGGAGCTCCTCGGCATACGCGGTGATGCGCAGGAACCACTGCTCGAGCTCGCGCTCGGTGACGACGCCCTCGCAGCGCCAGCAGCGGCCGTCGACGACCTGCTCGTTGGCGAGGACCGTGGCACAGTGCTCGCACCAGTTGACGAGCGCGCGCCGCTTGTACGCGAGGTCGCGCTCGAGCATGCGCAGAAAGAAGAGCTGCTCCCACCGGTAGTAGCGCGGGTCGCAGGTGGCGAGCTCGCGATCCCAGTCGTATGAGAAGCCCAGGCGCTGGAGCTGACCCCGCATGCGGCCGATGTTGTCGGCCGTCCAGCGCGCCGGGTGGACGTGGCGCTGGATGGCGGCGTTCTCCGCCGGCAGGCCGAACGCGTCCCACCCCATGGGGTGGAGCACGGCATCGCCCTGCATGCGACGCTGGCGCGCGATGACGTCGCCGATCGCGTAGTTGCGCACGTGCCCCATGTGGATGTCACCCGACGGATAGGGAAACATCTCGAGCACGTAGTAGGCGGGCCGCCCGGGCGTCGGGCGCGCGGCGAAGCTGCGCCGCTCGGCCCAGCGCCGCTGCCACTTCGCCTCGACCGCCGCCGGATCGTAGCGCTCCGCCCCCCCCACGTCCGACATGCTCACTCCCCGGGCCCGGCGCTGCTCTTCGGTCGCACCACGGTCGCGATCGCGTCGAGCACCCCGTTGACGAAGGCCGCCGAGTCCTCGCTGCCGAAGCGCCGCGCGATCTCGATCGCCTCGTTGATGGTGACCGAGGCCGGAATCTCCGGTCGGGCGAGGAGCTCGAAGGTGGCGAGCCGCAACAGGTTGAGATCGACCCGCGACAGGCGAGGCAGGCGCCAGTGCTCGGAGCGCCCGGCGATCAGCGCATCGATTCGTTCCCGGTTCGTGCGCACTCCGTCGACCAGCTCACGGGTGAAGGCCTGGACGTCGTCCGGACCGTGGAGCCGACCCCATTCGGGCTCGCTCCCCGCCATGTCGAGCTGGTAGAGCACCTGCAGCGCCTGCTCCCGGGCTTCGCGACGACCGGCCATGCTCGGCTAGTACTTCTGCACCACGCGCAGCACCTGCACCATCTCCAGCGCGGTGACCGCCGCTTCGTAGCCCTTGTTACCCCGCTCGCCGCCGGCCCGGGCCAGCGCCTGCTCTACGGTGTCGGTCGTGAGCACCCCGAAGGCCACCGGGAGATCATAGCGACGCGCGACGTCGGCGACTCCCCGCGCGGCCTCCGCGGCCACGAAGTCGAAGTGCGGGGTCTCCCCCCGCACCACCGCGCCGAGACAGACGAGGGCGTCGTAGCGCCCCGACGCCGCCAGGCGCTGCGCCCCGAGCGGCAACTCGAAGGACCCCGGCACGACGGCGACGTCGATGGCGTCCTCCGCCACGCCGTGGCGGGCAAGCGCGTCGAGCGCCCCCGCCAGCAGGTGATCGGTGACGCTCTGGTTGAAGCGGGCCAGCACGACCCCGATGCGGAGTCCCTCGCCGTTCGGGCTGGCTTGCAGGTGGCGCGGCACGGGACTCGGCTAGGGCGTACGCTGGAGCCCGGAGAGCAGGTGGCCGAGCTTCGCCTGCTTGGTGCGCAGATAACCGATGTTCCCCGCTCTCGGCTCGGTCTCCAGTGGCGCCCGCGCCACGACGTCGATGCCGTAGCTCTCGAGACCACCGATCTTCTGCGGGTTGTTGGTGAGGAGCCGCACCCGGCGGACGCCGAGGTCGCGCAGGATCTGCGCCCCGATGCCGTAGTCGCGCAGATCCTCGCGGAAGCCGAGCTCGAGGTTCGCCTCGACGGTGTCGCGACCCTGATCCTGGAGCGCGTAGGCCCGGATCTTGTTCGCCAGCCCGATCCCCCGGCCCTCCTGATGGAGGTAGACGAGGACGCCGCGACCGGCCGTGGAGATCAGGGTGAGCGCCTGCTCGAGCTGGTCACCGCAATCGCAGCGCTCGGAGCCGAAGACGTCGCCCGTCAGGCACTCGGAGTGCAGACGGACGAGCACCTCCTCGTCTCCCTGCACGTCGCCCAGGACGAGCGCCATGTGCTGGTGCCGGTCGACGCTGTTGTCGTAGACGATCGCCCGGAAGCTCGGCCCGCTCTGGATCGGCAGCTCCGCTTCCGCCACGCGCTGGACGAGGGTGTCGGAACGGAGCCGCATGTGGATCACCTCGGTGATCCCGACGCGTGGTAGGTCATGCGCCTTGGCGAGCTCGGCCAGCTCGGCCGGCGTGGCCAGATCGCCGGACGGGCCCAGGACCGCACACACGACCGCCGCGGAGCCCAGCCCCGCGAGCCGGGTCAGGTCGCTCGCCGCCTCCGGCAAGCCGGCGTGGACGAGCGTGCCCCCCGGGGTCGCCTGGATCGGCGTCACGTGCCCGGGCATCACCAGGTCGGCGGGCTTTGCGTCCGGCGCGACGGCGGCCAGCACCGTGGTCGCCCGGTCGGAGGCGCTGATGCCCGTCGACACTCCCTGCCGCGCCTCGATGGACGCGCAGTACGCCGGCGTCGCCCGTCCCGGGGCCGGCGGAATGAGGGGGATGCCGAGCTGCCGCAGGCGCTCGGGCGGCAGCACCAGACACACGAGGCCGCGCGCATGCGTGACCAGGAAGTTGATGCACGCGGGGGTCACCCGGGCCGCGGCGGACATGACGACCGCCTCGGGGGGCTCGGCCGCGTCGTCGACGATGAGAACGCAACCGCCCGCTCGCAGCCGCTCCACGCACTCCGCTAGTTGCTCACCCGCCATGCGAGGCAAACCTACCCCGCCGCTCTGCACGAGGCAAAGGGAGTCGGCTCACGCCCGGGGGTAACGGACCCGGGCTTCCAGCACGAGGTCCTGGCCAACCCGAGCCACCGCGAGGTCGTCGACCCGCACTGCCCTCGCGATCCGGGGGACGCCGAGCGGGCCGATAGCCGGCACCCCCTCCTCGCCGACGAGCACGGGCGCCATGAAGAGCACCAGGCGATCGACGGCTCGCGCCCGGAGCGCCTCACCGGCCACGGTCCCACCTCCCTCGATGAGGAGGCTGGTGAGTCCTCGTGCCCCGAGCGCCCGCAGGAGCGCGGGAAAGCGCACGCGTCCGCGCCGTGCGGGCAGGAGGAGCACCTCGACACCGCGCCCGCGGAGCCCCGCCACCGCGCCAGGCTTCGTCCCCACCGGCGCCACCACCCAGGTGGGCGGCCCACCCTTCGCCAACACCTGCGCGCGTCGCGGCAGCGCGAGACGCGGGCCGGCCAGCACGATGCGCAGGGGACTTCGCCCGCCGGGCAGCCGGCAGGTGAGCCGCGGATCGTCCGCTCGGACCGTGCCCGCACCGACGAGCACCGCGTCGGAGATGTCCCGGAGCGCGTGGACCAGACGGCGTGCCGGCGCTCCGGTGATCCACTCGTGCCGTCCTGCCTTCGCCACCGCGATCCGGCCGTCGAGGCTCGCGGCCAGCTTGAGGGTCACGAGCGGCCGGCGCCGCACGATCAACGAGCGGTATCCCGCGGTCAGTCGTCGCGATTCGGCCGCGCCGGGTCCGACGACGACCGGAACGCGGGCACGGCGGAGCGCCGCGATGCCGCGTCCGCGCACGCGGGGATTCGGATCCGGGATGGCCACCACCACGCCGCGGAGGCCGACGGGGAGCAGCGCCTCGATGCAGGGCGGGGTGCGGCCATGGTGCGTGCAGGGCTCGAGCGTGACGTAGAGCGTGGCGCCGCGTGCGCGGCGACCGGCCGCCCGCAACGCCTCCACCTCGGCGTGCGCCGCCCCCGCTCGGGTGTGGTAGCCCTCGCCCACGATCCGCCCATGACGCACGAGCACCGCCCCCACGGGCGGATTCGGAAAGGTCCGCCCCAGCCCGCGCGCCGCCAGCTCGAGCGCACGAGCCATGAAGCGCTCGCTGCCGGTCACGCGCTCCGGCGCTTGGCGCCCCGCCGACCCGACCGGCGACCGCCTCCTGCCCGCCGTTTGGCGATCAGATCCTCCAGCTCGCGCATGAACTCGTGCACGTCGCGGAAGGAGCGGTACACGGAGGCGAACCGCACGTAGGCGACCGGATCGAGGTCGTGGAGGGCGCCCATGACGCTCTCGCCGAGCGCCCGGCTCGTTACCTCTCGGTCCCCGGCTTCCTGTAGCTGGCGCTCGATCAGATCGGCGATCCCCTCGATCGTGTCGACCGAGATCGGCCGCTTCTCGCAGGCGCGCTTGAGGCCATTGACGATCTTGGTCCGGTCGAAGGGTTCCCGTCGGCC
>DATILR010000372.1:0-2681 GCA_035476275.1 Binatus sp. (SeqCode) | reverse complement strand
CACGGTGGACGCCCGTGCCTCTTCCAGTGGCGGCGCGGCTCCTTGTAGTAAGCCACGGGCACCGCGAGCACGGGCCGTGGCACGCGCTCGACGCCGATCGGGTACCACGGTCCACCGTAGCCGGGTGCCCAGTACCACGCGTTCGCGCGGAACGTGTAGTAATGGTCGGCGTACGTGAAGACGTCGTAGGGGAGCTGGGGCGCGTAGTAGACCGGGGTATGCGGAACCGCCACGAGCTGGGGCGGGGTCTCGATCACCACCCCTGGCGGGGACGGCAGACCGAGGTTGATGCCGATGTGCACGTCGGCCCCGGCATACGCCGGGCCTCCGGTCAGCGACGCCGCGAGCAGTCCCATCCCCACAACCCAGCGCATCATCTTCCACCTCCGCTCCCGCGCCCGCGTGCAGACTGCGGACGCTCACCACTCGTCCGACAGTAGCCGGCGGCGCCCCATGTCTCCAGCGGGGTGCGTCAACATCTTGACATCGCCCGGTCCTGCGTCCGGCCCATCAACCGGCGGGCGGGATCGACGGGCGCACACGGCGGCGCTGCGCTCCCGAGCTGCACCGACACCGTCAGGGCGCCCTGGGTCGGCTCATCCAGGCTGAAGGGAATCGGTCCCAACCTGCCAAAGGCAGCGGGCCTGCAGCTTCCCGGGGCGCGCCTCGAGCGTTGCACAGGCGCCGTTGCCGCCGATGGACGTGCGATACCGATAGTGACAAGGCATTCCCGCGTGGACGCATAGTCGAACTTGAATGCCCTGCAGAGCCATCACGAACCCGGCGACGACGGCACGGTACGACCTTAGAACGAGCCCGTCTTGACCTCGCCCGCGCGCGTGTAGGACGCGATGACGACGCCAGCGGGCGTCGTCTTGGACTCCGTCAGTGTGAACGCCGCGGGGATCGCGCCCTCCCCGAAGAGCCGCTTCCCCTTCCCGAGCGTGAGCGGGAAGACCTTCAGCCAGAGCTCGTCCACGAGGTCGTGCTTGAGCAGCGTCTGGATCAGGTTGCCGCTCCCGTGCACCTGCAGGTCCGGGCCGTTCGACTGCTTGAGCTTCCTGAGCTCCGCCGCCACTTCGCCCTTGAGGAGCACCGCCAGTCCCCACTCCAGCTTGGACACCGTCCGGGAGGCCACGTATTTGGTCGCCTCGTTGATGGGGCGCGCGAACGGCTCGGTCTGCTTCGGCCAGTAGGCCGCGAAGATGTCGTAGGTCTTTCTCCCCAGGAGCAGGTCGAAGGGCGCGCCCATCTGCACGCCCATCGCAGCGCCGAGCGCCTCGTCGAAGTAGGGGACCGTCCAGCCGCCGTGGGTAAAGCCGCCGCTCGGATCCTCCTGGGGCCCCCCGGGCGCCTGCATCACGCCGTCCAGCGAGACGAAGGACAGGACCACGATCTTGCGCATCGTGCGCAGATAGCACTTTCAGACGTCTTCATGGACGGGCGATTCGCCCCGATCTCCTCCTACCAGCCCTCCGGCGTTCCGTAACGACGGAAGAGATGCTTCGCGGACCTCCTTCGACCTGGGGTTGTCGGGCTACTGCTGGCCCTACGCACGACGCGCCGTCGCGGATGCCACGAGACCCCACCGCCGGAAACAGGGATCTCGGCGATCGTCGATGCGCTTGAGGATGGCTCGGACCCCGCGCTAGAAGCTCCCGCGGCATTCGGGGGTGTCGCGAGGATCGGGACCACGTGGGGTGACATGACGCGCCCAACTGCAGTCGGCCGAGCCGCACGGGGATGAGGCACCCGACCCTGCGGGGATGGGCGGCCGTCGTAGGGGTAGTCGTCGCCGGGTGCCACCACCGGGTCCGGCAGACCGACTTTGGCGCCCTTGCGACGACCGTCGCCTCCCCCCCGCCGGGCAACAACTGGTCCCTTCCCCCGGAGATCGCTGAGCGGCTGTTCGCTCGCGCTCCAGGGGAGCTGGTCGCCTTGAAGCACACCCCCAGCGGCGTCGCCGGGGCGTTCAAGGCGGAGGTCGTATTCCCCGAGGACGGGCGCCATGTCGACGTCAAGTGGAAGGAGGCGCCCCACGGGGACATGAACGGCTGGGACAACAACCCCCGCAGGGAGCTGGCCGCCTACGTCGTGCAGAAGTGGTTCCTCGAGCCGGAGGACTACGTGGTGCCCACCACCGCGCTCCGCTGCGTGCCGATCGAGCGCTACCGTCGCGTCGTGCCGGCCGCCAAGCCGACGCTCGCGGGCACGCAGTGCGTCCTCGGCGAGCTCACGCTCTGGCTGCTCCACGTCACGATGCCGGAGGCGCTCTACGACCCGCGACGCTTCGAGACGGACTTCGACTACGCCTACCACCTCTCGAACTTCAACGTCCTCACCTACCTGATCGCGCACCGCGACGGGCGGGCGAGCAACTTCCTGGTGGCCGACGACGAGGCGAACCGGCGCGTCTTCTCCATCGACAACGGCATCAGCTTCGGCAGCCTGATCTACAACTTCCTGGTCGCCAACTGGGACGTGATCCGCGTGCCGGCGATCCGGCGGGCCGTCGTCGAGCGCCTGCGCACGCTCCGTCGGGAGGACATCGACGAGCTCGGCATCCTGGTCGAGCTGCGAGCCGATGAGGAGGGCATTCTCCGGCCGGTCGCGCCCGGCCCGAACATGGACCCGGATCACGGCGTCCGGCTGGCCCCAGGACGGGTGCAGATGGGACTCAC
>DATILR010000371.1:0-18364 GCA_035476275.1 Binatus sp. (SeqCode) | reverse complement strand
GCCACGCATGGCGCAAGATCGGACCGACGCCGACCTGATGCTCCTCGCCGCCCTGCGCGAGCGCGTGCGGGGCATCGACACGCGCGTCGAGGCGCTCGGGAGGCACCTTTGACCTGCCCGCTCTCGAGCGCCGTGCGGCCCTCCTGAACGAGCAGGCCGCGGCCCCCGATTTCTGGCGCGATGCCGAGAAGGCGCAGGCCGTCTCTCGCGAGACGGCGGCTCTCCTTGCGACGGTCGACCGCTGGAAGCGCCTGCGCGAAGGCGCCGACGAGACGGGCGTCTACCTCGAGCTGGCGGAAGAGGGGGATCCCGAGGCATTCCGCGAGCTCACGGAGCGGGTGCAGCAGATCGAGGGCCAGGTCGGAGACTTCGAGCTCTCCCGTCTTCTCGGCGGCGAGCACGATGCCGGCAACGCGATCGTCGAGATCCATCCGGGCGCCGGTGGCCTCGAGGCGCAGGACTGGGCCGAGATGCTGCTCCGCATGTACCTGCGCTGGTGCGAGCGTCGGGGCTTCCGGGTGGAGCTGCTCGAACACCAACCCGGCGAGGGCGCGGGTCTCAAGAGCGCCACCTTCACGGTCACGGGCCCGTACGCCTACGGCTACGCGAAGGCCGAGGCCGGCATCCACCGCCTGGTGCGCATCTCGCCCTTCGACGCCAACGCGCGCCGGCACACCTCCTTCGCGTCGGTCTTCGTCTTTCCGGACATCGAGGAGGACATCGAGGTCGAGATCCGTGAGGAGGATCTCCGGGTCGACACCTACCGCTCGAGCGGAGCGGGGGGGCAGCACGTGAACAAGACCGACTCCGCCGTCCGCCTGACGCACCTCCCGACCGGCATCGTCGTCGCCTGCCAGAACGAGCGCTCCCAGCACAAGAACAAGTCGATGGCGATGAAGATCCTGCGCGCCCGCCTCTACGAGCTCGAGAAGCGGCGCCAGGAGGAGAAGATGGCCGAGCTGACGAAGGGGAAGACGGACATCGGCTTCGGCCACCAGATCCGCTCCTACGTCCTCCACCCCTACCGCATGGTGAAGGACCACCGGACGAACACCGAGGTCGGCAACGCCGATGCGGTGCTGGACGGGGACCTCGACGCGTTCATCGACGCGTATCTCCGCCAGCAGGCGGGGACCGGGTCGGCGTCCCCGGCGGGTGGTCCGTAGAGACCGAGCGATTCGGCGGGTTCTCCACCACGGGGCACCTCGCGGCCAGGGAGGCAGCGATGGAAAAAGTGAACCTGGGTGAGAAGCTGCGGCTCTTCAGCGACCATTGGAGCCCGCGCATCGTCGCCCAGCTGAACGGGCAACACGTCAAGATCGCCAAGCTGAAGGGCGAGTTCGTGTGGCATCGGCACGAGCGCGAGGACGAGCTCTTCCTGGTTCTCGAGGGACGCCTCACCATCAGGCTCCGTGACCGCGACGTCACCCTCGAACGGGGGGAGCTGCTGGTCGTGGAGAAGGGCGTCGAGCACCAGCCGGTGGCCGAGGAGGAGGTCCACGTCCTGCTCTTCGAGCCGGTGGGAACCCTCAACACGGGCAACGTCGAAGACGAGCGAACCGTCCGCGCGCCCGAGCGGGTGTAAAAGCATGCCTCTGCCGAGTCGATGACCAGGCTCCTGTTGATCGGCGTGGGTGGGTTCCTGGGATCCGTCGCGCGCTACCTGCTCAGCGGGACCGTCCAGACGCTCCTCCGCAGCGAGACGTTCCCCTTCGGCACCCTGGCCGTCAACGTCCTCGGGTGCTTCGTGGTGGGGCTGGTCTCGTACCTGGCCGATTCGCGGGGGGCCTTCACCGGCGACACGCGGGCGTTCATCGTCGTCGGCGTGCTGGGCGGATTCACGACCTTCTCCGCCTTCGGCAACGAGACCATCAACCTGGTTCGTGACGCCGAGCCCTGGCTCGCCCTGAGCAACGTGCTGGCGCACGGGGTGATCGCACTGGGAGCGGTCTGGGCGGGGCGGGCGACCGCGTTCGCCATCTGGAGGTGACCATGGTGCTTCCCCAGGACGGCTGTCTCCTTCGCATCTTCGTCGGCGAGAGCGACAAGTGCGATGGCAAGCTGCTCTACGAGTGGCTGGTGCTGCGCGCTCGTGAGGAGGGACTGGCGGGTGCGACGGTGCTCCGCGGCATGATGGGATTCGGCGCGCACAGTCGGCTCCACACGTTCAAGATCGAGCGTCTGTCGGAGGACCTGCCGGTGATCATCGAGATCGTCGACACCCGGGAAAAGCTCGAAGCGTTCCTCCGCCTGGTCGACGGCGAGATCGCGGAAGGGTTGGCGACCCTCGAGCGCGCCGAGGTGCGCTTCTATCGCAGCGGGAGAGCGTGACGCCCGCATGCCCCCCCAGGGACCCCTTCATGACCTCTCGATCGAGCTCGCCGACCAGCCTTCGCCCGACGAGCTGAGCATCGTCGAGCGGGGACTCGCCGAGCACGGTGAGTCCCGGAGCGAACCCCGGAACGCGCGCGCGCTCGTCCTTTTTCTGCGGGACGCGCGCAGCGACGTGGTGGGTGGTCTCCGTGCCGTGACGGTCTGGGGCTGGCTGGAGATCAAGTGGCTGTGGATCGCCGAGCCCCACCGCGGCCGGGGCTGCGGACGTCGACTGGTCGCCGCCGCGGAGCGGGAGGCCATCGGCCGGGGTTGCCGGCACGCCTGGTTGGACACCTTCGATTTCCAGGCGCCGCAGTTCTACGCTCGCCTCGGCTACGATGTCTTCGCCACGCTCGACGACTTCCCGCGCGGCCACACGCGGTACTTCCTGCGCAAGATGACGTTGCAGCCGTGAAGCGTCGCGTGGCGGGGATCAGCTGCGGGGACGGAGCCCCCGGAACACCCCGTCGAGCAGCTCGCGCACGCCTTCGGTCTCGGGGCACACCGGGACCCCGCGCAGGTAGCTGATGTACGCGGAGGGCAGGCCGTGCTCCTCCGCCCCTGCGATGACACATCCCATGTAGCGATCGCTGGGGACGCGCGTGGAGTCGTGGAGGTCGGAGGCGACGCTCGCGGCCGTGGTCGCGAGGACCGGCGCGCCGAGGCTCTCGGCCTTCACCTCGACCCGGTGGTAGTTCCCGATCAGTACACCCTCGGTGAGCTCGACGTGGGCCAGGTCCTCGGGCGTGATCTCGTAGAGCACGCCGAAGACGACGGCGGCCGGGTCGGCCACGATGTTGGCCACCGCCGCACCCCCGGGCACGACCGGTGGCTTGTCGAAGACGATGCGCCATCCGGAGACGCGTGCCGGGAGCGCGCGCGAGAAGGGAACCCCCCGCCGGTCCCGGAATGTCGCCGTCTGCATGTTGGAGCCATAGGCGAAGTACCAGACCGGCGACGTCGGCGCGCCCATGCGACCACCTACCGCGCCTGGTTGCCGTGTGCCAGTCTCGGCCTCCGGACCGGCCCGCGTGGCTGGCCAGGGAGGCGCTCATGATCGTGATCGCTGGAAGCGTGGCCGTACGGCCCGACCGTCGGGAGGAGGCGGTCCGGGTGGCCCGGACGATGGCCGCTGCCACCCGGGGCGAGGCGGGATGCCAGACGTACCGCTTCTCGGCCGATCTGGACGACCCGAACACGCTCCTCATCTTCGAAGAGTGGGATTCGGAGGACGCGCTCGCCCGGCATTTCCAGACGCCGCACATGGCGGCCTTCCGGGAAGCCCTTCCCGGACTCCTCGCCGGCGCTCCGGCGCTCAAGCGCTACGGCGTCGCCTCGGCGGCGGCCATGTAGCGTCCAGCCGGTCGCTGGCGCCAAAAAACGAAGCGGCCCGGGGGGAGTGTCCCCCGGGCCGTCCGGTTGAGTTGCGCCCTTACCTCGATCGACCGCTACGGGCGTTCGAGATCAGATCCCGCAGGGATCCGGATTGCAGGACGTCGCGGCGTTCGCTGTCCCGCTGCTCGCCGTGCACTCGTCGGGTGTGACGATCTCACACTCCGGAGGCTCGGTGGGATTGTCCAGGTGGGGGACGCAGCACACGGTCTCCCCGGGTCCCACCGTGGCGCAGGGGTCCGGGTCACAGGACGTGGCGCTGCTGGCCGTTCCGCCCCGCGCCGTGCACCGATCGGCGGTGATCTCTTCGCATTCTTCCGCGTCGTGTCCGTGCTCCTGCTCCGTCACGCAGCAGACGATCTCGGGTGCGGGCGGCGTGGGAGAGCAGGGGTTCGGGTCGCACGAGGTGGCCGTTACCACCAGGCCGCCCTCGTTGGCGCACTCGTCGGGCGTGCGGTCTTCGCATTCCGACCCGCTGTCCTCTCCCTCGTCGGGGGTACAGCAGATGGACTCCCCGCCCGGCGACGGAGCCCCCGCGCACGGGTTCGGGATGCAGGATGTGGCGGTCGCGACGGTGCCGCCTTCCGCGGTGCAGTCGTCGGGCGTGCGGTCCTCGCACTCCACTTCACCTTCGTGCTCGCCGTGGTCGCCGGTGACGCAGCACGCGACTTCCGAGGCGTCGGTCGTGTCCGGCACGGTTCCCGTTAGGATGTCCTCGCCGGTGGTGTTGCGGATCACGACGGTCGCGCCGCGCGGATCGAACCCGAGCAGCTGATCGTCGCCGTGCGGGTTCGTCCGGAAGCGCGTTCGCCCGTTGCCGCCGCCGGTGGTGGTGAGCGTGCCCACCTTCACTCCGCTGACGATGACGTCGAAGGTCTGGTCCGGATCGAGCTTCTTGGCGATGACCTCGAACTTCCCGTCCTCATCGTTCTGCAGCACGAGCTGCGCATGACCGCGCGCGTTGCGGTCGGTGTCGGTTGCCGAGAGCGTCTGCTTGACCCGCTTGCGCGCACTCGCCGGCACGGCGACGACCCCCAGGGCGAGGATCGCAGCGATCGCGACGAGTGAGCCATGCGGGCCGTGTGCCCGTCCTGTTCTCATGGCGTCCTCCTTCGGTTGTGGAGCGTTACTAGAGCGTGCCCCCTTCGCGCACGATCTTCAAGCGGCCCGGTGTCAATTTCCCTACATGGAATGTGACAAAGCGTCGAAGTTAGCAAAACCAATGTGACGAATTGCCGCAGGGAGGATGGAGCGCGGACGGACGGTGCCGCTCAGGTGTGGAGGCGCGGCAGCGGAGGTGCCGCGGCGAGCACGGAAGCCTCGTGCGCGGCGAGAGCCGAGAGGCGTTCGTGCACCTGGCGCAGCGGGGCCACCGTGGTCGCCAGCTCGATGTAGGTCTGGTGGTGTCGCGCCTCGGCTGCGAGGAGACCGCGGTAGAGCTCGGCGAGCGCTGCATCGTCGAGCGCACCCGCCAGGAGGCGCAGCCGCTCACAGCTGCGCGCCTCGATGAGTGCCGAGCAGAGGAGTGCGTCGAGGAGCCGTTCGGGCTCACGTGAGCGCACTGCCCGGTGGAGCCCCGCGGCGTACGGGCTCGGCATCTGGTGACGGAAGCGGATGCCGCGCGCCGCCAGGGCTGCCAGCACCTCCTCGAAATGCGCCAGCTCCTCGCGGGCGAGCCGGGAGAGCGGCGCGAGCAGGGCTGGCCGGTCGGGGTACTTGAAGAGGAGACTCACCGCGGTCGAGGCGGCCTTCTTCTCGCAGTGGGCGTGGTCGACCAGGATCTCGTCCAGGTGGGCGAGCGCCCGCCCCAGCCAGGGCCCGTCCGTCGCCGAGTGGAGACGCAGCATCGGAGGCTCTCCTAGCACGCGGACGGCGCCCGCCCCAGGCGCCTTCCGGGAAAGGTGCTTGACACTGCTCCGACCGATCGGAATAGTATAATCGACCGATCGGTCGGTCCACAACACATGAAGGGCGCTCCGTCGACTGCCGAGCTCAGCTCGCGCGACAAGATCCTCGATGCCGCGGAGACGCTGTTCGCCAAGCGCGGCTACGCCGGTGTCGGTCTCTCCGAGCTCGCGGAGGTGGTGGGCCTCGGCAAGTCGTCGCTCTTCCACCACTTCGAGAACAAGGCGCAGCTGTATGCCGCGGTGGCGGCCCGCATCCTCGGCCGGATCGAGGAGCGGCTCGTCCGCTCGCTCGCCAAGGGCGGCGACCCCCTCGCGCGCCTGGAGCGCTGGCTCGACGAGCTGGTCGATCAGCTGGCTGACCATCCCACCTACGCGCGCCTCCTCCTCCGCTCGCTCTTCGAGGACGACGACCTCCCGGGCGACACGCCCGAGGAGCGGGAGGCGCAGCGCGCCATCGGCGGCATGATGGGGAGCGTCGGCGCGCTCCTCCGCGAGGGCATGGCGGTGGGCATCTTCCGCGCGGCCAACGTCCAGCATCTCCTGCTCACGCTGGTCGGGCTCACGGTCTTCCCCTTCGCGTCGGGAGAGTTCGGCGCGGAGGTGCTGGGCAAGGACATATTCGACCCGGCGGAGGTGCGGCGGCGCAAGCGCGAGCTGCGCGACCTCCTGCGCTTCGGCCTGGTGGCCAACAAAGGACGTTGAGGGAGAAACCATGGAAAAGCTCCTCGCGGAACATCGCCGACGGCTGGGGGACTTCGAGCTCGTGGAGATCGACGAGCAGCGCATCGCCCAGCTGCGGGACGAGATCGACGTCGATGTGCCGATCGACCTCCACTGGACCTGGAGCTACGCCAGCGAGGTCGAGGAGCTCCGCGCCCTCTACGAGCGCGGCAAGCGCGGTCAGTGGAACGCCGAGGCCGACATCGACTGGTCGACGCCGTTCCCGCGCGACGAGTGGTTCCTCCCCAAGGAGGGCCTGCAGATCCTTCCCTCCGTCCTCGCCACGGCTGGCGTCGACGACGCCACCTGTCGCGCGGCGGCGTTCGACGAGTTCGCCTGGACGCTCTCCCAGCTCCTCCACGGCGAGCAGGCGGCGCTCCAGCTCTGCGGGCAGCTCACCAACGCCTGCCCCACGCTCGACGCCAAGTTCTACGCCGCCTCGCAGGTGATCGACGAGGCGCGCCACGTCGAGGTCTTCGCCAAGTTCCTGCAGCGCAAGGTGGGGACCATCTACCCCATCGGCGGCACGCTGAAGGTGCTGCTCGACACGCTCCTCGCTGCACCCACCTGGAAGACGAAGACGCTCGGCATGCAGACCCTCTTCGAGGGGATGGCGGTCGGCATCTTCGACCTGATCCAGAAGGGGTCCACCAACCCGCTCCTCTCCGACATCATCCGACGCGTGAAGCAGGACGAGGCACGCCACGCGGCGTTCGGCATCCTCACCATGCGCCGCACGGTGCGCGAGGCCTCCACCGAGGAGATGACGGAGATGGAGGACTTCTCGTTCAACGTGCTCGAGACCTTCAACGGCAACCAGCAGCTCGACATGCTACGCGACCTGGCGCCCAAGTACGGCCTCGACCCCGAGAGCGTCGTGCAGATGCTGCTCACGCAGGAGAACTTCGCCGAGTTCAACAGCGAGGTCTTCATGCATACGGTCATCCCGAACCTCGCCCGCCTGGGCCTCATCACCGCGCGGACCGAATCGAGGTACCGCGCCGCCGGCATCATGTGGGGCGACCGCTTCGGCGCCGGCACGGATACCGACGTGGCGGCGAGTCTGCGCGGGAACTAGCCGGCGCGCCCGTTTTTCCCGGTTCCCTCGGCGAAAGCCGACGGCTCGCATCGACCGATCGCCGCGGTCGAAGCCAGTCAAGGGAATGACACCCCCGCTGAGGGTCCGCCGAGCGGGACGCCTGCGCGGCGCGGTCGCGAGGACCGGGAGCCGGCCGGCGCCCCCGCGCCCGCGACCGCGAACGGGACCCTTCACTGTTCGGAATACCGGTCCCCCGGTGCTACCATTTTCCTTGCATGGCCAGAGACTTCTTTCACCGGGACATCGAGCTCTTCATCGACCATCGCTTCGACTGGGAGCGCTATCTCCGCCTGCGCGGAGCCGAGGCGAGCGTCGCGGACGAGACCGACACCTACAAGACGATCCTCCGCACCACGGGCGAGATCTGCGCGGACATCGAGGCCGGCGCCGTCGAGCACTGGCACGAGGAAGTGCGGCTCGAGAACGGTCGGGTGATCATCCCGCGGCACATCACTGCCGGCTACGAGAAGCTCCGCAGCGCCGGGCTCCTCTGTCTGACCCTCGCCGCCGAGTACGGCGGCTACGGTCTGCCGGTGCTCGTCAACTGCGCCTACCTCGAGATGGTCTCGCGCGCCGACCCGAGCCTCATGACGATCATCGGGCTGCAGGCCGGCGTCGCGCAGGACATCGAGAAGTACGGGAGCGAGGAGCTCCGCCAGCGCTACCTGCCGCGCTTCGTGTCGGGAGAGCTCCAGGGCTGCATGGACCTGACGGAGCCGCAGGCCGGCTCCGACCTGGGCGGCATCATCACCCGCGCCACCGAGGAGAACGGCCGCTTCTTCCTCGACGGCGAGAAGATCTTCATCACCAACGGCGGCGCCGACGTGCACCTGGTGCTGGCGCGGGACGGCGCGACCTTCGACCAGTCGCGCGGGACGACCAACGGTCTGAACCTGATGCTCTGCCCGGTCACGCTGTCCGACGGCCGGCGGAACGGCGTGCGCGTGGCGCGTGTCGAGCGGAAGATGGGCATCCACGGCTCTCCCACGTGCGTCGTCGAGCTCGAGCACGCCGAGGCCTTTCTCCTCGGTACGCGCGGCCAGGGCTTCCGCGCCATGCTCGACCTGATGAACAACGCCCGTCTCGGCGTGGGGGCGCAGGCGATCGGCGTCGCGGAGGCGGCCTACCGGGCGGCCCGCGACTACGCGACGCAGCGGGTCCAGTTCGGTACCCCCATCCTGCAGCAGCCGCTCGTCAAGTCGATGCTGACCCTCATGGCGATCAACATCCAGGCGGCGCGCGCGCTCCTCTACCGCACCTGCGCGCTGATCGACATGACGGAGGCGATCCGCCGCTACCTCGCCTCCGAGCGCTCGGCCCGCGACCCGGAGCGCATCGCGCTCCAGGAGGAGCTCGAGCACAACACGCAGCTCATCCGGTTCTTCACGCCGCTCTGCAAGTACTACGCGACCGAGATCAGCAACCACGTGACCCGCCAGGGCATCCAGGTCCATGGCGGGGTCGGCTACATGGCCGAAACGCCGGCCGCGCACTACCACTCGGACTCGATCATCACCACCATCTACGAGGGGACGTCGGAGATCCAGGCGAGCTTCGCCCTCAAGGAGATGGGGAAGGGCGCCCTCTTCACGACCCTCGAGCGGACGCGGACCGACCTTCAGTCGTTGAGCGAGGCGCAGGACGACCTGGTCCGGCTCGTGTGCGACGGCATCAACGGACTGACCAACACGGTCGGTGCCCTGATGGGTGATCCGCAGTACGCGCTGCTGAACGCCAAGCGCGTCTGCGAGATGGTGATCGACGTGGTGGTGAGCGCGGAGCTCCTCTTCCAGGCGGAGGGGGGCAACGGCAAGCGGGAGCTCGCCGCCAGCTTCATCCACCGGCACATGCCCGCCGTCGAGGTGAACGCCCGCCGCATCGCCAGCGGCGACGCATCGCGCATCAAGCGCTACGACAAGATCCTCGGCCTCTAGCCGTTTTCGCGGCGGAGTGGCTCGCCGGGCGCTTTTGGGCTAGAGCCGCGGACGCATGCGAGCGTTCGTCATCATCCTTGCCGTGGCGCTGGGGGCTGCCGGGTGTGCGGCCATTCGCGGCGGCTCCGGCTCGGGGACGGGGTTGCGACGCTTCTACCTGACGTCCGAGGCCTTCCCTGGCAACAAGGTGCTCGACGCCTGCGGGCGCGGCTACCACATGGCGTCCCGCTTCGAGCTCCTCGACGTCGGCATGCTCCGCTACGATGCCCGCGTCGGCTTCCGGACCGACGACGCGGGATCAGGCCCGCCCAGCCACGCGGCCGCCTACGGTACGCAGGACCCAAGCGGCTGGGTGCGGACGGGCGGAGGCTCGCGCTTCACGGACGAGGCCGATCGACAGGGCTCCGCGCTCACCAACTGCGCCGCGTGGTCGACCAGCAGCCCCGAAGCGTATGGAACCGTCGCCTACCTGAGCGACCGCTTCACCGCCGCCGGCGGTGCCGCCGCGCCGATCTGGAACGGCGGCGCCGAGCGCTGCGACGTGCCGCATCACGTCTGGTGCATCGGCGATCAGCCCGTCGAGGCCGAGCGGTCCTCGGATCGCATGCGGTACGGGCGCGGGCGGCGCGGGGAAGGGGACCCCGGAGAATAGCGAGGATCGAGATCGATTACTGCGGCCAGCGCCGCAGCCCGACGTCGGCCAGGACGAGGACGAGGACCAGGGGGATGAGCACGCCGTCGAGCGGGATCACCCGGCGTCCGATCCCCGGTCGCGCCGCGAGGACGGTCATGGGGTCCGGGTCGACCTGGCCGCCCGTCAACGCCGCAACCTGCTCGAGCAGCGCGCGGTTGGGAGCGGCCGCGCGATACTCCCGCGAGCCCGAGGCCGCGGGGACGACCAGCTCCATCGGCTCCTCGGGGCTGCGACTGGTGCGGAGCCACGCGGCGTGACGCCCCGGTGCGAGCCGGGAAACCACTGCCTCGAAGGTCCGGTCGCCGGTCTGGCTCAGTGCCACGTCGCCGATCTCCGGCAAGCGCAGTACGAGCGGTGCGCCCTCGTCGTCCGCGCCGTTGAGCTGGATGCGCGTGCGGTTGCCGTCGCGCTCGGCGACCAGCCGACGCTCGCCGGGAAGCGCCGGGGAGGCAGCCCAGAGCAGGAGCTGGGTCCAGAGACGCGCGAACCCCTGCCACCGCGGCCAGCCGGCGGCGCCGGCCTGGAAGTCGACGGGTAGAGCGGCGACCCGTCCGAGCTCGTACTGCCAGGTGGCGAGGATCGGGTCCCGCCGCCCGGCGATGTCGACGTAGAGCCGGATCTCCGCACCCGGCCGGGGGCGCGTGACCGCCCAGCGTGCCACCGAAGGGAGCTCCCGCTCCGCGATGCCGGCGAGCATCGCGCCCGCCTCGCCGATGCGGGGTGCCGCGCCGTCGCGGTAGGGGGCCGTGTCGATCAGGCGCCGCGTGTCGCTGATCATGAGCTGGGGTAGGGCCTCCAGGTCCTCGACGTGATGGAACAGACCGCCGGTCTCGCGCGAGATCGTCTGCAGGAGCTCGAGGTTGACCATGTCGTCGCCGATCCGGATGGTCGTGACCGAGATCCGATCCGCGGCGAGCGCGGCGATCAGCTCCACGTGATCCTCGGCGTGGCGGTTGGTGTCGCCGTCGGTGAGGAGGATCACGTGCCGCACCCGCCGCCCGGAGGCGAGGAGGTTCCGGCGCGAGATGTCGAGCGCCTCCTTGAAGTCGGTGCCGCCGCCATAGCGGAGACGGGCGATCTTCGCGGCGAGCGCCGCGCGGCTGGACGCGACGGGCAGGAGTGCCCCGAGCTCGTAGGGCTGGGCGTCGAAGGCGATCGCCCCGACCAGGTCCTGCGGTGCGAGCTGGTCCAGCACGGCGAGCGCGGCCCGCTTCGCGTACTCCATCTTCTCGCCGTAGGGGAGGGCGCCGCTCGCGTAGCCCATGCTGTTCGAGCGGTCGATCAGCAGATAGAGCGCGATCGGCTCCCGCTCCGCCGGCTCGGGGCTCTGCGACGCCAGCGCGACGGGGAGCACGTCCGCGAGCGGGCTCCGGGCGAAGCCGGCGTCGCCGAAGAGGTGGCCACCGCCGGTCACCACGAGCGCCCCGCCGCCGGCCACCCAGGCGGTGAGGCCGGTGAGTGTCGCGTCGCCGAGGTCTGCGCGGGCGACGTCGTCGAGCACGACGGCGTGATAGTCGCGGAGCGTGTCGGCCTGCGTCCCCAGCTTGGCCGGGGGGACGGTGTCGACCGCGAGACCTCGGCTGGCGAGCGCTGCCGCCACCGCGGGCGCCGCGTGCTCGGTCACGACCAGCACGTGCAGGGGACGCATCGCGCTGATCGCGGAGTCGACCGGGCCCGACGCCGGCAGGGCCGGCGGGAGGAGCAATCGGGCCTCGACGAGGTATTCCCCGTGGGCGGGGAGCCGGAACGGAGCCGCGACGACGCTCGGTCCGGGCGGGAGATCGACCGGGAGCGGCAGCATCTGCCGGCCGTTCACGCTCAGCGCGAGCGCGCCGGAGACGGGAGCCGCCGTCCGGTTCTCCACCACGGTCTCGAAGGGCAGGACGCTGCGCGCCGGGGCGAGCGCCGGCACCAGGACCCGTCGGATGACGGCGGCTGGAAGCGCCGCCATCGCCGGAATGACGGGGAAGATGGGGATGGGCGGCTGGGCGAGTGTCGCCTCGGCAAGGACACTCCCGTCGGTCTCGTTCCCGTCGGTGAAGAGGAGGAGGGCCGCCTGCTTTCCGGCGGGGCAGAGGCTGGCGGCGCGCGCGGGAACGACGGCGAGATCGCTCTCCTCCCGGTCGAGCGCGTCGAGCTCGTCGTCCACCACCGGGACGAGCTCCTCCACCGCACGTCGGCCCGCGGTCGGATAGGCCTGCACGTGTGCCCGACCGGCGAAGGTGATCGTGCCGAGGACGTCGTTCGAGGCGAGCGCCGGCACGACGCGGCGGAGGAACTCGCGCGCGCCGTCCGCGGCCGCGCGGCCGACGCTCGTCGAGACGTCGATCCCCGCGATGAGGCAGCTTCCCGCGGCCGGCCGCGGTCTCTCGAGGCACAGGCCGGCCAGCGCCAGCACCAGGGCGAGGGCGGCGAGCGCGCGGCACCAGGCGGCGATCCGCAGGCGACGTCCCGGGCTCGCGGAGATGGCGAAGAGCGGCACGACGAGGAGTGCGAGCAGCGCGAGGGGCACGGCGAGGTGGAGCGCTCCGAGGCCGAAGGGCAGCGTCACCGGCCGAGCCTCCGGCGCCAGACGATCCATTCGCCGACGAGGAGCGCGGCCGCGGCGAGGTAGAGCCACCACCCCACGTCGCTCCGTGCCCCTGCCGGTCCCTGCTGCGCCTGCCGGTGGGCGCGCCATTCCCCACCGCCGTCCCGCCCGATGTCGGACTCGCGATCGTCGAAGAGATTCACGAGCACGATCCGCTCCGCGTCTGGAGGTCCCAACCGGTAGATGCCGCGGTGCTCGGCGAGGACGACGGGGGGATCGCCGACGATGCTGAGGCTGGCCCCCGTCGCGGAGCGTACGGGCGGGGACAGGGACGCTCGCAGGCGAACGGGTACACCACTCGCGATCTGGAAGACCGTCTCGTCCGGCTGTCCCAGCCACCGGAGGGTGCCGAGCGTCATCAGGAGGATCGGCAGGTGATCGGACGAGGTGAGCGGCGAGGCGAGGTCGGACGCGAGACAGGCCACACGATGGCCGTCGCGCTCGCCGGCGACGAGGAGGGGAAAGGCGCCCGTCGCTGCGGCGGCGGTGACGATGGGCTCGCCCCAGTCGGGCGGTGCGAGCGCGCTGGCATGCGCGACCTCGAGCGCCTCGAGCGGGCCGAGACCGCGCAGCGCCGGGTGATCGGCTTCCCAGTCGACGACGCTGGCGTCCTCCACCGTGCGGTAAGCCCCGCAGAGGGGGTTGCCGGGGGGCGGAGCGACATAGAGCGCGTTGGTGGTGGCGGGAAGCGCCGTCGGCACGACGTGATCGAAGAGAGCGGTGTGGAGACCCTCCGGGGGTGCGGCCTCGTAACGCGCCGGGGCCATGACCTCCAGGTGGGCCCCCGGAATGGCGGCCGTCACCGCCGCGAAGCCGGCGGCGAGCTCGCGCGATTCGGTCACCAGGAGGAGATCGAGCCGCTCGCTGGGCGCGATGTAGCCGACCGCCTCGTCGTCGACCGCGAGCGCGTCGCCCGTCTCGAGGCTGACGACCACCTCGCCCGCCGCCGGCGGGTCATCGAGGCGGACCTCCCGGGCGGCGTGGGGTTCGAGAGGAACGTCACGCCGCGTCCAGAAGCGCTCCCCGACCCTCGCGGCGAGCGCGACATGGCGGGGCAGGTGGCTGTAGTTCCGGACCGTGGCGGTGACGGTTGCCTCGGCCGTCGTCGAGAAGGGCGGCTGGTCGACCGTCAGACCCGCGATCGCGAGATTGTCGTCCGTGCGTCCGACCTGGACGTAGTCCACCTGCGCCAGCTCCTCGGGCGCGAGACCGCTCGCCTCGGGCGCGAGATCGGTGAACAGGGCGACGGTCGCTTCGGGCCGGCCCGTGGCCGCACCGAGCGCCAGCTCGACCGCCGGTGCCAGGTCGGTCGGCGTATCGAGGGGCTCGAGCGTCTCGAGCCGGTCCTGCATGCGGGCATGGTCGGCAGTCCACGGCACGACGACTCGCGCGCGTGCCCCGGCGGTGACGACCATCGCCTCTTCGCCTGCCGCGAGGCGGGTGACCAGCGCGCGAGCGCGACGACGGACGAGATCGAAGCGTGTGCCGTCCGCTTCTCGTGTCTGCATGCTCGCCGACACGTCCAGCACGAGGACGAGCGACCCGCCCGAAGCCGTGGCGCCGCCTCGCGTGAGGTAGGGGCGGAGGTAGCCGATGGCGAGCGCGAGCAGGAGGAGGAGCTGCAGCAGGAAGAGGAGGTCGATGCGGAAGCGCTGCCGCTCGATACGTCGCGGAGTGATCTGGCGCCAGAGGAAGAGGGTCCCGACCGGGATGGAGCGGCGCCGGCGATCGAAGAGGTAGAGCGCCACCAGGACGGCGACCGCGCCGAAGGCGAGGACCCCGGCGGGGTTCGCGAACCCGACGCCGCTCATCGTCGCCGCACCAGCCCCAGACGGGCGAGATCGGTGGTCACGAACTCGGCGACGCTCCGCTCGGTCGTGAGCCGGGCGTAGGTCGCCTCCGACCGCGCGGCGAGCGTCGCGAGCGCCGCGAGGTGATCGTCGAGAAGGGCCTGGTACCGGGCGAGCGCCGTGCGCGTCAGGACGACCGGGTGGGTGGCGCTCGACTCGACGTCCTGCAGCGTCCCGTGGCCGAACTCGCGTAGCGGGTCGAGCTCTCCGGCACCCAGCACGTGGAGCAGCACGACCTCGTAGCGGCGCGCGCGGAGCGCGCGCAACCCGTGCTCGACCTCGGCGGGCTCCATCATCAGGTCCGAGATGACGATGGCCGCTCCGGGCTGCGGATGGCGGAGCGCGTACGCCTCGAGAGCGCGATCGAGCGCCAGCGCGCCTCCCGGCGTCGCGCCGGCGAGCTCTTCGCCGATGCGCAGCGTGCTCGCTCGCTGGCGGTAGACGCGCGAGGCCGCGTTGGGCAGGACGGCCAGCCGGACGGCGTCGCTGGCGGAGAGTGCCACGTAGGCGAGCGCACGGGCCAGCTCGCAGGCCAGCGCGAACTTCCGGTCGCGGGCCGGGACGCCCATCGACGCGCTGCCGTCGATCAGGATGTGGAACAGCACCTCGCGCTCCGCGGTGAAGCGACGGACGACGAGCTGGCCGAGGCGGCCGTAGACGTTCCAGTCGAGGTGGCGCAGATCATCGCCGGGGGCATAGGCCGTGTGGCTCTCGAGCTCGATGCCCGACGCCTGGGGCCGCCCGGGAAAGCGGCGGTCGCCCGTCCGCTCGCCCATCCCGCGACGCACGTGGAGCGAGAGCCCGTCGTAGGGCGTGAGGTCGAGGCCCGGCGCTCGCGTCGCGACTGCCCGCCACCGTCGATGCCGGAGCGCGCGCAGCATCGCGACCGTCAGCCGCGGCGGCGCCGTCCGGCCGCCAGGACCTGGACGATGATGTCGGGCGGCCGGATGGCGGCGGCCTCGGCAGCGAAGTTGATCACCAGGCGGTGGGGAAGGGCCGCGGGCGCGACCCGATCGATGTCCTCGACCGCGACGTGTCCGCGGCCCGCCAGCAGCGCCAGCACCTTGGCGCCGAGGATGAGCGCCTGGCCGCCGCGGGGGCTGGCGCCGTAAACGACGTGGCGGGAGACCGCCTCGGGCACTTCGCCGTCGCCTCCCGGATGCGTGAGACGCACCAGGTCGGCCGCGTAGCGCTCGACGTGGGGCGCCACGAGCACGCGCCGCACGAGCCGGCGTAGCTCCTCGACTCGCCCCGCCGCCCTGTCACGGGGGAGCACCGGCTCGACCGCCGGGAGCTCGGCCGCGGTCGTGTCCCCCAGGATGCGCTCGAGTTCGGGGCGGGAGGGATACTCGAGCACGACTTTGAAGAGGAAGCGGTCGAGCTGCGCCTCGGGCAGCTGGTAGGTGCCTTCCATCTCGATCGGATTCAGCGTGGCGAGGACGAAGAACGGCGAGGGCAGCGCATGGGTCGTGCCGGCGACGGTCACCTGCTGCTCCGCCATCGCCTCGAGGAGCGCGGACTGCGTCTTCGGCGTGGCCCGGTTGATCTCGTCGGCGAGGAGGAGGTGCGCGAACACCGGTCCCTCGACGAAGACGAGCTCCCGCCGGCCATCCGGTCCTTCGTTGATGATGCGCGTGCCTGTGATGTCGGCCGGCATCAGGTCGACGGTGAACTGGATGCGGTTGAAGCTCAGATTGAGCGCCTCGGCGAGCGAGCGGACGATGAGGGTCTTGCCGATGCCGGGGACGCCCTCGATGAGCACGTGCCCGCCGGCGAAGAACGCGACGAGGATGGTCTCGACCGCGGCCTCGTGCCCGATGACCACCTTCGCGACCTGGCGCCGGATGGCGGCGAAGGTCTCGCGGAAGTCCTCGATGGCGGCCACGGCGACGTCCGGCGTCATCGTGGCTCCCCGTCCGCACGATGCGCGAAGAGCCGGCGGACGAACGGCTCGTAGGCGGCTGGCACGGGCATCTTCGTGAGCGGTTTCTCGGACCATTGTCCCGCGGCGAGCGTGGGCCGCTCGTCCGCGGCGGCTGGCGGCGGCTCACCCTCGGGCGGTGCCGGCGTGGGAGTGACGCCACTTCCCGGGGCCGCCAGGGCGAGCTCGAAGGTCCCGCCTTCGCCCGTGCGGAGGGTGGTTGGCCGCCCGAAGAGATCGGGAGCGGTGGCCGTCCCGGCTCCCGCCGCAGCGCCGTCGGTGCCCGTCGACTCGGGTTCCCCGTCCGCCCGCTTCCCGCGCTCCGTCAGCGATGCCTGCCCACGCGCCTCTCTTGCTTCCCGGTTGGCCCGTTGCGCAAGACGCGCAGCGCGGGCGGCCTCGGCAACCCCGAGTTCCGACGAGGCGGAAGCGCGCGCGGGGATCCGCTCCCCGCCGGCGTCGGTGGCCGTATCGGCGTCGGAGGTGGCGTGCGCGTCTCGTGCCGGGCGGCCGGCGCGCGCCTCGACGGACCGGGAGGCGGCACCCGGTGGTTCCCGGGCGGGTCCCCACACCTGCTCTCGGATCCGCTGCTGGAGTCGCGCCAGCAGTGAGGACGGCCCCCCACCGGCCCGGGGGCCGCCGGATGCCTCTCCGGGCTCGCTGCTCGCTGGCGACCCTCCCTGCGCCGGTGCCAGGAGCACCCGGTCGGGGGTCAGATCCATGGGTGCCAGGCGCCCAGCCGGCTCCGTCAGATAGCCGACTGCCAGCGGTGCCGGGCGGAGCCGGGGGGCGAGCCCGAGCGTGGTGCCGAGCGCGAGTGCGGCGCCGAGCGCCGTCGCGAGCGCCCCGCGCGGCAGCCGGCGCGGGACGAGTCGTTCAGGGCGCCAGCTGCCGAGACGCTGCAGGTTCTCCTGGAGCAGCAGTGGCCAGAAGAAGGCCTCCTGCGGCCCCGGGTCGCGGCAGCCGATCTCGACCAAGGTGACGAGGCGGCCCTCGAGCTCTGCTTGCCGATCCGCCCAGGCGGCGGACCGAGCCGCCCCGAGCAGGCCGCGACGGACGCTACGAGCGATGAAGACGACGCTCAGCATGGCCACCCCGGCGGCCGCCGCCCCCCCGGCGGCGAACCCCCACGCGCTCCCCCAGAGCGCAAGAAGCACGACCGCGGTCGATGCCATCCCGAGCGTGCCGACGACCAGATAGAGGCCGCGCTGCGTCTCGTGGAGGTTGTGCCGCCGCCTCACCCTCCCGAGCTGCTGCCGGATCGGATCGAGAGACTGAAGGGACGAGCGTCGCGGCATGGGAGCGCCCGGCCGGACACTAGTGGAAGCGGCCTGAAAGCGTCAATTCGGGGAGAAACGCGCCGATTGCATGCACCATCTCACCCCGGGCCGAGCCCGCGACTGGGGCAAATGCCCCATGGGTCGCGTGGGTTGACGCAGCGCGATCCCGTCCTGCGCGAATTCTGTTCGATCGACGCAGCGCGTGAAAAGGGTACCGGTCTTGCACTCAGACGTTGCAGGGAACTTACCCCAAACATCGCACGCCAGACCGTGCGAAAAGGAAATATCGATGAAAACTAGAACCAAGATCTCGATCTCCTGTCTCGTTGTGCTTCTCACGCATTCCTTGGCGCCCTGGGCGGAAGCGGCGAAGGGCGTCCCGGCACCCCCGCCGCCCGTCGCGTGCTCGGCTCCGCTTGCGGGCTTCGGGCCGATCGACCCCGCCGATGGATTCCCGATGTATTATCAGGACTCGACCGCGCTCGCGCTGGGCAAATGCCTGGACGCCATCTGCGGGGGCCCTGCGTTCCTCACCACCCTCCCGAACCCGGCGCTCCCGGTCTCCTTCCCCGATAACTACCCCCTGGAGGTCTTCTATTCCCGC
>DATILR010000370.1:0-2846 GCA_035476275.1 Binatus sp. (SeqCode) | reverse complement strand
CGACCAGCTCGCGGCGCAGAAGCTGGTGATCGATGCCATGGTCTTCGCCAGCAGCAGCGCGGGGACGCAGGCGGGACTCGTGCTCGGCGCCGCGCTCCGCGGCTTCAAGGGTCGCGTGCTCGGCATCAGCATCGATTCGGCTGAGGCGGAGTTGAAGGTCCGGGTGACGAAGATCGCCCTCGACGCGGTGAAACTCAGCGACGCGGGCATGGCTGCAAGCCAACTGGCCGTTGAGGTGAACGCCGGCGATCTCGGTGGCGGGTATTCCGTGGTCGGTGACCTCGAGCGCGACGCGATCCGCAGCGTGGCGCAGATGGAGGGACTGCTGCTCCATCCGGTGTATACGGGCCGCGCGATGGGTGGGTTGGTCGACCTGATCCGGCGGGGAGCTTTTGCGAAGACCGAGAGCATCCTCTTCTGGCACACGGGCGGGACGGCGGCGCTGTCGGCATTCGCCGACGAGTTGTGAGCCATCTCGGCGGGCGCGCTCGCGCCGCCTACGCCGCGAGCGCCTTCTCGCCCATCTCGAGCGCCAGCGCCAGCACCTCGTCGACGGAGCTGACCAGGTGAAAGCGCATCGCGTGCCGCACCTCGGCCGGCACCTCGTCGAGGTCGCCGCGGTTGCGCTCCGGCAGGATGACGTCGGTGAGGCCCGCGGCGTGCGCCGCTAGCACCTTCTGCTTGACGCCGCCGATCGGAAGCACGCGCCCCCGGAGCGTCACCTCGCCGGTCATGCCGACGTTGTGCTTGACCGGACGCTCGGTGAGCAAGGAGGCGAGCGCCGTCACCATCGTGACGCCGGCGCTGGGGCCGTCCTTCGGGATCGCACCCGCGGGCACGTGGACGTGGAACTGCCGGCGACGGAAGGCGGGCTCGTCGATGCCGAGCTCGGCCGCATGGCTCCGCACCCAGGTGAGCGCGATGCGCGCGGACTCCTTCATGACGTCGCCCAGCTGCCCGGTCAGGACGAGCCCGTCGCCGCCGACCATCGCGGCCGCCTCGACGAAGAGCACGTCGCCCCCGGTCGGCGTCACCGCCAGGCCGGTCGCGACCCCCGGCACCGCGGTGCGCTCCGCCGACTCCTGGAAGAACTTCGGCCGCCCCAAGACCTCGTGCGCGACCGCCGGATCGATGGAGACCGGCGCCGTGGCGGCGCCCGCGGCGATGCGCGTCGCCGTCTTGCGCAGCAGCCTGCCGAGCTCGCGCTCGAGCTGGCGGACGCCCGCCTCGCGCGTGTACTCGGTGATCACGGTGCGAACCACGGCGTCGTCGATGCTTACCTCGTCGGGGCGGAGCCCGTTCCGCTCCATCTGGCGCGGCCAGAGGAAGCCGCGCGCGATGGCGAGCTTCTCCTCCGCCGTGTAGCCGTCGAAGCGGATCACCTCCATGCGGTCGACGAGCGGACCGGGGATAGTGTCGCCCACGTTGGCGGTGGCGATGAACAGCACGTGGGACAGATCGAGCTCGACGTCGAGGTAGTGGTCGCGGAAGGCATGGTTCTGCGCCGGATCGAGCACCTCCAGGAGCGCCGACGATGGATCGCCCCGCCAGTCCGCGCCGACCTTGTCGACCTCGTCGAGCATGATGACGGGGTTCATGGTGCCGGCGTCGCGCAGCGCGCGGACGAGCCGTCCGGGTAGCGCGCCGATGTACGTGCGCCGGTGGCCGCGGATCTCGGCCTCGTCGCGCACACCGCCGAGCGACATGCGGACGAACTTCCGCCCGGTGGCGCGCGCGATCGACTCGCCGATCGACGTCTTGCCGGTGCCCGGGGGACCGATGAGGGTCAGGATGGCGCCCGAGCGGCGATCGTCGGGGACCCCGCGCTCGGCGCGGAGCTTGCGCACCGCGAGGTACTCGACGATGCGCTGCTTCACGTCGTCGAGACCGGCGTGGTCGGCGTCGAGCACCTCCCGCGCGTGCACCGGATCGAGGCGCTCCTCGGAGCGCTTCGCCCACGGCACGGCGAGCAGCCAGTCGAGGTAGGAGCGGATCATCGACGACTCGGGGCTGGACTCGCCCATGCGCTCTAGCCGCCCGAGCTCGCGCTCGGCCTGCTCGCGCACGGCATCCGGCATGCCGGCGTCGGCGATCTTCTTCCGATACTCGTCCGCGACCGACGTCTCGTCCTCGCCCAGCTCCTTCCGGATCGAGTCGAGCTGGCGGCGGAGGATGTAGTCGCGCTGCTGCTTCTGTGCACCCGACTCGACGTCGTCGCGGATGCGCTTCCGCACCTGCAGCTCCGCCAGCCGCTCGCGCTGCAGGCGGAGCGCCAGCTTCAGCCGCTCGACCACCCCGAGGGTCTCGAGCAGCTCGACCTTCTGCGCGAAGGAGAGGTCGGGCGAGTACCCCGACGTGTCGGCGAGCGCGCCCGGCTCGGTGACCGAGCGCAGGAAGGCGGCGACCCGCCCGTCGTCGCCGCGCAGCTCGAGGATCTCGAGCACCACGGCGCGGTACTCACGTTCGAGCTCGGCGGTGCGGGAGCGTGGCGGCGTCTCGTCGGGCTTCGCGTCCACCTCCACCATCAGGTGGCCCCCCGGGTCGTTGCGCGCGACGCCCGCGACGCCGCGGTGGAGGCCGGACAGCACCACGGCCCGCCCGCCGCCCGGCAGGCGGACCCGATCCACCACCTCGGCGATAACGCCGACGGGGGCGTAGTCGCCCCCGTGACGGGGGACCAGGAAGACGCGGTCGTCGTTGCCGACGTCCACGGGCAAGGTCACGGTCATGGAAGGAAAAACGACGGTGTCGTCGAGCGGGACGAGTCGGAGGCGCTCCATTGGACTGCGAAACGTAAGTCGGCGCGGAGGGTTGTCAACCGCGCTGCGGAGCCTCGGTGGGTGGCG
>DATILR010000369.1:0-3436 GCA_035476275.1 Binatus sp. (SeqCode) | reverse complement strand
GGCGCGGAAGATTCTCGATCCGTCCTCGAACGCATGATGGACGCCGTGCATCACTACGAGGGCACAGTCAACCTCGCCGACGTGCTCTCCGAGCTCGGCCGGTTCGACGAGGCGATCGGGCACGCCGAGGCCGCCTTGCGGATCGCTGAAGCAGCCGATCATCCCTACACGCTGTACTGGGGGTTGTTCGATCTCGGTCTCGCCCACCTCCGTCGACGGGATCTCCCGCGCGCGACCCGGGTCCTCGAGCGATGCCACGACCTCTGCCGAACGTGGCAGTTCGTCGTCGGAATTCCGCTCGCCGCCGCGACCCTCGGCGCCGCATACGCCCTCGCCGGCCGGGCTGACGAGGCGCTCCCGCTGGTCGCGGGCGCTGTCGAGGAGTTCCACAGTCGCCAGAGTCACACTTGGCCGGCGCTCATCCTTCTGTGCGCGGGGACGACCTACCTCTCGGGCGGACGGATCGACGAGGCCGCCAGCCACGCCCGAGAGGCGCTGGCGCTCACCCGCCGGCTGGGGGCGCGGGGAAGTGAGGCCCACGCCCTCTGCCTCGCCGGTGACGTCGCGTCGACGGCGGGTGCGGACGACGCCGAAGGCTCCTACCGCGAGGCGCTGGCACTCGCTAAAGACCTCGGCATGCGTCCTCTCGTCGCCCACTGCCATCTCGGCCTTGGCAAACTCTGTCGGCGCACAGGCAAGCCCGAGCAGGCGCAGGAGCACCTGAGCACAGCAGTGACGATGTACCGCGAGATGGACATGTGCTTCTGGCTGGAGCAGGCGGAGGTGGAAATGAATGGACTGGCCTGATGGCCATAGAGCGCCGAGTCAGCCGCAAGCGTTCATGGTCAAAATCCTCGCTTCCAGCCGGGGCGGAAGCTCGTGATTCTGCGTGGGCTGAGAGCGCTCGTTGGTGACGGCTCAAAAAGGAATGATTCTGACGTAGGCCAAGAGGGTTGTAGGTGACATAGGGCCCCTTCTCAGTCCCCGCCGATTTCTTCCCCCCTATGGCACGGTGACGTCGCATTCTACCGCTCCACCGGGAGGGCGGCCGCCGTGGGGGCGGATGATCTGCGAATGGCGAGCCAGCGGCCGTAGGTCGCGCAGCGCCACAGCCACTCGACGGGCCCGAAGTCGAAGCGGCGGAGCCACCACAGCGAGAGGACCAGCTCGATGACCCACACGCCGGCGACGATCGCGAGCTGCCCGGCGCGCCCGACCCGGCCGAAGAGTCCGAGCCCGTGGCCGTAGAAGATAGTCGTGCAGAGCACCGTCTGTAGCAGGTAGTTCGTCAGCGCGGTGCGGCCGACGGCGGCGATGGCGCCGAGCGGCCATCCCGCCCGCACGCCGAGCATGACGAGGCCGATCCAGCCGAGGCCCACGAGGACGTTGCCCCAGGAGGTCAGCGGCCCGCCGACGCGCAGGTAGTCGGCCAGCGCCCAGTGGTGGCGGAAGCTGTGACTCGCGCCGGTCGCGAGCGCCGGCCAGCCGAGGCCGAATCCCGCGACGGCGAGCCGCGCGTAAAACGCCGTCGACCGTCCGGCGGTCAGCACGTCGAGCTTGAGCAGTCCCATGCCCACGAGCATGAGCCCACCCATCTGCCACGCCGCGTGGCCGACGAAGTAGGTCGTCTCCATCTCGAACGCGGCCGGGACCCGCGCGGTCATCTGCGTCCACCAGCCGGCGCGATAGCGGGCCACCTGGGCGGCGACGACGTCGGCGGGCGGCGCCCACGCGCGCTCGGCCTCGCGGATCTCCCGCGCGGGGATCCTCGAGAGCGCGAGACCCGACGCGAGCATCAGCAGCGACGCCATCGCGAAGACGGCCACGCCTACGACGACGAGACGGCGCGGCGGCGCGGCACGAAACGGGAACACGGCGGCGCCGCACAGCGCCAGGGTGACGAGGATGTCGCCGCTCCAGAGCAGGTACGCGTGCGCGAGGCCGATGGCGAACAGGGCGGCCATGCGACGGTAGTGCAGCCGCGCGACGACCCGCGCGTCCTCGTCCGGCTTGTCGGCGAAGATGAGGATCCCCGCCCCGAAGAGCAGCGCGAACACGCCGGTGAACTTGCCGTCGGCCAGCGCGTAGATCGCGAGCCACGCGAGCCAGTTCGCGCCGCCGAGGTCGCCGTGCACGGTCGGGTTGGCACGCGCCGCCGCGACCAGGGCGAAGAGCTGCACGTTGAGCGCGAGGATGCCGAGGATGCCGACCCCGCGCAGCGCGTCGAGCGAGCCGATCCTCGAGCGTGCCGGGCGGCGCGAGCGCTCGGGCATGGCCGCAGTGTGCCAGGAAGCCACGCCGCGTTCAGCCGGTGGTAGAAGAGAGAGTGAGCCCCTGCCCGCCTGCTGCTCCTGGTGAGTTACCGCCCCGGTTACCAGCACGGCTGGAGTGGCCGCCGGGCGGCTGCTGGATCCCTACTTGCGGCGCAGCCACCACGCGACGCCGGCGAGAGCGACTATCCCCGTCGTCATCATCACGAGAGATCCGGGCAGCGGCACCGGCGTCGGCGACGCATGCGCGAGCTCTGGCCACGCCAAGGTGAGGGCCACCGCCACTGCCAGAAACCGCTCGGTCCGCATATCGAAGCTCCTCTCTGAAGCGCCCGACCCCGAACGGCCGGCGCGATCGACAACTACTCAAGCACACGCTGTGCCGCACCGCGATGCCTCGACCGATCGCGATGTTGGGCGGCGGGGCGTCGAAGGGCGCCCCAGCACTGTAAAGTCCTTCGACACGACCATCGCTCCCCTCGTCACGGCCGCACGAACGGCGCGTTCACGCGGAGGGCGTTCGGCGTCGACCCACACCATGCCAAAGCGGATGTTGTCGATGAGCACGCGCGTGTCTCAGGCCGTCGGATCGTAGGTGACATAAGGCCCCTTCTCAGGCACTGCCCGCTTGGCACATCAGCTACGCCGTCGTCGCCGGGTGAGTGCGCGGACTAGGCGTCCGGCACCTTGGTCGATTGCCAGGCGGTCATCTGCCAGCGGTCGGCGATCTTCGCGTACACCGCAAGGTAGCGGATCGTGAAGTGCTGGTCCTTGCCGGCGTTCTCCACGTGCATCTCGGACACGCCGTTGACGATGCCGACATCGCCGCGCATCCGCACCTTGCGGTCGCGTGGCGAAGCCCCACGATAGTTCGGCTTACCCGCTTGCAGGTTGGACACGTGCTCTCTCTTGGACTCGACCCGTGCGCTCGAGTGCACGTACACTAGGTCGTCGGCCAGGGCGGAGCTGAGCGCCGCCCAGTCTTGCTTCACCATCGCCTGGAACCGCCGGTCGTCCGCTGCGATGATCTCGTGCTCGCTCATGGTTCGTGTCCTCCGTCGGTACAGCGCGGATTGCGTGCCTGTCGTCGTGGGGCGATCCTGCCAGAGTGTGGTGGGCGTGGTCAAACGGTAGTTACCTCGCGCTTTCGTGGTTGCGAGCCCCCG
>DATILR010000368.1:0-2077 GCA_035476275.1 Binatus sp. (SeqCode) | reverse complement strand
CCGACGGGCCGCCAGCCGGCTTCGGCTACTCGTACTCCGATCTCGCCGGCGGCAATCTCGGCGCCCTCGCCGTGCTCGCCGCGCTCTGGCATCGGCGGCGGACGGGGCGAGGCCAGCTCGTCGACCTGGCACAGCTGGAGGGTGTCGCCAGCCTTCTCGGGCCCGTCCTCCTCGCGCGGGCGATCGACGGCGGCGTCTCGACGCCCACCGGCAACGCATCGCAGGAAGCGCCGGGGGCACCGCACGGAGTCTACCCCTGCGCGGGAAACGATCGGTGGATCGCGATCACGATCTTCACCGACAGCGACTGGAGTCGGTTCGTCGCGGCGATCGGCCGGCCCGCCTGGACCTGCGAGGAGCGCTTCGCCACCGCCGCCAGCCGACTGCACCACGCAGGAGAGCTCGACCAGCTCGTCAGCGCCTGGACGCGCGGCCAGGCCGCCGAGGAAGCGATGGCGACGTTGCAGGGCGCGGGGGTGGCGGCGGGGGTGGTCGCGAACGCGGAGGACCTCTGCGCGCGCGACCCGCAGCTCGCCGCGCGCGGCCATTTCGTCGACGTCGCCACGCCGGAGGGACGGACGGTGCGCATCGACGGGCCGCCGTTCCTCCTCTCCGAGACCCCGGCACGGGTGAGCGGACCGGGGCCGCTCCTCGGCGAGCACACGCACGAGGTGCTGTCAGGAATCCTGGGGTGCAGCGGGGAGGAGATCCGCGCGCTCAGAGAAGCGGGCGTCGTGGCTTGAGCCTCTTGCAAGCGCCACCCGATTCGGGACAAAGCGAGCCATGCCCCTCGCACTGGTGACCGGCGGCTCGCGCGGCATCGGGCGCGCGACCGTGGAGCGGCTCGCACGCGACGGCGCCGACATCGCCTTCATCTACCGGCGGGACGCGGTCGCCGCCGCGGAGGTGGAGGCGGCCGTGCGCGCCCTCGGCCGGCGCTGCCTGCCGCTCCGCGCCGACCTCCTCGAGGCCGCCGAGGTGGCGGCAGCCCTCGACCGCCTCGAGGGCGAGCCCGTCGACATCTTCGTCGCCAACGCCGCCGCCACCGCCTTCAAGCCACTCCTCGAGGTGAAGCCACATCACCTCGAGAAGACCTATGCCATCACCATCCACGCCTTCCTCCAGATCGTGCAGCGCATCGTGCCGCGCATGCGCGCGCCGGGCCGCATCGTCAGCATCTCGGGCATGGACACGCACCGCTACGTCGCGGGGCATGGCGTCCTCGCCTCCGCCAAGGCGGCGCTCGAGGCACTCACGCGCTACCTCGCGGTCGAGCTCGGCCCGCGCGGCATCACCGTCAACTGCGTCAATCCGGGCTACGTCGACACCGACTCGGTCGCCCTCTACTTCGGCGACGCGGAAGCGCGGCGGACGTTCCTCGAGGAAGTGGAAGGCGCCACGCCGCTGCGTGCCCTGGGCCAGCCCGCCGAGGTCGCGGCCGCCGTCGCGTGGCTCTGCTCGCCCGACGCCGACTGGATGCAGGGCCAGGTCGTTTACCTCGACGGCGGCGTCTTCCTCCACGCGCCCGGCCACAGCGTGCGCTGGTGGCGGCAGACCGGGCGCGCGGGGTGATTCCCGGCTTGCGCCCCGCAGCGCGCCGCGGCTAAGGTCCCGTCGTGCGCAACCGGGCCGTCGTGTCGGTGGTCGGCCGCGACCAGAAAGGGGTCGTGGCGCGCGTCTCCACCTACCTCGCCTCGTGCAACATCAACATCGAGGACATCGAGCAGCGCGTGATGGAGGGTCTCTTCATCATGACCATGCTCGTCGACCTCTCCGACCTCACCCTGACGCTCGACGAGCTCGTGCTGGGTCTGCGCAAGATCGGCGAGGAGCTCAGCATGGAGGTGAAGGTCCGTCTCGCGGGCGGACCTTCGGAGCGGAAGCGAGTCGCGGTGCTGGTCACCAAGGAGGCGCACTGCCTCGAGCAGCTGGTCCACGATCGGGACGACGGGCAGCTGGCGGGCGACCTGGTCCTCGTCCTTTCCAACCATCCGGATCTGGAAGCGCTGGCGCGCCAGCACGGCATCCCCTTCGCCTGGGCGCCATCGGCCGACAAGCCGGCGCACGAGGAGTTCCT
>DATILR010000367.1:0-2837 GCA_035476275.1 Binatus sp. (SeqCode) | reverse complement strand
GAAATTGCGCGCCGCGAGGGCCGGCAGAGCCAGCCTTCCGTTATGCTCGTCGATGACGCGATCGCGCTGACGGACGGGACACGGGAGGTCAAGCTCTACCATGTACCGAACAATCACTCGTCGGGAATGCTGGTGGGCTATGTGCCCGACGCCCGTGTTCTTTTCACGGCCGGCCGACCTCGTCAGCGACACCTTTCCCCTAAATCCAGTCTTCGCGTCGCCGGTCCATGAACTAATCCAAGAAAATGGGCTTTCGGTCGAGATGATCGCGTGTGGGCACGGCAACGTCATGCCTTATGCTCAGCTTGCCTATGTGCTCGGGAAGTAAGCGGTCATGAAACATGACACTTCATGGAGGCTCTTCGCGGTTGTTGTCCAGCGGCTCAGGGAGCACGCCGTCTTTTCAATGTGTTCCCGCGCCGCGCGGACCGCTTGCGAAGGCTACCACCGGCGGCTCGACAGAGCTCCGCGGCACGGCTAGGTCCTCGGCCCGAGGTCACCTTTGCGCGGCGCCGTCTCGATCGCGACGACTCCACCGGCGACGATTGCCGGCGCGAATCCGGATCCGGGCGTGCGGCGGCGGCTCGACGCCGTCGACCTGCTGCGCGGCATCGTCATGATCATGATGGCGCTCGACCACGTGCGGGATCATTTCAGCAACGCCGCGGTGGATCCCACCGATCTCGCGCACACGACGCCCGCGCTCTTCCTCACCCGATGGGTAACGCACTTCTGCGCCCCGACGTTCGTCCTCCTCGCCGGCGCGAGCGCATACCTCGCGGGCAGGCGCGGACGGACGAGGCGGGAGCTCTCCCGCTTCCTGCTCACGCGCGGGATCTGGCTCGTCGTTCTCGAAGCGACCGTGGTGCGCGTCGGGTGGTCCTTCGATCCCCACTTCGGGTGGCCGGCGCTGCAGGTGATCTGGGCGATCGGCGCCTCGATGATCGTCCTCTCCGGCCTCGTCTTTCTGCCGACTCCCGCGATCGCAGCGTTCGGGATCACGCTGATCGCGGGACACAATCTCGTCGACGGCATCGCGCCGGAGCGCTTCGGCGCAGCGGCCTGGGTGTGGAGCGTGCTCCACGTGCCCCGCTTCCCCGTCGTCTATCCGCTGGTCCCATGGGTGGGCGTGATGGCGGTGGGATACGGCCTCGGACCGCTCCTGCTGCGCGAGGCGACGGAACGGCGGCGGATCCTCGTGCGCCTGGGGCTCGGCCTCACGGTGGCCTTCCTGATCCTCCGTCTCGCGAACGGCTACGGCGACCCGGCGCCGTGGTCCACGCAGCCGCGCGCCGGGTTCACGATCCTCTCGTTCCTCGACACGACGAAGTATCCGCCCTCGCTCCTCTTCCTGCTGATGACGCTCGGCCCCGCGATCGCGGCGCTGCCGGCGCTCGAGCGGCTCTCGGGACCGGCGGCCCGCGTGATCCTCGTGTACGGGCGCGTGCCGCTCTTCTACTACGTGCTGCATCTCTACCTGATTCACGCGCTCGCCGTCCTCGCCGCGTACCTCGCGGGCCGCGATATCGCGGCGTTCATGACCGCCTGCTTCGCCTTTCCGAAGGACTGGGGCTTCGGCTTGCCCGTCGTCTACGTGACGTGGATTCTCGTCGTCGCGCTCCTCTACGCCCCGTGCCGGTGGTTCGGTGGCGTGAAGCAGCGGCGTCGCGACCCGTGGCTGAGCTACCTGTGAAAGCCGCCGTCTGCGGCGCACTGCTCGTCCTCGTCGCGTGCACGCCACGGCTCTCCCGCCGACCCATCGTCGTCGACACCCACTCCGACTGCACGCAGCGGATCACGTACGGGGGCATCGACTTCGCGACGGCGCAGCCGGACATGCAGGTGGACCTTCCGAAGATGCGCGCCGGCGGGCTCGACGCCGAGTTCTTCTCGATCTTCGTCGGTCCGTGGCGGACCCGCCCCGAAGGGTACTTCGCGGAGGCCCTGAAGCAGTTCGACGCGGTCGACGCGATGGTCCGCGCCAACGCGGGCACGATCGCCTGGGCGCGGAGCGCGGCGGAGGTCCGCGCCAACGCCGAGCGCGGTCTCATCTCGGCGCTCTTCGGCGTCGAGGGCGGGCACGCGCTGCTCCCGGGAACCGACGACGAGCTCGTCGATCACCTCCGCATCTTCTACGCGCGGGGCGCCCGCTACCTGACGCTCACGTGGTCGATCGCGAGCCCGATCGGCGGCTCCTCGGGCGACGACAGCAGCAACCGCGGGCTCACGGACGTCGGCCGGCGCATCATCGACGAGATGGAGCGGCTCGGCATGATGGTGGACGTGTCGCACGTCTCCGATCCGCTCTTCTGGGACGTCATTCGCTACGCGCGGAAGCCCGTCATCGCGTCGCACTCCTCGTCGCGGGCGCTCGCGGACGTGCCGCGGAACCTGAGCGACCCGATGCTTCAAGCGATCGCGCGGACCGGCGGCGCCGTCTGCGTGAACTACGGCCCGGGCTTCCTCGATCGGGACTACTCCGAGCGCGAGCAGGCGGTGTGGACCCGCGTGCGGGCGCTCGGCCTTCCGCCCGCGGAGTCGTGGCGGAGGGTGCGCGCCGAGGTCGCGCAGCTCCCGCCGGTCCCGCTGTCGCGCCTCGTCGACCACATCGACCACGTCGCGCACGTGGCGGGGATCGATCACGTCTGCCTGGGCAGCGACTTCGACGGCATCCCCGCGGGGCCCGCGGGCCTCGAGGACGTCTCGAAGCTGCCGGCGCTCGTCGCGGCGCTGCGCGCGCGCGGGTACTCGTCAGCGGACCTCGCGAAGATCCTCGGCGGTAACGTTCTCCGCGTGCTCGCGTCCAACGAGCCGCGCTAACTCCCCATTGATCACGA
>DATILR010000366.1:0-16916 GCA_035476275.1 Binatus sp. (SeqCode) | reverse complement strand
TCGAGCGTCTTCTCGAGCTCCCGGCCGTGGCTGTAGCGGTCGAACCCCTGATCGAAACCGCGCGAGCGATCGACCTGTCCGCCGCCCGTGAAGGCGACCGACGTGTAGCCGGCGTTCTTGAGGACCTCCGCCAGCGTGTGGACCGCGGGGCTCAGCACGCGCGCGGGCTGGTCGTGCCACCAGAGCTCGACGCCGTGCACGCACGGGTAGAGGGATGTGAGCAGGGTCATGTGGGAGGGCGTCGTCTTCGGTGACTGGCTGTAGACGTCCTCGACGAGGACGCCCTCGGAGGCTAGCCGGTCGAGCCTCGGGCTGGTCGGGAGGGAGTAGCCGTAGACCCCGAGGCGGTCCGCGCGCAGGGTGTCGACCGAGACGATGACGAGGTTCGGACCGCGCGACGCGAGCCAGGCATCCAGCGCCCCCGCCCCGCGCACCCCGCCGACGAGCATGAGGAGCGCGAGCGCGGGGCCGAGCCGGGGTCGCCTTCGACCGCGGCGCAGGATGGCCGCGAGAAGCCCTGCGGTGAGCGACGCCGGGACGGCCACGGGGAGGGCGCCATCGAAGCGCTTCCAGAGCGCATCGGCGAGGAGCCGGTAGTAGCCGGCCGCCCAGTATCCCTCGGCCGCCGTTTGCCGCCATGCGGTGACGGCCGAGGCGAGGAGGGCTGCGGCGAGCCCCAGGGCGAGCGCCCATGCGACGTGCCGCCAGGCTGCGCGTCCGTGCGCCGCGCCCGTCTCCACCGAGAGAGGATACACGCGCGGCTCCGCGCGCGCACGGGGTGTCACGGTCGCGACTCGACGATCTCGATCTGCCGGTCTGCGGCCGCGATCACCTCCTGCGACGTACCGCTCGGCCAGTCGACACGGACGTGCGCGTCGGTGGCGTTCCCGAGGCCGAAGTGCTCGGGAAGCAGGCTCTGCGAGTAGAGCGTACCCCCGGAGCGAAAGCGGGTCTGGCGCTGCCCATCGGCCTCGAGATCGATCCAGGCGCCGAGCCCGGCGTGGTTGCTCGCCCGGCCGACCAGTGTGACCTCGAGCCAGTGCGCCGGCGGGGCGACGTTGCGCAGCAGCCGGTGGGGCCCGCGGGCCAGCGGGGGAACTCCCCAGCCGGTGGTGAGCAGCAGGTCGAGCCGGCCGTCGCCGTCGAAGTCCGCGAAGTGCGCGCCGCACCCGCGGCCCTCGCCCGCGGGCACGCCGGTGGTGGGCGTGAAATGTCCGTGACCGTCGTTCAGGTAGAGGAGATCCGGCTCGTCCGCCCCTTCGACGCCGCTCTGCACGACGTAGAGATCGAGGTCGCCGTCGTTGTCGACATCGGCCCAGGCGACCGCCTGCCCGTTCCCGCGCCCGGCGAGGGCGCCCACGGCCTCGACGAACGTCCCGTCGCCGCGGTTCAGGTACAGGCGGTGTGGCTCGCGCGGGCGCCAGGCTCGCGCGCCCTCGAGCGACGCGGTGGTGATACCGGGGCCGATGCGCCCGGCGAGACGCCCGGGACCGTTCCAGCGGAGGGTCCAGCCACGTCCCTCGGGCATGAGCGGGGGAGCGTCTGCGAGCAGGATCCCCTCGCGATAGAGCGCCGCTGGCGGCGCCTCCCGCGGACCTTCCACCCGGATCGCGATCCCCCTGCGGCCGGGAACGGCGAACACGAGCGACCCCTCGCGGAGCGTGAAAGAATCGGGGAAGTCTGTCCCCGCCGCGAGGACCAGGTCGAGGTCGCCGTCGCCGTCGACGTCGGCGAAGGCGGCGCCCTCGGCTGGCGGCCAGCGCGGCAGGCCGGCCTGGTCGGTCGCGTCGCGGAAGCGGCCGTCGCCCTCGTTGTGCAACAGGCGGACGCCCGCAGGCGTGGCGGTGAAGAGGACGTCGGGCCAGCCGTCGTGGTCGTAGTCCGTCCAGACGGCGCGCCCGGCGCCCGGACGCGCGAGGCCGGCCGCCTCGGCCCGGTCCTCGAACGTTCCGTCTCCCGAATTGTGGAGGAGCACGTTCGGTGAGGCGTAGTTGGCGACGAATACGTCGAGCCTCCCGTCGCGGTCATAGTCCACCCAGCTGACGCCGCGCGCCCGCCCGCGCGGATCGGCGGCGCCCGCGGCGCCGGCGACGTCGACGAAGCGGCCACCCACGTTCTGGTAGAGCCGGTTCGCCTTCGTGCCGCGGCCGCGGTCCGCGCCGAGGCCGACGTAGAGATCGGGCCGGCCGTCGCCGTCGAGGTCCCCCCAGCCGGCTCCGTGCTGGTCGCCGCCCGGCTCGATCCCCGCTGTCGGGATGACGTTCTCGAAGTGGCCGTCGCCGAGGTTCCGGTAGAGCGCGGCGCCGGCGCCGTGATTGCCGACGTAGATGTCGATGCGCCCGTCGCCGTCGAAGTCGGCGAGCGCGGCGTCGTAGGACGGGACGGGGCCGTCGAGGCCGGCCGACCCCGTGATATCGACGAACGGCGCCTCGGGTGATCGCCGGCAGGCGATCGCGATGAGGAGGCAGAAGCCGACGGCACGGCTCACTGCACGTAGCCGAGCGCCCGGAGCCGTTCCTGGACCTTCGTGTTGCGGGTCGCTACCGGGCCACGCGGGGCACGCGACATGCCGGCCAGGAGGGCCGTGAGCTCCGTCTCGAGGCGCACGCCGGCGCCCTCGACCGGCAGCGGCCGTTCCTCGTCCGGGTCGTTCCCGAGGTCGTAGAGTGCGAGCTGGTGGCTCTCTCCGCCTCCTTGCGCGAACAGCACGTGCCCGGTGTCATCGTACACGGCGCGGGCCCCGTCCCCCGTCGGACCAAGCTCCTCCGCGACGACCGGGCCGCTCCGTTCCCAGAGTGGTGCCCCCTGCGCGTCGGGGAGCGGCGGTAGGCCGACCACGCTGAGGATCGTCGGTGCGACATCGACGAGGCTCACGGGACGGGCCTCGGCCCCGCGGCGGCTCGCGTGCGGGTACTTGACGATGAGCGGCACGTGGACGAGCGGGTCCCACGGGAGCGTTCCGTGCCCGAGGACCCCGTGCTCGCCGAACAGCTCGCCGTGGTCCGCGGTCAACACGACGAGCGCGCCGTCGAGGCGCCCGAGCCGCTGCAGCTCGGCGAGGAGACGCCCGAGCTGATCATCCATGTAGCGCAGCTCGCCGTCGTACTGCGAGACGCAGTGCGTGAGGATCTCCGGCGTGGGAAGTTGGCCGGTCCGCAGGTACTCGTGGTTGACGTCACCCACGTGATCGAGGCGACCGGGAAAGAGCCGATCGTAGGGCGGAGGCGCGGCGTAGGGCTCGTGCGCATCGAGCACGTTCAGGAAGAGGAAGGCCGGCCGTCGGGCTTCGTGGTCGAGCCAGGCCGTCACGCGCCGGACGAGGGTCGCTGCGGGGTAGAGATTGTCCGTCTCGTAGACGCGGAAGCCGCGCGAGAGACCGAAGGCCGGGTCGAGGTAGGCATGGTTCCCGAGGAAGGCCGCGGTGTCGTAGCCGGCCGCAGAGAGCCGCTCGGCGACCGTCGCGACCGAGCTGTCGAGGGCCGTCGCCGCGTTCATTTCGCCCGGGGCCCGGTACGCGCCATGGGACGTCGGGAGGCGGCCGGTCAGGAGGGAGGCGTGGCCCGGTACCGTCCACGTCCCCGCGGAGATCGCACGCCGGTAGAGGACGCCGTCCGACGCGAGGCGGTCGATGACCGGTGTGGTAAGCCGCCCGTAGCCGTAGGCAGAGAGGTGATCGGCGCGCACGGCGTCGAGCACGATCACGACGACGTCGGGACGCGGGTCGGCTGTGCGGCACGAGCATGCCAGCACGATGAGGACGAGGAGGGCGCACTTCACGGCAGCTGCGGCCACCGCCCGCCTCACGGGCGTCTCCTCCATCGCCATGCGCCAGCGAGGAGGATGGGCAGGCCGGCGAGCGCGCCCACGGCACGCAGCGCCCGACCCACGCCTCCCGGAAGCCGTGCCACCAGATGCCGCCCGAGGCCGCGCACGTCGTAGGGCAGACGGTAGCTGTCGCCCCCCTCGCGCACGACGATGCGTTTGCCGCCGCCCAGGAGGGCGAGCGTCTTCAGAGCGCTTGCGCCGGGCGCCCCGTCGCAGACGACGAGGGTCGCGACCGGTCGTAAACGGCGCAGCTCGCGCACCAGCGCGGCCGGCCGATCCCGGTAGTCGGTCGCGACGTACGGCCGTACGCCATCGGGCAAGGCGCCCGCCGCGCGCCAGTGGACGAGCGCGACGAGCGGAGCGTCGGGGAAGCGGCGCCGCGCTTCGGCGGCGGCCGACTCGAAGAGTCGACCGGAGACTGCGGACGCGAGCACCACGGGCGGGCTCACGCCGCCCTCGGAGCGAGCAGGCGGTCGTAGAGCTCGGCGTGCGCGGCCGCGATCGCATCCCAGTCGTAGCGCGTTTCGGCGGTTCTCCGCCCCGCGGCGCCGAGCCGCCGGCGGAGCTCCCCGTCAGCCAGGAGGCGGCTGACGTGGCCGGCAAACGCCGCGCCGTCGTCGGCGACGAGGACGTTCTCGCCGTCGTGTGCCACGAGCCCCGCCACGCCGCGCGCGGTCGTGACCACGGGCCGCGCGGCGGCCCAGGCCTCGAGCACCTTGCCGCGTACGCCGCCGCCTTCCCGGACCGGCACGACGACGACCTCGGCGCGCGCGAGCCACGGGCGGAGATCCGGGACGAAGCCCGTCACCTCTACGATCCCGGGCTCCGCGAGCGCGCTCACCGCGGGCGGGGGTTCGCGTCCGACGAGCGCCACGCGAGCGTCGGGCCGGGCGGCGCGCACCCGGGGCAGGATATCGCCGACGAACCAGCGGGCGGCATCGACGTTGGGGGCGTGGCCGAAGAAGCCGACCAGGACGATCAACCCGCGCTCCGCGGCTTCGGAAGGGGCGGGGGGAAGAAGACCGCGCGTGTCGACGCCCATCGGGCTCACCGCGACGGGTGCCGCCGCGCCACGCGCGCGGAGCTCCCCCGCCTCGGCCTCGGCGATCGCCACGATCAGATCGAAGCGTGCCGTGAGCGAGAGCTCGTAGCGCAGCATCTGGAGGTAGCGATAGGCAAGGAGCGCGCGCACGGGCCCGCGCCGGCGCGCGAGCTCGTCGCGGAGGCGGACGCAGCGGAGCTCGTGCACCGTCCAGACCGCGCGTGGGCCGGCACCTCGCGGTGGTGCGTACTCGGCCATCGGGCTGTACTCCACCTGCAGCAGGTCGTAGGCGCCGTTCGCGAGCGTTGCCCCGAGCGCCCGCGTCATCGCTGGGTCCCAGTATTCTGCGACCTCGGCGGGCCTGAGGCCGAGCCAGTCGGGCCGGCGGTCGGCGTGGCGCGGGACGAGCCACACGTGCCCCGGACCGGCACGCTCCAGCGCCGACGCCGCGTCGGGATCATCGTCGGCACCGGCGAAGGACAGGACGTCAACCTCGTGGCGCGAGGCGAGGCGCCGGATCAGCTCGAACATCCGGCCGGCGCCGGCGTTCCGCGCGGGCGCGGGCGGGAAGGGGGTCAGCCAAAGAATCCGTGCCACGGCTCAGGCGGCGAGACGGCGGAGCGCCCGGTAGCGGATGAGGCCGAGGATGCTGCCCGCGGCGTAGCCGAGAGATTGTCGGCGCCGACAGCGCTCGAGCATGGCGTTACACTCCGCGTTGGCGGCGCCGTCCCAGCTCGTCCCGGCAGCGCGGTGCCGCAGGCCACGTCCCAAGCGGCCCCAGGCGGCCCGCGCGCCCGCGAAGCGGATGTCGGTGAAGGCTTCCGTGACCCCCTGGTAGAAGAAGCGGCGGACGAGGTAGGTCTCGGTCAGCCGGGCCGCGGGAACGAGGTGGTCGACGACGGCATCGGGGACATAGAGGAGGCGGCCCCCGCCGGAGACAATGCGCCGGCAGAGCTCGGGCTCGTCGCCCACCATCGGGCGGCCGGCGCGCGGGCCGAACAGTTCGCAGAAGCCTCCCAGGCGCTCGAGGACGTCGCGCCGGACCGACATGAGGGCGCTGCGCGGTACGAGCGCATCCCCGTCACCGGTCACGTCCCGTGGCCGCTCGCCGAGATCGTAGCCGGCGAGGTACGACACGAAGGGCGTGGTGAGCCAGGTCGGGGGTACACCCTCGAAACGGAGGACGATCCGCCCCCCCGCCGCGTACACGCGGCGATCAGCGTGTGCGGCCTCGAGCGCCGCGAAGCATCCGGGCCGGGGCAGCACGTCGTCGTCGAGGAACACGACGAGCGGAGCGCGCGCGACGGCGAGCCCCTGGTTGCGCGCGCGGCAGGCGCCCGGCCGGTCGACACGGAGGGCCCGGACGCGGGCAGGATCGCCTTCGGCCGCCGCCGCGGCGATCCGCCCGGTCTCGTCGGCGGAGGCGCTGTCGACGAGGATCAGCTCAGCGGCGCCGTGGCGGTCGAGCTCCGCGCGGAGCGCGGCCAGGAGCGCGGGCAGGCGGGGGGCGCGATTGTGGGCGGGCACGACGACGGAGAGGCGCGGGGCGAAGCCCACGGAGCGGTACGTACCGACGGCGGCGACCGGGTTCAAGTCTTCGTCCCCCGCACCCACCCGAGTCGAGTGCGCAACCGGCGGATCTTCCGCAGCACCGGATGATAGTAGAGGCTCTCGAGGGACGCGTTGGTTGCCACGAGACGCTCGAACATCCCGCCGAATGCCTCCTCGAGGTGGGCCTCGTACAGGGCCCGGTGTTTCGCCACCATGGTCCGCATGAGCCGCGTGCTGATGCCCGGTGCGCTGGCTCGCGCGCCGCGACTCGCCGGGCCGCGACGGTGGTAGCAGAGGACTTCTGGCACGCAGTGTCCCTTCCACCCCCGCGCGGCCGCACTGAGCCACAGGTCCCAGTCCTCGTTGTTCTCCGCGAACCGCGCGTCGTAGCCACCGACGTCGACCCAGAGCTCGCGGCGGAAGAGCGCGGTCACGTGGATCGTGTTACAGCTCAGGAGATCCGGCAGCGCGAAAGCCCCCGGCTTCCACACACCGTCGTGCGCGCCGACCAGCCCCACCCAGGTGTAGACGACGCCGACGTCCGGCTCCGCGTCGAGCACCGGAACGGTGAGCTCGAGGAAGCGAGGCGCGAGGTAGTCGTCCGCGTCGAGCGGCAGAATGTAGGCCCCAACGGACCGCTCGATGGCCAGGTTGCGAGCGAGGGCAGGACCGCGGTTGGGCGTCCGATGAACAGTGATGCCCGGACGGCTTGCCGCAACGGCGAGCACGCGAGCCGTGATCGGATCGGTCGAGCCGTCGTCCACGACGACGACCTCGCGGTTGTCATAGGTCTGCGCCGTCACGCTTTCGAGCGCCTGCTCGAGCTGGCGGCCTGCGTCGAAGACCGGTACCACGACCGAGACGCGCACGGCGGCCTCGTTCATGGTGCGAGCCCGCCCAGCGGAGCTGCCATGTCGCGCCGGAGGGCGCGCCGGCGGGGCAGTCCGCGGAGGACGCCGACGAGGTAACCGAGCGCCTCGCGGCGTCGACACTCCGCGAGAAGGCGCTCGGGGTCGACCGGATCCCGCGGCACGTACGGCATGCGGAGAAGGTGGGGCCGGTAGTGCCACCGCAGGCGCCCGAGCGCGCGGCGGGGGCCGAAGTTGCGGAGGTGAAACACCGCACCGGACTGCCCATGTTCCCAGTGACGCCCCAGAAACCAGCCGGGCACGAGCCGCTCGGGCAGGACATGATGATCGACGACGGCCTCGTGGGCGTACATCATCTCCCCGCCGGCGCGCTCGATGCGGCAACAGAGGTCGGTATCGTCGTGCTGGAGCAGCCGGTCGCCCCGCGGGCCGACGAGGAGCGAGAACCCCCCGAGCGCCTGCGCCGTCGAGACCCGATACGAGACGTTCGCGCCACACGGGTACTCGTCGCCGGGGCAGTAGCGCCGGGTAGGTGCACCGAGGTCGTAGGCAGTGAGCGCCTTCTCGAGCGGAGGCGTGAGCCACGGCGGCCGGGCTGCCGGCAGCTGCACGGCGATCCGGCCACCGACGCACGCCACTGCCGGGGCGTTGTACAGCCCGAGATGCGCAGCCAGCCATCCGGCGCGGGGCACCGCGTCGTCGTCGAGGAAGACGGCTACGGCGCTGCGCACCTCGGCAAGGCCGCGGTTCCGGGCTGCTGAAAGCCCAAGCCGCGGCTCGTACAAGACGCGGAGAGGATCGTCCCGCTCGCGCAACCTAGGGAGGACGGTCGCCGTGTCGTCGGTCGACGCGTTGTCGACCACCACCACCTCGGCGCCGCACGTGCGGGCCTCGTCGAGGGCCGTTCGCACGGAGCGGGCAAGGAGCCCCGCCCGGTTGTGGGTGCAGATCACGATGCTACCGGCGATCACGGGAGAGGGGAGCCTGCCTGCGGCCGCGCGGGGGCCGTCATGTCCCGGCGCAGCATCCGGAGGCGAGGCACGCCTCCCAGGAGCCCGAAAAGGTAGCCGAGTGCCTCCCGGCGCCGGCACTCGTCCAGCAGCCGCCCGGCGTCGACCGGCTCGCGGGGGAAGTAGGGGACCGACATCAGATACGGCCGGTAGATCCGGCGCATTCGGCCGAACGCCGGCCGGATACCGCGATTACGGAGGTCGAAGATCGCCGCCGACTGCCCATGCTGCCAGCGGCGGCGGATGAACCACTTGGGCGTGAGCCTCTCGGCGAGCACGTCGTGGTCGACGACGGCGTCCGGTGCATAGACGAGCGTACCGCCGGCACGCGCGATGCGGCAACAGAGGTCGGTCTCCTCGTGCTGGAACTGCCGACGGCCGCGGACACCGACGGTGGTCGAGAATCCACCGAGTGCCCGAACGGTGGCGATGCGAAACGAGATGTTGGCCCCGTATGGGTACTCATCGTCCTCGGTGTAAGGCCTGGACGTCGGTCCCAGGTCATAGGCGCTCAACGCCTTCTCGAGGGGCAGGCTGAGCCAGGGTGGTGGGGCGCCCGGGAACCGGAGAACGATGCGGCCGCCGACACAATCGACCTGCGGCGACGCGAAGGGAGCGAGGAGCGCCGGGAGCCAGCCGGGGCGCGGCACCGCATCATCGTCGAGGAAGACGGCGAGTGCGCCACGCGCATGCGCGAGGCCGCAGTTGCGTGCGGCGGACAGACCGAGCCGGGGCTCCCGCACCGCGCGGGCCGTGGGGGCCGCGTGCTCGACGAGCCCCGCCAGGACGGCCGGCGTGTCGTCCGACGACGCATTGTCGACGACCACGACCTCCGCCCCCGCCAGGCGCGCCTGGCTGACCGCCTCGTCGACGGCGCGCGCGAGGATTCGCGCCCGGTTGTGAGTGCAGATGACGATACTCGCGGTCACCACTCGGAGGAGCCCCAATATCACGCTGCCCGTGACGGCGCACGGTGGTGCGCGGGCGGGAGAGCGCCGGGTCACGCCGTGCGGTCCGTTGCTTTACCGTCCGCGTCCGTGTGATAAAGTCCCGCACCTTTGCAGGAGAGTTTCGTAGTCGGCGCTCTCACCTCCCCGTGGCGAGTCGGCTGGCGGCGGCTCGACCTCATCAGCCAGCTGGTCGCCCGCGACCTCGCCCAGCGGCATCGCGGCTCGCTCCTGGGCGGGCTCTGGTCGTTCGTCCACCCGCTCGCCATGCTGGTCATCTTCACCTTCGTGCTGACCCAGGTGTTCCACGCCCGCTGGCCCGGCGCGCCCCCGACCGCACCGGTGCCGTTCTTCGCGGTCATGGTGTTCTGCGGCATCGTCGTGTTCACGATCTTCAGCGAGTCGCTGACCCGCGCCTGCACCGTCATCATCGCCAACGCGAACCTGGTGAAGCGGGTCGTGTTCCCGCTCGAGGTCCTCCCGGTGGTGTCCGTGCTGGGCGCGCTGGTGACCGGCGCGTACGGTCTGGCCGCGCTCCTCGCGGTGTCGTGCGTCGTAAGCGGACCGCCGCCGCTCACGGTGCTCCTCCTCCCGCTGCCCATCGTGCCGCTCGTTCTCTGGACGCTCGGTCTCAGCTGGCTGGTCTCGGCCCTCGGGGTCTTCGTCCGCGACCTGAGCTACGGGATCGGCATCGTCCTGCAGGCCCTGTACTTCCTCAGCCCCGTGCTCTACACGGCGGAGCAGGTGCCCGCCTGGGCCCAGCCCATCGTGCGGATGAACCCGCTCAGCGTGACGATCGAGGGAGCACGTCGCGTGCTGGTGCTCGGGCAGCTCCCGGGCTGGCGGGGCCTCGGGCTCGCGACGGCGGCTGGTGCGGTGGTCGCGATGGCGGGGTTCGCTTTCTTCCAACGTGCCAAGCGTGGCTTCGCCGATGTTCTCTAGCGCGCCGGCCGTCGAGGGCGCGTCGTCCGCCGGGGAGCTCGCTGCATCGGGAGGTCCTCCCGTCCTGCAGATCGACGACGTCTGCAAGTGCTACCGGCTCTACGACCGTCCCGAGGATCGCCTGAAGCAGATGTTGTGGCGGGCCCGGCGGCGCTACTACCGGGAGTTCTGGGCCCTCAGCCCCATGTCCCTGACCGTGGCGCGCGGTGAGGCCCTGGGCGTCATCGGCCGGAACGGCTCCGGGAAGTCGACGCTGCTCCAGCTGATCGCCGGGACGCTCCGCCCCACCGCCGGGCACGTGCAGGTGAACGGACGCCTGTTCGCCCTGCTCGAGCTCGGGGCCGGCTTCAATCCGGAGTTTACGGGGCGGGAGAACGCGGCGCTCAGCGGGGCCATCCTCGGGGTGTCGCGCGCGGAGATGCAGGAGCGCTTCCCGGCGATCGTCGACTTCGCCGCCCTGGGGGAGTTCATCGATCACCCCGTGAAGACGTACTCCACCGGGATGTACGCGCGGCTCGCCTTCGCAGTGGCGACCGCCCTCGAGCCCGACATCCTCCTGGTGGACGAGATGCTGGCGGTCGGGGACGTCGCCTTCCAGCAGAAGTGCATCAGCCGTCTCCGCGAGATGCGGGAGCGCGGACTGACGCTCCTCCTCGTCAGCCATTCCGTCGATGCGGTGAAGAGCGTCTGCGGGCGGGCGATCCTGCTCGACGGCGGGAAGATGGTGGCGAGCGGCAGCGCCGACGAGGTGACCGACGAGTACCTCACCCGGCTGCGCGAAGAGATGAATACCCGCATCGTCCAGGAGCTGGCGCTGCCGACGCGCGGCAACGGACGGACGCCCACCCTCGAGGGCAAGCGCCGCTACGGGACCGGCCACGTGCAGCTCGAGCACGTGACCCTCGAGAGCGACGACGGTCGTCTCGCCCAGGTCTTTCGCTTCGGCGAGCGGATCACGCTCCGCGTCGCCTATCGCGCGCAGATCGACGTCGATCAGCTGAGCGTCTCCTTCCTCGTCCGGGATGCCACCGGCGTCGACCTCCTCGGTACCACCACCTTCGAGGAGGAGGTCCGCCTGCCGCCCCTGGTCGCGGGCGCCGCCGACACCGTGCAGCTCCGCTTCCAGAACCGGCTCCGTCCGGGCTCCTACGGCGTCTCCGTGGCGATCAATCGCGTCAGCCGCCGCGACCTCACGGACAACGTCCTCTTCGATCAGATCGACGCCGTGGTGGCGTTCGAGGTGATCGGCGACCCCCGGCGTCCCGTGCACTACAAGTTCCACGAGCCGGTGGAGATCGTGCATGGGTGAGGGAGCCGGTTTGGGCGCCTCGCCCAACTACCTCTGGTGGCAGCGGGTCGGCGCCTCCTGGCCCGACGAGGTGAAGCGGCGCAAGCGCCACCGGCTCCTCTATCACGTCGAGGAGATCTTCCTGGCCGAATACCTCTCGCGGCAGGCGCCGGCGCGGGTCCTGGAGTTCGGATGCGGGTACGGCCGCCACCTCCGCTACCTCCAGGGCATCGACCAGCTGGAGGTGCACGGGTTCGATCAGAGCGAGACGCTGGTGGGTGAGATGCAGGCGTGGGCACCCCCCGGCTGGGTCGACGAGCGTGTTCGCGTGGGCCCGCCGCTTGCCCCGTTACCGTATCGGAACGGGCAGTTCGACGTCGTCTTCACGGTGAGCGTGCTCATCCACAACCGCCCCGAGCATCTCGATCAGGTCCTCCGGGAGCTGGTGCGCGTTTGCCGCGGTCACCTACTGCTGATCGAGAACGTCCCGGTGGCCGAGACCGGACTCTCGTCGAGCGAGCACGACGGCTGCTGGCTCCATCCCCTCGAGAGCCACTTCGCGCGGCTGGGGCTCGCCTGCGAGCGGCTTCCCGACTGCTTCGTCGAGCACGGGGTCTACCGCGTGCGCATCGATCCGGCGGCGCGCGCGGTCGATCTCCACCCGGCGACCCTCGAGAACTTGCGTCGCATGCAGGAGCAGATGGCAGGGTTCTTCGACACCTCCGAGACGCCGCTGGCCGTGCGGCTGGCGGAGATGACGGCCGATCGCGATCGCCTGTGGGAGGAGGCGCAGCAGCGACACCGGGACTACGCCGACCTCGCGAGCCAGCTCGAGCGGCTCTCCGCCACGCTGCACGTCGTGGCGGCGGAGCGGGACCGCTTCTCCACCGAGGTGCAGCAGCTGGCGATCGAGTGTCAGGCGCGTGAAAACGAGGTGCGCGCCATCGCGGATCGCGTCCGGTGGCTGGAGACCGAGCTCGGGCGTGTGGTGGGGTCGCGCTCCTTCCGCCTGACGCAGCACCTGGCGACGTCCGCCGCGGCGCAGGTCGCGCGGCGTGCCGTCTGGTGGATCAAGGATCACGTCCGGCGCGACGTCCACGTCCGCGCGACCGGTCGTCGGAACCCGGCGAGTGCGGGTGCGGAAGTCTGGATCCTCGAGCCGCCGGGATCCGCTGCCGGCATGCGGGGCAACGGCCACTGGCGGAAGAGCGAGACGCCCACCGGCGAGCGCGCCTGGATGGCCGACGGGCAGGGGACGCTGGTCGTGACGCCGCGGGACGGCGACAGGCTCCAGCTGCGGGCCCATCCCGCCGGGGGCATCGCCGCGGTTCGCCACCTCGGCCGCGTGCAGACCGTGGACCTCTACCGTGCGGAAGAGGCCGTGCTCGAGGTGGACGTGGCCGGGGGGGAGGTACGGACGGAGGCGGCGCCGGCCCTTTCCAGGGCCTCGGTGGTGGCTCCCTCGTCATCGTTGGCGCAGAGTTGGAGCGCGACGCTCGATCGCTTCCGCGTTTCGGGGCAGTCGCACCTGGCGATCTGCCCATCGCAGTGGCTGGGTGTCGCGACGGCCGTGCGCACCATGTTCCGCCAGGTGCTCCACGTGCCGGAGCTCCTGGAACCCGCCGCCGTCAGCCGCTACGCGGACGTGCTGCTCGAGTCGGGCGCCCGGAAGATCGTCCTCGGCGGGTTCGCCCGGGGCTACGACGGCCTGGTGCAGGAGCTGAAGCACCGCCGCCCCACGCTGCAGATCTACGTCGCCTGGTACGGAAACGCCGCCCAGCACAACGAGGACTATTCCCGCTGGGCCTTCAACACGATTCACGCACTGGCCGACGCCGGCCTGGTCGCGTGCGTGGGGCACACGAAGGTGGGCCTGGAGAAGTCGCTGCGGCATTGCCGCTACCCCGTGCGGACGTTGCTCCTCTGGTATCCGCGCGGGCAGGAGACCCCCGCGGAGCCTGTCGACGACGGGCAGCTGCACCTCGGGGTGTTCACTGCCGGCTCCGGGTGGCGGAAGAACGTCTACAATCAGATCTCCGCGGCCGCCCTCATCGAAGGGCACGCCCTCCATCTGAAGGTGGCGTATTCACACGAGCTCGAATGGGCGCGCATCGTGAAGGCGAACCTCGCAGAGGTCTTCGACGGCCACATCCCCGACGACACCTTCCAGCGGCTCCTCGGGAAGATGCACTGCAACCTGTACGTGACCTTCAGCGAGAACGGTCCCCTCCTGCCGCTGGAATCCCTCGCGCTGGGTGCGGTCTCGGTGATCGGCCCGGCGGGGCACCTCTTCCGAGATCACGCCTACCTCCGCGAGCGGCTGATCGTTCCCTATCCCGACGACCCGGTCGTCATCGCCGAGTACACGCAGCGGGCGATCGCGGATCGCCGGGGGATTCTCCGGGCGTACGACGAGTTCTGTCGCGAGTATATCCCGGCGGCGGAACGGAGCGTCGAGGAATTTCTGGCAGTCGAGTGAGCTGGCGAGTGAACTGGCCGCACGCCACTCACGGCTGAGCCTCCCCGCATGGCAGCGCCGCCGGTCTGCTTCGTGACCACCGAGATCTTCCCGGGGACTCCGGGAGGCATCGGGAGGCTGATCCAGCAGACCGCGCTGGCGCTCGAGCACGCGGGCCGACCGCCGGTGCTGTTGCTCGACGTTCCCGACGCCGCGGCCGACACGTTCCGTGCCTATGCGCGGAGGATGCTGCCTCTGACGTCGTGCCTGAGGGTGCAGGAGCTGCTCACCGGCCTCTCGCCGGACGAGGACCTCCCGCTCTGGGCATTCCAGTTTCCGGAATACTGGCGCTCCTACCGCGTGGCCCTCGCACTCCGACGCCTGCTCGCCGACGGCCCGCTCGCCGGGATCGAGTTTCCAGACTACAGCGGGGTCGGCTACGTGACGTTCAAGCGGCGCCGGCTGCTGGGCGAGTTCGGCGGCGTCCCGATGTGGATCCGGCTCCATGCCCCGCACGAGCTCTGCGTCGCGGCCGATGGTCGCCAGGACGATCGGATCGAAACGCGGCAGCTCCACGCGATGGAGCGCTACGCGCTCCGGCACGCCGACGGGTGGGTGGCGCCGTCGGCCGCGACCCTCGCGTGGCTGCGCGGCGTGTATGGTTTCGACGGGCCGGGCTGGCATCGCCCGCCGCCCTTCGAGCGGATCGGGGCCGGGGGCGCCCATCCGCGTCGCCTGGATCGCGCCGGTGGACCCATCCGCATCCTCCTCTACGGGAAGCTCCAGCGTCTCAAGGGCACCGATCTCTTCGTCCGCGCGGCAGTGGAGCTCTGCCGGCGCCGTCCGGAGCCACTCGTTTTCGACCTGGTGGGCCAGGAGACGCTCGCGTCGTGGCGCCATCCGTCGTTCCGGGCCGAGCTCGAGGCGCTCATCCCGCCCGCGCTGCGGGACCGATTCCATTTTCACGGGCCGGTGGAGCCATCGCGGCTGCGCGAGCTCGCGCTGTCGGCGACGCTGGCGGTCGTGCCTTCGCGCATCGAGACCTTCTGTCTGGCCGCGCACGAGCTCAACTGGATCGGGATCCCGCTCGTGCTGAGCGATCTCCCCGCGTTCGCCGACTACTTCCGGGACGGCGAGAACTGCCGGACGTTCGACGGCACGGCGGAGGGCCTGGAGCGCGTGCTCGACGAGCTGCTGAGCGCGCCGGCTCCGTTCGCGGACTGGCGCTGGGGAGACTTCAGCAGGGCATCCGATCCGCTGCCGCTCTATCGGGAGGTTCTGGCCGCGTGCCGGCCGGCGGCCTTTGTCCGTCCGGCGACCGACTCCGGGGACGCCCCGCGCGTGTCGGTCATCGTCCCCTACTACGAGATGCAGGCGTACGTCGACGCGACGATCGCCTCCGTCGAGCGGAGCACGTACCCGAGCTGGGAGCTCATCGTCGTCGACGACGGATCGCGTACGCCCGACGCCCGCGCCAAGCTGGAGGAGCTCCGCGTCCGCTTCGCGAACGATGCGCGGGTGCAGATCCTCTCGAAGGCGAACGGCGGTCTCGGCAGCGCCCGCAACCACGGGATCGCCCACGCCACCGGCCGCTACGTCCTGCCCCTCGACAGCGATGACCTCGTCCACCCCGACTATCTCGCCGCCGCGGTGACGGCGCTCGAGGCGAACCCCGAGCTCGCCGCGGTCAGCTGCTACGTCAGCTACTTCGTCGACGGCGACGAGCCCACGGCGATCTGCGACTACGTCATCCCCTACGACCTCCTTCCACCCCTCATCTATCTGGAGAACCGCGCCGGGGTCGCGGCCAGCGTCTTCCGGCGCTCCGTCTTCGAGCAGCATCGCTACGACGAGGACCTCTTCAGCTACGAGGACTGGGATCTCTGGTGGCAGCTCGCCGCCGCCGGGCGGCAGGTGGAGACGCTACCCCGCATCCTCTTCCGGTATCGCAGGCGCGCCGACAGCATGGTGAACACCCTCGGCTACAGCCGCCACGCGCACCTGGTCGCCCGCCTCGCGGCGCGGCATCGCGACGCGCTCGGAAGCCGCTGGGAGGACGTCTTCCGGCTCTATCTCGAGGAGGTCGCACGGCTGCGCGCACGCTGCCGGGTACTCGACGAGGCCGGTCAGGCGATGGACCAGGGCGAGGCGGCGACGGGGCACGAGTACTCGGTGCGCCTCACGGGGCGCCTGCTCTCGCGGCTGCTCCGTTCGCGCCTGCGGGCGCGCGTGGCGGCAGCGCTCGGCCGGCGCACGGTGACCATCCAGCTCCTGCCGCGGCCCCACCCGGAGGCGCAGGGGGCGGAGGTCTGGTGCGCGGGGGTGCGGCCGGTCGGCGGCCCGGAATGGCGGCTCGACGCCGCGGTGCAGCCCGCGCCGCCGTGGGAACGACGCAACGGCGGACCGCCGGGCGCGCGCGAGATGCTGGTGACGACGACCCCCGGGGCGACGATGACCTTCCGTGTGGGCGCCGAGGGCTTCGGCCTCGGATTCCTCCATCACCCGTGGAGCGGTCGCGTCGTGCTCACCGTCGACGGGCAGTCGCAGGCCGTCGATCTCTTCGGGCGTGGTTCGGGGCAGGGGTTCTTCGAGCATTTCTGGACGGGATCCCGCTGGGTCCCGCAGCGCGTGGGCTGAGGGAGACGGGTGAGTTCAAGAGGGGTCGCTTCCTGATCACGGCAACGGCCGCCGCGCCCGAGGCCATCCGATCGGCGCCGACATCGCGCGTCGAGCTGTACATCTGCCTTCTCGTCGCATGTGCGGTGCCCCTGCTGTTCTCGATACCCTCGCTGGGCGATCCGTTCGGGCAGACCGAGGAGGCCGTGAACGCGGCCATCTGGGCCCTGGGCGGTCGGAACATCCTCGAGAAGGGCCCGGTCGCGGCGCGGCTCGGAGCGAGCGTCGCGCCTTATCCAGGGACGAAGGACGGCATTTACGCGCATCACCCGCCGCTTCCCGTGTGGTTGGCGGCGGCGGCGCAGCTC
>DATILR010000365.1:0-5229 GCA_035476275.1 Binatus sp. (SeqCode) | reverse complement strand
GATGCGATCGGGCCGACGGACCTCGACCTCTTCTACAAGCCCGAGACCTTTGGCCTGGGGACCGAGTCGCCCGAGCGGGTCGAGAATCCGCCCGGCCGGTCCGGGCTCACCATCCAGCGCGACCGCTACGACGTGCCGCACATCTCGGGCGCGACGCGGGACGACGTCATGTTCGGCGCGGGCTGGGTCGCAGCCGAGGACCGGGGCCTCCTGATCGAGGTCCTGCGCGGACCGGGACGGATCGCCGCGCTGGACGCGCCCGGCCTCGACGCCTTCGCGCTCGCCAGCTCCCTGCGGCGCTTCACCTCGAGCCCGGAGACCGAAGCCTTCCTCGACAAGCAGCAGGCGCTGCTCAAGGCGAGAGGTCGAAAGGGCGCGCGCATCCTCGCCGACTTCCGCTCCTACGTGGCCGGGATCAACGCCTACACCCAGAGCGTCGGGGCCACCACGGCGCCCTGGACCCCGGCCGACGTGCTCGCCACCGCGGCGCTGATCGGCGCCGTGTTCGGCCGCGGCGGCGGGGATGAAGCCGCCCGTTCGGAGCTCCTCTCCGCCCTCCAGCAGCGCCTCGGGAATACCGCTGGGCGAGCCGTCTGGGACGATCTGCGCGAGCAGCACGATCCCGAGGCTCCGGTCTCGATCGAGCGGACATTCCCCTACGGCTCGACCGCGATCGGCAGCCCCGGCAATGCCATCATCGACGATGGCAGCGGTCCGGCCTTCCGGCCGGCGGCGGCCAGCGGCCACGCGAGCAACGCGCTGCTGGTGGCGGCGAGCCACTCGGCGACCGGTCACCCGCTCTTCGTCGCCGGTCCGCAGGTCGGCTACTTCCACCCGCAGGTCCTGATGGAGGTCGATCTTCACGGGGGCGGCATCGACGCGCGCGGCGTCATCTTCCCCGGCTCGGCGCCCTACGTCCTCCTCGGACGGGGCAAGGACTTCGCGTGGAGCGCCACCTCCGCCGACTCCGATCTCGTCGATCAGTACGTCGAGGAGCTCTGCGGCGACGACACGCACTATCGCTACCGCGGCCGCTGCCGCGCGATGACGACGTTCAACGCCGGCCAGCTCGAGAGCCCGACCGAGCCGGTCGTCTTCCAGGAGACCGTGCACGGCCCGGTGATCGGCTACGCGACCGCGCAGGGCCGGCGGGTCGCGATCTCCCAGAAGCGCGCGACGCGGGGGCGCGAGGCGCTCAACGCCTTCGCCTTCGCCGACCTCAACACCAACCGGGTCAGCTCCGCGCGCACCTTTCTCCGCGTGATGGCGCAGATCGAGTTCACCTTCAACTGGTTCTATGCGGACGACCGCGACATCGCGATGTTCTCCAGCGGGCGCCTCCCGAAGCGGCCGCGCGGCGTCGACTCCGGGCTGCCCACGGTCGGCAGCGGACGCTACGAGTGGAAGGGGTTCCTCTCCCCTGCCGAGCACGCGCAGGGGATCAATCCGCCGAGCGGGACGATCGTCAACTGGAACAACACCCCGGCCACCGGCTTCGGCGCCGCCGACAGCCTCTGGGGACGTGGGTCCATTCACCGGAGCCTCCTCCTGCAGCACGCGCTCGATCGCTCGCCGACCCCGACGCTCGATGCGGTCGTGGCCGCGATGAATCGTGCGGCGACGCAGGATCTCCGCGTGATGGAGGTGCTCCCCGCGATCGCCGCCGTGCTCGACACCGGGCCCGCACCGACCCCGCGCGCCGCCCAGATGCTCCAGCTGCTGGAGGTCTGGCGAACCGCCGGCGGCAGCCGCCTCGATCTCGATCTCGACGGCAAGCTCGACGACCCGGGCGCGGCGATCCTCGACCAGGCCTGGCCGCGGATCACCGACGCGGTGATGGGCCCGGTGCTGGGAAACCAGCTTCCCCAGCTGGCCCATCTGATGACACGCGACAATGCCCCTTCCCCGCAGGGTTCGGCGTATCTCGACGGTTGGTACGGCTACGTCGACAAGGACCTGCGCACGCTCACGGGGCAGCCGGTCGAGGGAGCCTTCCAGACGAAGTTCTGCGGCCGCGGCGACCTGAGCGTCTGCCGGACGGATCTGTGGGCGGCCATCGACGCGGCGGGCGCCGCGCTCGAGGCGGCGCAGGGTCCCGACCCGGCCGCATGGAGGGCCGACGCCACGCACGAGCGCATCGCCTTCCTGCCCGGACTTCTCACGGATACCATGCGGTGGACGAACCGGTCGACGTTCCAGCAGGTCGTGAGCTTCACGGGTCACCGCTGAGGTACTTCGCCGCGGGCGGGGCGGGGGCCGGGGCTTGCGCTCCGGTCCTCGCCCGCTCGGCGGGCGCGCTCGTGCGGAGGAGCGTTCGGGCTGCGGGTCGCGCCAGTCCCGGCCCCCGCCCCGCCCGCGCCCCGGTGGCGCTGGCGAGGGGCGCGCGCCTATGGCCGGCGCGGCGGGGCATGGTTACGTTCGACGACCATGTCTTCACGACTCCGGCTCATCGACGATCGGCTCCCCGCGTCACGACCCGAAGACGAGGCCACGCAACGCGGGGCCGAGGACGAGGCGCTCGACGCCTACTCGACGATCGTGGCGTCGGTTGCCGAGCGCCTGCTCCCCTCCGTCGCGAGCCTCGTCGTGCGGCGGGGCCGGCGGCCGGGCGGCGCGGGCTCGGCCGTCGTGATCACCCCCGATGGCTTCCTCCTCACCTCGGCCCACGTGCTCGCGGGCGCTGACGGCGGGGAGGCGCGCCTCGCCGACGGGCGCGAGGTCGCACTCGAGATCGTCGGCCGCGATCCACTCTCCGACCTCGCCGTGACCCGGGTCGCCGCCTCCGGACTTCCGGCCGCCGCCCTCGGCGACGCCGACCGGTTGCGGGTCGGTCAGCTCGTGGTCGCGATCGGCAATCCGCTCGGGTTCTCGGGGTCGGTCACGGCGGGCGTGGTGAGCGCGCTCGGCCGTTCGTTGCCGACGCGCGCCGGCTCCGCCACGCGCATCGTCGAGAACGTGATCCAGACCGACGCGGCGCTCAACCCCGGCAACTCCGGCGGGGCACTCGCCGACAGCCGCGGGCGCGTGGTGGGCGTCAACACCGCGGTCGCCGGCCTCGGCCTCGGGCTGGCGGTGCCGATCAACGCGACCACGCTCCGCATCGTCTCCGCCCTCATGCGGGAGGGCCGCTTCCGGCGCGCGTTTCTGGGCATCGCCGGCGGGGTACGACCGCTCCCACCACGCCTTGCGGCGCAGCTCGGCCGGCGGAGCGCGATCGAGGTGACCGAGGTGGTCGAGGGGAGTCCCGCCGAGCGAGCCGGTCTCCGGACCCGCGATCTGATCCTCGACGTCGACGGGCAGATGGTTGCGGGAGTCGGCGACCTCCAGCGCCTGATGGTGACCGACGTGATCGACCGCGCGGTGACCATCCGCGTGGGGCGCGGCGGTGAGATCCTCTCCCTCTCCGCCATGCCCGTCGAGCTCGCTGCCTGAGCGGACGCCTCTCGCCATGCCTGGTCGGGTCGAGTAGACCGTCCCCCGTGACCGAGCGCCCGACCAGCCACCGCGTCCGCGTCCGGGACCTCACCCTCCGCTACCTGGATTTCGGCGGTGACGGCCCGCCGCTCCTCTTTCTCCACGCGACCGGCTTCCATGCCTGGGTATGGGCCCCCTACGTCGACCGCTTCCGCGCGACGCACCGGGTGCTCGCGCTCGATCAGCGCGGCCACGGCGAGAGCGACAAGCCACCCACCGGCTATCGGTGGGAGGAGTTCGGCGCGGACCTGGCAGCGTTCCTCGACGTCCTCGCGCTCGAGCGCGTCGATGCGGTCGGACACTCGAAGGGCGCGACGGCGATCGCCGCGGCGGCGGCTGCCGGCACGACACGGGTGGCACGCGCCGTCCTGATCGAGCCCGTCCTCTTCGCAGGGCCGATCGCCTCCGCACCCATCTTCGAGAATCCGCTCGCGGCCGGCGCCATGCGGCGGCGCGAGGTATGGCCGTCGCGCTCCGTCATGTTCGACTCGCTCCGCCCCCGGATGCCGTTCGAGACCTGGCAGGAGGAGTTCGTCCGCTACTACGTCGACCACGGCGTGGCGGATCGTCCTGATGGTCAGGTGGCGCTCCTTTGCCCTGGGGCAATCGAGGCGCAGGTCTACGCGAACGCGCCGCTGACCGACGGCTTCGCCCTTCTCGAGCGGCTCCACGTTCCGGTGCTGCTCATCCGCGGTGCGCAAAGCCCGGGGCTCGGCGAGCGGGAGGCCGCCGAAGCGCTCCGACGCCTGCCCGACGGCCGCCTCCTCACCATCCCGCAGGCCGGCCACTTCGTCCCCATGGAGCGCCCGGAGGCGGTGATGACGGCGATCGCCGACTTCCTCGCCGGACCCGCGGCGCCGGGGGGACGGACGTGACGCGTCTCCTCATCTCCGCCGATTCCCATGTCCAGGAGCCACTCGACCTCTGGACCACGCATCTCCCCGCACATCTCCGCGCCGCCGGTCCGCGCGTCGAGGCGCGAGGAGAAGCGTGGTGCATCTTGGTGGAGGACACCGTGGTCCGCCGCCTGCCGTCTCTCGCCTCCCCGACAGGCGAGGATCGAGCCGCGACGCTGTTCTCGCGCGGGGCGAGCGATCCCGACACGCGCCTTCGCGATCTCGACACCGATGGCGTGTGGGGCGACGTCATCTATCCCAACCTCGCCTTCTTCTGCTGCTTCCACATCCGCCGCCCGGAGCTGCAGGTCGCCGTCGCCCGGCTCTACAACGACTGGGTCGCGGACCAGTTCATCGGAGCCTCGGATCGTTTCGCCCCCATCGCCCTCCTGCCGATCCTCGACCTCGACGCGTCGCTCTTGGAGCTGGCGCGCGTGCGGCGTCGTGGCTTCCGGGGCGTGCTCCTCCCCGCGCACATCGACGCGCGGCCGTACAACGACCCCGTCTACGAGCGGCTCTGGGCAGCCGCCGCCGACCTCGCCATCCCGCTCACCTTCCACGCCGGTACGGGCCGTTCCCAGACCCCCGCTCACGGACCCGGTGGGGCCGTCGTCAACTACGTCGTCACGGTCGGCGGTCCGATGGAAACGGTGGCGTATCTCTGTGGCGCGGGCATCCTCGCCCGGCACCCGGGGCTCCGCGTCGTCATGGTCGAGTGTGGGAGCGGATGGCTCGCGTGGGTGCTGCACGCCATGGACGACGCCTACCGGGAGCACCACATGTTCGTGCAGCCGAAGCTCGACGCGCTCCCCAGCGAGTACTTCCGGCGCCAGGGTCACGTCACCTTCCAGCACGACCC
>DATILR010000364.1:0-2542 GCA_035476275.1 Binatus sp. (SeqCode) | reverse complement strand
GGACGTTCCGATCGCCATCGCCCGGGAGTACGACGGTGCGGTGGACCGGCTCCACCGCACCATCGCGGAGACGGGCTACTTCTCGATCCTGGCGGATGGCCTCGAGGCCGGTCGTGCGGAACGGATGGTGGCGGAAGGTCGGGCGCTCGTGGGGATCGAAATACCTCGGCTCGACTACTTCGACCCCGATGTGCCGCCGGAGAAGCCGAAGATCGTGGTCGATGCGACCGATCCGGCGGCGGTGCGTCCGGCCCTAGCAGCGCTGCAGATCGCCTACTGGCGAGGGGCCGCGCAGACGCACGAGGGGGGCCCTGCCCCTGCCCTCGACGTCGAGTGGCTCTACAACCCCGCGGGCCGTACGGCTTGGACCATCGTTCCCGGGCTGGCCGGCGTCGTCGTCATGATCAGCACGCTGATGCTGGGCGCGCTCACGCTCGTTCGGGAGCGCGAGCGCGGGAGCTGGGAGACGCTACTGGCCACACCCGTCGAGGCAGTCGATGCGCTCGTCGGGAAGCTCGCTCCCTACCTCGTCGTCGGTGCAGTGCAGGCCGCGGTGGTGGTCGGCGCAGCTCGGCTGCTGTTTGCCCTGCCGGTGACGGGAGCCCTCTGGGCGCTTCTCGCTGCCGTGCCTCTGTATGCAGGTGCCCATCTCGTCCTGGGCTTCACCCTCTCGGCGCTGGCGGAGAGCCAGATGCAGGCGATCCAGGCTGCGGTGTTCTTCTACCTGCCCTCGATGCTGCTCTCGGGTTTCATGTTCCCGTTCCAAGGCATGCCGGCGTGGGCGCGGACGATCGGCCAGGCGCTGCCGCTCACGCACTTCGTGCGCGCGACGCGCGGCGTGCTCCTCAAGGGCGCACCCGCCTCGTTCGTGGCGTCGGAGATGTTACCCGTGGCACTCTTTGCGCTGGTCGCCGGCGCCGCGGCGCTCGCGGCTTACCGACGACGGATCAACTGACCGACACTCGTGAAGGCCTTCATCGAAAAGTATCTCAGCAGGCGCAATGGGTAGGCTCGCCAACGACCCTCCGGCCTCCGAGATCACACGGGAGGGTCTGTACATGAGACGGCGGGAGTTCATGCGGAACGCCGCCCTCTTCACCGCGACAAGCACAGGGGTGGGAAGCACCCTGCTCTGGTTGATGAGAGGAGGCCGGGCGGAGCCGAAGCCCTCCGAGCGTGCGGGCGGAAGTGATGCGAGCGAGCAGCAGCTCGCGATCGCCCGCCGCGGCCGCTACACCACTGACGAGCTGTTGACGCCGTACCGTGACGTCACGAGTTACAACAACTTCTACGAGTTCGGGACCGACAAGAGCGACCCAGCCAATCATGCCCGCAGTTTGCGACCCCGCCCCTGGACGGTGACCATCGGGGGCGAGGTCCACAGACCGCAGGTCATCGACATCGACCAGCTCCTCGGATGGTTCCCACTCGAGGAGCGCGTCTACCGCCTGCGCTGCGTCGAGGCATGGTCGATGGTGATCCCTTGGGTCGGTTTCCCTCTCGGTGATCTCCTCGAGCGGGTCGAACCGACATCGCGTGCAAAGTACGTCGCCTTCACGACGCTCTTGGACGCCGAACAACTGCCAGAGCAGCGCCGGCACGTCCTCGACTGGCCCTATGTCGAGGCGCTGCGCATCGACGAGGCGATGCATCCCCTCGCGATCCTCGCCGTCGGTCTCTACGGGAAGGTGCTCCCGAACCAGAACGGTGCGCCGCTGCGGCTTGTCGTCCCCTGGAAGTACGGCTTCAAGGGCATCAAGTCGATCGTGAAGATCCACCTCACCGAGGAGCAGCCACCCACGACCTGGAACCTCGCCGCGCCACACGAGTACGGCTTCTATGCGAACGTGAACCCGGCGGTCGACCACCCCCGCTGGAGCCAGGCGACCGAGCGGCGCATCGGCGAGTTCCGCCGTCGGCCGACCCTCCCCTTCAACGGCTACGCCGAGCAGGTCGCCGAGCTCTACGCCGGCATGGAACTGCGCCGGTTCTTCTAGCGATGCGCCGCGCCGGACCGCTGCCCTGGCTCAAGCCTGGGGTGTTCGTCGGCGCGCTGGTGCCGCTTGCCGCGATTCTCTTCCGCGCTTGGCGGGGGGAGCTCGGCGCGAATCCAATCGCACAGGCGCTCAACCAGCTCGGGCTGATCGCGCTCGTCTTCCTCGTCGCCGCGCTCGCCTGCACACCGCTCAAGACGTCCTTCGGCTGGACGTGGCCGATCCGGCTCCGCCGGATGCTGGGTCTCTTCGGCTTCTCCTACGCGCTCCTGCACGTCAGCACGTACGCGGCCCTCGACCAGGTCCTCGATTGGCACGCCATCTGGGAGGACGTCACGAGGCGGAAGTTCATCTTGGTGGGCTTCACCGCCTTCGTCCTGCTCGTCCCGCTCGCCGCGACCTCGACCCGCGGCGCCCTCAAGCGCCTCGGCTACGCCCGCTGGAAGCGGCTGCACCGCCTCGCCTACGTCGCCCCTGCGCTCGGCGTGATGCACTTCACGTGGCGGGTCAAGAAGGACATGACCGAGCCCGCGGCATATGCGCTCGTG
>DATILR010000363.1:0-12328 GCA_035476275.1 Binatus sp. (SeqCode) | reverse complement strand
AAATGAGTGCCTCGATGTCTGCGGGGAGAGAGGACGTGAGGCGAAGGGGGTGGCCGTCGGCGGGGTGGGGGAGAGTGATCGCGGCGGCGTGAAGGGCGTGGCGTCCGGGAGGGAGCTCTCCTGCCGGGGTGCCGTAGATGGCGTCGCCCAGGACCGGATGGCCCAGCAGGGCCAGGTGCGCGCGGATCTGGTGCGTGACCCCGGTTCGCATGGTGGCGGCGAGAAGCGTCCGTCCCCCCCGTGTCGTGACGACCTCCATGGTGGTTTCGGCGGGCCAGGCCCGGGCTCCGGGTGGAGCGGGGATCATGCGACGGCGATCTCGGGGGTCGTGGGCGAGAGCGACCGTCACCCGCGTCTCGTGCGGTGTGCCGAGGACGACGGCGAGATACCTCTTCTCCACGGCCCGCTCGCGCATCGCCGTCCGGACCGCCAGGTAAGCTGCGGGCGTCCGGACGGCGAGGAGCAATCCCGAGGTTCCGGTGTCGAGCCGGTGAACCAGTCCCGGGGCGAGCGGATCGCCCACCCCGGTCAGCTCCGGGTACCGCGCGACCAGAAAGGCGGCCGCGGTGCCCGTCTCCCGGGGATCGAGGGCGTGGCCTCGCATGCCACCGGGCTTGTCGATCGCGACCAGGACCGGGTCCTCGTGGACCACGGCGAGATCGAGCCCGGGCTCGGGGCGGAGGCCCGGCGCGAGACCTGGAAGGGTGACACGATCTCCCGGTCGCAGCAGCCGGCCCTTGGGAGCCGGCTCGCCGTTCACGCGGACGACGCCCTCGGCAATGAGCCGGCGCACGACCCGGCGCGACAGTCCCGCCAGCGCACGCTGCACGAACGTGTCGAGCCGTGACGGCGCCGGGCAGGTGAGCGTGACGAACGTGCCGGGCGGGCTCGGCTGCACGGCTCGTGGGACTCCGAGCTAGCGCACCGAGGCCGAGGGGGCGGGAACCCGCCGCGGCGGGATCTCGGCGGCCAGGTTCTCACGCACCAGCTCGTAGACGCGCCGGGAGAAGAGCAGCGACATGTGCCCCAGGCCACACACCTGGATGTTGTGCGCGCCCGGATAGTACGCGTTCGTCGAGGGCACGACGATCGCATCGTCGGCGGAGTAGATCGAGGTGCAGTCGACCATCTCCGGCACGACATCGCTGGCGGTGAGCTGACACAGGAACGGCGAACCGGGGCGCATCTGGCCGACCATGGGATCGCGTCCGAGCCAGCGCAGGACCTCGGTGCCCTGGTGGGGCGTCCCGAGCGTGATGAGCCGCGCGACGCCGCTCGTCGCGCCGGCCTGGCAGAGGAAGGCCCGTGCCACGAGGCCCCCCATGCTGTGGGCGATGATGTCGACCTCGGCCGCACACGACTCCCGCCGGATGCGTTCGATCGCTCGCCCGAGGTGGGCCGCGCTCCGTCCGATGTCACCCCTGATCGGGGTGTGGCGGACGCTGTGGAGATGGACCCAGCCGTCCCGGCGTAGCCGCCGGCCGATCCAGAGGAAGTTCGCCGTGTGCTGGGCGTAGCCGTGCAGCAGGATGACCGGTCGACAGGGATTGCCGCCCTCGAGGCTCCGGACACGCGGCCGGCGAAAGGAGAGCGGGATCGTCAGGGTGAGGAGCGTGGTGGCCGCACACTCCGCGCCGAAGGCAGATACCCCGGCGATGATACGCGCCGGCCAGGGGATCGGCTCGTCGTCGTCGGGGGGCAGGGGGTCCGGCTGCCGGCGACGTGCGAGGGCGGCGCTCCCATAGGCCAGGAGGTTGAAGACCACGCTGCCCACGACGACCGCGAGCAGCAGGTCCCCGACCAGGCGCACCATCGCCGCCACGTGAAAAAGACATCCACAATGAGGCAAGGTGTCAAGTGCCTCCTTGCTTTTCTGGCAGCCGCAACCTAAACGGTAGCGGGCGAGCGACCTCGCGACACAGCAAACGGTTTTGAGTCGGTGGCACGCGCTCCCCGCTACGCCGTCGTGATGGCGGGCGGGTCCGGAACCCGCTTCTGGCCCCGCAGCCGCACGCGCACGCCCAAGCAGCTCCTCCCGATTCTCGGCGGGCGCAGCATGCTCGCCCAGACGCTGGCGCGACTGAAGCCGCTCATCTCGCGCCCGCGCATCCTCGTCGTCACCACACGGGCGCAGGCCACGGCGGTTCGGCGCGAGCTGCCGGGCATCGAGCTGCTGGTCGAGCCCCGGAGCAAGAACACTGCGCCGGCCGTCGCCCTTGCCGCCCTCGAGATCCACCGCCGCGATCCGACGGCCGTCATGGCGGTCCTGCCGGCGGACCACGCCATCCGTGAGCAATCGACCTTCCGGGCCGATCTGCGTCTCGCCTTCGACACTGCGGAGCGGAGCGACGCGCTGGTCACGTTCGGTATCGAGCCGACGCGCCTCGAGACCGGTTACGGGTACATCCGACCGGGGGCACCGCTCACCGGCGCGCGCGGGCGGATCGCACGGGTCGAGCGATTCATCGAGAAGCCCGAGCGGCCGCGCGCCGCGGCACTCCTCAGGGAGGGCGGGGTGCTCTGGAACGCCGGTATCTTCGCGTGGCGGGTCGAGGCCATCCTCGCGGCGTTGCGGACCCACCTGCCGCGCGTGCTGAGACCCCTGGCGACCGCCATCGGACAGGGTCCCCGCGCGCTGGCGGCCGCGTACCGGAAGCTCCCTGCGGTGTCGATCGACCGTGGCATCCTCGAGCGGGCGCGGGGTGCGGTGGTGTTGCGCGCACGCTTCGGCTGGAGCGACGTCGGGAGCTGGGCCGGCCTCGAGCCGTTCTGGGGAACCGGCGACGGGAGCAACGCCGTGCGCGGTCGGGCGGTGCCCGTCGATAGCCACGGCTGCGTGGTCGACAGCCCCGCCCGCCTCGTCGCCCTGCTCGGGGTGGACGACCTCGTGGTCGTGGACTCGCCCGATGCGGTGCTCGTCTGTCGGAAGGACCGGGCACAGGACGTGCGTGTGGTTGTGGACGAGCTCCGCCGCCGCGGGCTCAGGCGATATCTCTGATGGCTGAGCTCTCCGGACCTGCCGTCGCGACGGCTGCCAGTCCCCCGCCGGCGCCGATCCCGGAGCAGGGCTCGAGCATGCTCGACCGCTTCGGCGTGCTCGGGAAGCTGTTGACTTACTTCCTCTTCCGCGGCGTCGAGCTCAGGGCGGGCGCAGCCGAGCACCTGGAGCAGCTCTCGCAGCAGGGGACCATTGTCTACGTGATGCGCTACCGCTCGCTGCTCGACTACCTGCTGGTGAACGCGGTGCTGAAAAGCAAGAACCTTCCGCTCGCCCGTTTCGCACCCGGAGTGTCGACGGTCTGGTTCCGGCCTCTGCGGGAGATCCTGGTGTGGTTCTTCCGGCAACGACGGCAGGCGCATGCCTCGGCGCATGCCGCGTGCACGGCCCTGGTGGCGCGCGGCACGCCGGTGCTCCTCTTCATGCGGAGCCAGGCCGTCGCCGGGCGACGGCGTCGCGAGCTGGCGGCGGCCCGTCTCGGCTCGGAGTACCTGCACGAGCTCCTGCGGGCCAGCCAGATGGTGCAGCAGCCCGTGTTCCTCGTACCGGTGGCGATCTTCCGGGGGAAGGGATTCCGCCGCAAGGAATCCCGCCTCGCGACGCTGCTCTACAGCGTGCAGGACGCCCCCGGGGAGGCCAAGCGCCTCTTCAACTATCTCTGGAACGTCGAGGAGACGCAGCTGACGCTCGGGCGCGAGATCGTCCTCGGCCGGTTCATCGAGGAGTACCGTCGGGAGAGCGAGGACCGGCTCGTCCGTCGCCTCGCCCGCGCCCTCCAGATATTCCTCTACCGCGAAGAGCGGCTGGTGTGGGGACCCGCGCTCCTCCCGCGACGCCTGGTCAGGCGGCAGGTGCTGCGCGATCCGGAGATGCTGCGCCTGATCCGCCGTCTCACGGCGGAGCGCGGCGTGAGCCGTGCCCGCGTGATGCGCGAGGCGCGCGGCTACTTCGGGGAGATGGCCGCCAACTTCAACGGCCTCTACTTCGGGATCCTGGAGGCGGTCTTCAACTGGCTCTGGAAGCGGGTGTTCTCGGGGCTGGAGATCATCGGCCTGGACAAGGTGATCGACGCGGTGAAGGAGCATCCGGTCGTCCTGGTCCCCTGTCACCGCAGCCACTTCGACTACCTCATCCTATCCTACATCTTCCACCTGAATTACCTTTCGCCGCCGCACATCGCCGCGGGCAACAACCTGAGCTTCTGGCCCCTCGGTCCGCTCTTCCGTGGGGCGGGCGCCTTCTTCATCCGGCGCACCTTCGAGAACAACGAGCTCTACAAGCTGGTGTTCCGGAAGTACCTCGCCTTCCTCATCCGCGAGGGCTACACGCAGGAATTCTTCATCGAGGGTGGTCGCACGCGCACCGGCAAGATCCTCACGCCGCGGCTCGGCATGCTAACCGCGCTGGTGAACGCGTTCATCCAGGGCGTGCGGCGCGATCTCTACCTCGTCCCCATCTCGATCCACTACGGTCGCATTCCCGAAGAGGAAGCCTACCGACGGGAAGTGGCGGGCGAGGAGAAGGAGCCGGAGTCGCTCGGCGGGCTGCTGCGGGCCCGCAGCGTCCTTTCCCGCCGCTACGGGACCGCGTACGTCAGCTTTGCCGAGCCGATATCGCTGGGTGAGGCCCTGGGCCCGCTCCGCGAACGTTTCCAGGGGGGCTTCGGGGATCCCCAGGTGGAGGAGGAGAAGCGACGCTTCATCCAGCGCCTGGGCTTCCGGCTGCTGCGCGAGGTCAACGCGGTAGCGGTGGCGGGCGCGACCTCCCTCAGCGCCACGGCCCTCCTGGGCGCGACGCGGGCGGCGTGCCGCATCGAGGAGTTCGTCGCCTCCGCCGATGCGCTGGTGGGCCTATTGCGGGCGAAGGAAGTGCGTCTCACGGCGTCGCTCGAGCGCAACGTCGACCTCAACTTCAAGGAGAGCCTCGACTGGCTGGCCAACGGCGGTCTGGTCGAGCGGCTCGTCGACAGCGATGGGGTCGTCATCCACGTCCCGACCGAGAAGCGGATGAACCTCGACTTCTACAAGAACAACACCATCCATTTCTTCCTGGTGCCGTCGCTGCTCACCTGTGCCCTCCTCGCCGAGGTTCCGCTCGGGGCCCTGCGCGGCCACCTGAGCTGGTGGCTGGACCTCTACCGCTGGGAGTTCCCGCTTCCGGAGCGCGACCAGCTGAGTGCCGAGATCGGGCGGTGGCTCGCCTACTACCGGGAGACCGGGGCCCTCCTCGGCGACACCGCCGTGCCTGACCATCCGATCGTCCGCGCCACCGCCGGCCTGCTCGAGAACTTCCGTGAAGCCTACCTCGTAGCGGCCCGCACGGTGGCCGCCAACCTGGAGTGGCCGATCGCGCAGCCCGCCCTCACCAAGCGGATGGCGCGCCAGTTCCAGACCAGCCTACTCCTCGACGAGGTCCGCAAGCCCGAGGGCGGCTCGATGATGACGTTTGGGAACGCGCTCTCCCGACTCACCGAGCTGGGCCACGTGACGGTCACCCACGGGGGCCGTACTGGGCGCGAGCGCTGGGTCGAGCGGGGACCGAACTTCGAGCGGCTCCCTGACCTCATCCGCCACTTCCGCGGGTGAGCCTTCCGAAGGCCTTGCTGCGCAGAGATCTTCCTTGACTGGCAAGGCGGAAGTCAGTAGAGAGGCTGAACTTTCAAGCCCCTGCGATGCCCGACGACCACGAGCAGATCGTGGTCAGACGGCGGAAGCTCGATGCTCTTCGGGAGCAGGGCGTCAACCCCTACCCGAACGATTTCCGTCCTGACCACACGGCGGAGGAGGTGCAGGCCCGCTTCGGGCCGCTCGCCGCCGAGCACCTCGCGACGGCCCCCTCGGTGGCAGTCGGGGGGCGCGTCGTGGCGCTGCGCGATTTCGGAAAGGCCGGCTTTCTCCAGCTCCAGGAAGGGGACAGCCGGATCCAGGTGCACGCGCGGCAGGATCGCCTCGCCGCTGCCGCGTTCGAGGTCTATCGCCTTCTCGACCTGGGCGACGTCATCGGCGTGGCCGGTCGGCCGTTTCGCACCCGCACTGGAGAGCTGACGCTCGAGGCGAGCGAGCTTCGCATCCTCGCCAAGGCCCTCCATCCCCTGCCCGAGAAGTGGCACGGCCTGCAGGACGTCGAGACCCGCTATCGCCAGCGTTACCTCGACCTGATCGTGAATCCCGACGTGCGGCGCATCTTCTCCATCCGGAGCCGCGTCATCCGCTCGGTGCGCGAGTTTCTGGAACAGCACGGATTCGTCGAGGTCGAGACGCCCATCATGCAACCCCTCGCGGGGGGCGCGGCGGCGCGGCCCTTCATCACGCACCACAACGCGCTCGATGTCGACCTCTACCTGCGCATCGCGCCGGAGCTCTACCTGAAGCGACTGGTGGTGGGCGGCCTCGAGCGGGTCTTCGAGATCAACCGCAACTTCCGCAATGAGGGCATCGACGCGACCCACGTCCCGGAGTTCACCATGCTCGAGCTCTACCAGGCCTATGCGACCTACGAGGACCTGATGACGCTCACCGAGCAGCTGCTGGTCGGCCTGGCGGAGCGCCTGGCCGGCGGCACGCGCCTCGTCTTCCGGGGCCAGGAGCTGGACCTGGCACCGCCCTGGCCGCGGCGCACGGTCCTCGACCTGGTGGCGGTGGCCACCGGGGTTCCGCCCGACCGGCTCCTCGATCCCGCAACCATCCACGGCGTCGCGGAGAAGGCAGGGGCCATCGAGCGCGCCGGGATGGCGCCCGGGGAGCTCCTCATGGCGGTGTTCGACCAGCTGGTGGAGCCGACGCTCGTGCAGCCGACCTTTGTGACGCAGTTCCCCGTCGAGGTCTCTCCGCTCGCCCGCCGGAACGAGCGCGATCCGCGCTTCGTCGACCGCTTCGAGCTGATCGTCGGGCGCACGGAGCTGGCCAACGCGTTCTCCGAGCTGACGGATCCCGACGACCAGCGTGCCCGCTTCGAGGAGCAGCTCCGGGCGCGAGCGGCGGGCGACGTCGAAGCGCACGCGATGGACGAGGACTACGTGCGCGCGCTCGAGCACGGTCTCCCACCCACGGCGGGGGAGGGGATCGGCATCGATCGCCTGGTCATGCTGCTCACCGGGGCCGCCTCCATCCGGGAGGTCATCCTCTTCCCGCAGCTCCGCCCGGAGACCACGACGTGAGCTGGGAGCTGTTCGTCGGTCTCCGCTACCTGCGCGCCCGGCGGCGCGTCGCGTTTCTTTCGCTCATATCCCTGATCTCTCTCCTCGGCGTCACCATCGGGGTGGCGACGCTCAACATCGTGCTGGCCGTGATGACCGGTTTCGAGCAGGACCTGCGCGACAAGATCCTCGGCTTCAATCCTCACATCGTCGTGGTGAGCTACAGCGGCGCGCTCGCCGCCGATCAGGGGCTGGTCGAGCAGGTGCGCACGGTCCCCGGTGTCGTCGCGGCCGCCCCCTTCGTCTACGGGCAGGCCATGCTGACGGTGGGCCGGAGCGCTGCGGGAGTCGTCGTGCGCGGGATCGACCCGGAGGCGGGCGGGGCGGTGGTCGACGTCGAGCGCCATCTCGACAGCGGCAGCTTCACGGCGCTCGCCTCCCCGCAACGGGTGACGCTGCCGCCCGAGGATGGCGGCACCACGGTCGAGCTGCCCGGTCTGCTGATCGGCGCCGAGCTCGCACGCCAGCTCGGCGTCGCCACGGGGTCGGTCCTGAGCCTGGTCTCCCCGCTCTCGACCCCGGGTCCGGGCGGACTCGTCCCGCGCATCAAGCGGTTCGTGCTCGCCGGGGTGTTCGAGTCGGGGATGTACGACTACGACACCACGCTTGCCTACGTGGCGCTCCCCGACGCGCAGAAGTTCTTCGACCTGCGCCAGGGGCTCTCCGGCATCGAGGTGCGAGTCACCGACGTCTACGAAGCCCGCGACGTGGCCCGCCGGATCGAAGCGGCGCTCGGCGGATTCCCGTACCGGGCACGCGACTGGATGGAGGTCAACCGCAACCTCTTCTCGGCGCTCAAGCTCGAGAAGGTGGTCTACGGGATCGTCCTCTGCCTGATCGTGGTCGTGGCGGCCTTCAACATCCTGGCCACGCTCACCATGGTGGTGAAGGAGAAGCGGCGGGACATCGCGATCCTGAAATCGCTCGGCGGCTCGAGCCGATCGATCGGCCGCATCTTCATCCTGAATGGTGCGGTGATCGGGGTCGCGGGAACGGTGCTCGGCAATCTCCTCGGCGTGGCCGGATGCTGGGTCCTCGCCCACTACCAGTTCGTCGAGCTGCCGAAGGACGTCTTCCTCGTCACCACGCTGCCCGTCCGCATGGATCCGCTGAATTTCATGGTGGTGGCCGCCGTGTCGATCGCCATCTGCATCATTGCCGCCCTGTCCCCGGCGCGGCGGGCGGCCAGCCTGGTCCCCGTCGAAGTGATCCGATATGAGTAGCCCCCGATGCCCGGCCGGATGACGCCGCTCGTGGAGGCCATTCGCCTCGACAAGCGCTACGTCGACGGACCGACGGTCGTCCGGGTGCTCGAGGAGCTCGACCTGGCGGTGCAGGCCGGGGAGCGGATCGCGATCGTAGGTGAGTCGGGCGTGGGCAAGAGCACGCTGCTCCACCTGCTCGGTGGGCTTGATCGGCCGAGTGGCGGGCAGGTCTTGTTCGATGGCGAGGACATCTTCACCGGGAGCGACGCCGAGCTCGCCGCCTTTCGCAACCGGACGCTCGGCTTCGTGTTCCAGTTCCACCACCTGCTCGGCGACTTCACCGCGCTCGAGAACGTCATGCTGCCCGGCCTGATCGCGCGGCAGCCGACCGCCGTGGTCCGGGCGCGGGCCGTGGCCCTCCTCGAGCGCGTCGGCTTGCAGGAGCGCCTGACGCACCGGCCGGCGGAGCTGTCCGGGGGAGAGCAGCAGCGGGTGGCCGTGGCCCGCGCCCTCTGCCTCCGCCCCCGTCTCATCCTCGCCGACGAACCGACGGGTAACCTCGATCCGACGACGGGCGAGGAGGTGCAGGAGCTCCTTCTCGATCTGAACCACGAGCAGGGGTCGGCCCTCGTGATCGCCACCCACAACCCGCACCTGGCGGCGGCCATGGGGCGCACGCTACGCCTGGCCGACGGCCGCCTGCACGACGATCGCCAGTCGCCAGCGGCGCCGCCCGTCCGCCGCGAGAGCGTCCGCGGAGGCGCGTCGTGAGGCGCCGCAGCCCGGGGCAACGCCTGATCGCCTGCGCCGCGGCGGTGGCGCTGGTCGCCGGCGCGACGCCGATCGCCGCACAGGGCGAGCGCTCGATCGCCCGCGTGGCCATCGCCGGGAACCTGCGCGTCGAGGAGGATGCCATCCGGGTCCACCTCCGCTCGCAGCCCGGGCAGCCCTTCGACCAGGAGACGCTCGACCGCGACGTGCGCGCGGTCTACGGCATGGGCTTCTTCGACCAGGTGGACGCCGACCTGGAGCCGGTCGAGCGCAACCAGGTCGTGATCACCTTCCGGGTGAAGGAACGGCCACTGGTGCGGACCGTGAAGGTGGAGGGCGCGAAGAAGGTGAAGCGTGAGGAGGTGGAGGGCGCGCTCAAGGTGCGACCGCACACCATCCTCGACCCGGAGAAGGCCCGGCAGGGCCTGGAGGCGGCCAAGAAGCTCTATGTCGAGAAGAGCTATCTCGATGTCGAGATCACCTACCGGACCGAGCTGGTCGGGGAGAACGAGGTCGACGTTCTCTACACCGTCACCGAGCACGATCCCGTCCGGGTGACGGAGGTCTCGTTCGAGGGCAACACCGCCTTTTCGGATCGCAAGCTGCGCGGGGTGCTCCAGACGCGCAAAACCTGGCTCTTCTCGTTCGTGACTGGCTCCGGTGTGCTCAACAAGGACGTCCTCCGCACCGATGTCGAGCGCTTGACCGCCTACTACTATGACCACGGCTACGTGACGGTCCGGGTCGACGAGCCAAAGGTCGAGCGACGGGACGACGGTCTCCACGTCACCTTCAAGGTGGACGAGGGCGACCAGTTCAAGGTGGGCGAGGTGAAGGTCGAGGGCAAGGACCTCCCACCCAACGCCGCGAAGCTGCAGGAAGGGCTCAGCGTGACGCCGGGCGAGGTCTTCAAGGCGGGTGCGCTCCGCGACGACGTGCAGAAGCTGACGGAGCGGTTTTCCGAGGACGGGTATGCGTTCGCCACCGTGGAACCCGACACCGCGGTGCGCGCCGACGAGAAGCTGGTGGACATCACCTTCGAGGTCGACCGCGGGCGGCCCGTGGTCGTCGATCGGATCGAGGTGACCGGGAACACCAAGACCCGCGACCACGTGATCCGGCGGGAGATGCGTCTCCAGGAGCAGGAGATGTTTTCGGCCAGCAAGCTGCGCAAGAGCCGGGAGGCCCTGCAGCGCCTCGGGTTCTTCCGTGAGGTCAACATCACCACCCGCAAGGCCGGCACGGACGACCGCATGCACGTGGTGGTGGACGTCAAGGAGGCGCAGACCGGCGCCTTCAGCGCCGGCGCGGGCTTCAGCTCGGCCGATTCGCTCCTCTTCAACGCCCGCATCCAGGAGAACAACCTCTTCGGCCGTGGCCAGCGCCTGGTGCTCAATGCCGACGTGGGCTCGATCCGCCGGAACGTCATCCTCTCCTTCACCGAGCCCTACTTCCGGGAGACCCCGCTCACGGTCGGGGCCGATGCGTTCAGCTGGCGTCTCGAGTTCGATGACTTCGCACGCAGTGGTACCGGGGTGGGCACCCAGCTCACCTACCCGGTCACCGCGTGGGGCTACACGTCCCTGTGGGGAGTCCCGCTCGAAGACGTGCGGGTGGGCAGCGACTATCGCTTGGAGCAGGCGAAGATCAGCAACATCTCGACCACCGCCCCGCCGTCGATCCGCATCGAGGAGGGGACGAGCCTGATCAGCAGCGTCACCCCGCACCTGGCGCGTAACACCCTGAACCATGCGTTCGACCCGACGGCGGGCTCGCTGCAGGATCTCTCGGTCGAGATGGCGGGGCTGGGCGGGGAGCAGTTCGGGAAGCTCGAGGCCCGCGAGCGCTGGTACTACACGTTCTTGCACTCGAAGTCGCTTGGCGACTTCACCTATTCCATCGGGAGCACGCTCGGCTACGGGTTCGGGAACGGTGGCCTCGGGGGGAACGACCTGCCCCTCTTCGAGCGGTACTTCCCCGGAGGCATCAACTCCATCCGCGGTTTCAAGACGCGGACGCTGGGCCCTCGCGAGGACAGCAAGGATGCGCTGGGGCGGGTGATAGCCAACACGCCCATCGGGGGCAGCGAGGAGATCATCCTCAACAACGAGATCATCTTCCCGCTCGTGCAGTCCATCGGACTGAAGGGGGTCGTCTTCACCGACGCGGGGAACGCCTACGGGGCCGATGAGACGATCTCGCTCGACAACACCCGCTTCTCGGCGGGGGCCGGTGTGCGCTGGCTGTCGCCGGTGGGACCGTTGCGCGTCGAGATCGGGGAGCCGTTCAATACCAAGCCGCACGATCAGAAGAGCCTGCTGCTGTTCTCCTTCGGCGGCCCGTTCCAGTACTGACACCCAGGAAAGCGGAGGGTCATGGCACAGCGGTGGACGAGAGGTCAGAGGAGGATGTGGACGCGGATCGCGGTCCTGGTGGCCGTCACGATGCTGGCGCCGGCAGCCTGGCCGGTGGCCGGAGCGGACCTGAAGATCGCGGTCGTGGACATGCAGCGCGCACTCAACGACTGCGAGGCGGGCAAGAAGGCAAAGGACCAGGTGAAGGCGAAGTTCGAGCGCTCGCAGGAGGCCCTGCGCCATCAGCGCGAGGACCTCGACAAGATGAAGGAGGACTACGACAAGAAGGCGCTCGTGCTGCGCGAGGAGGAACGCCGCAACCTCGAGAAGGACCTCGAGAACCGCAGCCTGGAGTTCAAGCGCAAGTACGAGGACTTCCAGCGCGACCTGAAGCGGACCGACTCCGAGCTGACGGCCGGGATCGTCGACGAGCTCTACGGGCTGGTGCGCGACTACGGCCAGAAGCACGGCTTCTCGCTGGTGCTCGAGGCGTCGAACGGCGCGCTGCTCTACAACGACAAGACCACCGACATCACCGACGACATCATCAAGCTGTACAATGCCTCGCCGCGCCACGACGGGACGCGGTCCAGCAAGGAGAAGGAGTAGCGCCCTCATCAACCCCTACGCTGAGCAGCGAGGGCCGTCCCCGGCGTTCCCCTATCCGCTGATCGACCGTGTGCTCGAGGTCGAGCCGGGAGTGCGCGCGGTAGGGAGCAAGCTCGTGTCCGCCAACGAGCCCTACTTCGTCGGCCACTTCCCGGGCGCCCCGGTGCTGCCCGGCGTGCTCGTCTGCGAGGCGCTC
>DATILR010000362.1:0-11084 GCA_035476275.1 Binatus sp. (SeqCode) | reverse complement strand
CTGTGGCAGCGCTACATCGATCCCGCCTGGCGCCACGCCGCGCCGGTCGGCCTCACCGAGCTGCGCCGCGACATGCGCGTCAAGGTGAAGTCCCACGTCCTCCTCCGCATCGGTCCCGTGCGGCCGCTGCGCGGGACGACCTCGGTCGCCTGGAGCGTCGCGCAGGATCGCGCCTTCGCCGCCGCCGAGGCGCGCGGCTGGGATGCCACTTCGCAGCTCGAGGCAATGCAGGCGGAAGGGCTGGACCTCGCCGTCCTCTTTCCCAGCCGCGGCCTCTTCGTCCTCGGCCTCGACTCCCCGCAGGTGGTGGGCGTCGACGGCCTCGAGCCCGACTTCGCGGCCGCGATCGCGCGCGCCTACAACGACTGGCTCCACGACTTCTGCGCCGCACGTCCCGACCGGCTCTTCGGCGCCGCGATGGTGGCGCCGCACGACGTCACCTCGGCGGTTGCCGAGGCCCGCCGCGCCGTCACCGAGCTCGGCTTCAAGGCGATCTTCCTGGCGCCCGGCTGCGTCAACCGGCGCCCCTGGCACGACGCCTACTACGACCCCCTCTGGGCCGAGTGCGAGCGGCTCGACGTGCCGATCACCTTCCACGGAGGCGGCCAGACGTGGCTCAAGCCCGACTTCTCGCTCGAGATTTTCGACAAGCTGATGATGTGGCACACCTTCAACCAGCCGCTGGGCATCATGACCGTCGCGGTCAGCCTGACCGCGGGCGGCGTCTTCGAGCGCTTCCCACGCCTGCGGGCTGCGCTGCTCGAGGGGAACTGCAGCTGGGCGCAGTGGCTCTTCCATCGCCTCGACGAGCACTACGAGTGGGTCGGTCGCTACGAAGCGCCCGAGCTGCGCCGGAAACCCTCGGAGTACTTCCGCACCAACTGCTTCCTCGCCGTCGAGGCCGACGAGGAGCCGGTGCGCCAGTACGTCGAGTGGTTCGGCGACGAGAACCTCGTTTTCTCGACCGACTACCCGCACGCCGACTCGAAGTATCCGCGCTCGCTCGAGGCCTTCCGGAAGCTCCCACTCTCCGAGAGCGCCCAGCGGAAGATCCTCTGGGACAACTGGCAGCGGCTCTACAAGATCCCTTCGCCCAGGACCTGAGCTCAGCCCTTCTTCACCGGATCCGTGACGAGGAGCGTCCCCTGTGCGACGCAGACGAGCTGCTCCTCGTTGCTGACCTCGCACCGGACCACCGCGGTCCGCTTGGTGAACGACACGACCGTCGACTCGGCGATCAGTGTCCCGCCGCGCACCGCCGCCAGGTAGTTGAGCTTGAACTCCGTCGTCGCCGCCCACTGTCCACGCTGCATCAGCGGGTAGAGGACGCAGCCGAGCACGTGGTCGACGAGACCGGCCATGACGCCGCCGTGGAGCGTGCCGAAGGGTGTCAGGAGGTCCTCGCGCACGGCCATGCTGGCCACGAGGCGCCCGGCCGTCATCTCGACGAAGCGGACGCCCAGGTAGCCGGGAAGGCCGCCCACCGTGGCGCTCGCGCGGATGAAGGTCGCGGCGATCGTCGCATCGAACTCGGGGAGGACGGGAGGTCGGGCCATACGTCGTCCGTCCGTCAGCGGATCGTGCAGTGCGCCAGACCGCGCTTCTCGAGGTAGCGCTGGTGGTACTCCTCGGCCCGCCAGAACCCGCCGGCGGGCGTGATCTCGGTCACGATCGGTCGACGGAAACGGCCCGACTGCTCGAGCCGGGCCTTCGATGCCCGGGCGGCGGCTTCCTGCTCCGGCGTGTGGAAGAAGATCGCCGAACGGTACTGCTCTCCCACATCGGGACCCTGCCGGTTGACGGTCGTCGGGTCGTGGTTGTCCCAGAACACGTCGAGGAGCCGGTCGTAGGAGACCTTCGCCGGATCATACTCGACCTGCACGACCTCGGCGTGCCCGGTGCGGCCCGAGCAGACGTCCTGGTAGGTGGGATTCGCGAGCGTGCCGCCGGAGTAGCCGACGGCCGTCGACGTGACGCCTTCGATCTCCTGAAACGCCGCCTCGACTCCCCAGAAGCAGCCGGCTCCGAACGTCGCCTTCTCCATGCCGCGAGCATAGCGCGGGCGGTCGGGTCACGCATCCCCGTCGCCATCACGCCACATCGGTGAGGAACTGCTCCAGGGCCGCGTTGAAAGCTCCCGGCTGGGCGAGGTTCACGACGTGCCCGGCGCCCTCGATCACGACGAGCCGTCCACCAGGAATCGCCCCGGCGAGCTCGCGGCTCGGCGCGAGCGACATCCGATCCTCTCCTCCGACGACCACCAGTGCCGGCAGCCGGAGCGCGGCGAGCCAAGACCGAAGCGCTGCCACCGTGGGCTGGGCCGCGATGACGCCGCGGAGCGTGAGCGCGAGCCCGTGCGGCGGGTGCTCCAAGAACCCCTGGCGAACGAGCCGGGCGGCGTCCGGATCGAGACCCGAGGCCGGGCCCCAGACGAACCGGGCGCCGGCGGCGTCGAGGCCCTCGCGCTCGATCGCGTCCGCGAACGGCAGCGCCACCGAGGCGAAGCCGCCCTGGGCCCCCGCTCCCGGCGGATAGGCGGCGAGGACGAGACCGGCCACGCGTTCGGGATGATCGAGCGCGAAGCGGAGCGCCGTTCCCGCGCCCATGGAGAGGCCACCCACGACCGCCCGCTCCCCGCCGACCCTGTCGACGATGCGGCCGAGGTCGGCAGCGAATGATTCGGTTGTGTATGCCGCTGCCTCGTGTGGCGCCGGGCTGCGCGCGTGCCCGCGCGCGTCGAAGCGCGCCACCCGGTAGCGCGCGGCGAGCGCGCGGGCCTGGGGGCGGAAGTTCCGCGCGCTCCCCCCGAACCCGTGTGCGAGTACGACGACGGGGCCGTTGCCGTCGACCTCCAGATGCAGGGTGGGCTCGGCGCTCAGGGCGTCGCCCCTTCGAGCGCATGAATGCGATCGCGTACCGGCGGGTGCGAGTAGTGCAGGACGACGTAGAAGGGATGCGGGGTGAGATTCGAGAGGCTGTCCACCGCCAGGCGCTTCAGCGCCGTCGCCAGCGGGCCGCCCGAGCCGGTGGTCGCGACGGCGAAGGCGTCCGCCTCGCGCTCGTACCGGCGCGAGAGGGCCGCGGTGAGCATCGAGAGCAGCAGGCCGAGCGGTGTGAGGAGGAGCGCGAAGAGCACGAGCCCGGCGTGGACCGAGGGCTCTGGCACGAAGAACGCATCGTACAGCCCCCGGTGCCCGAGGAAGATCGAGAGCAGGAGGAAGACGAGGCCCATCTCGATCAGGCCGAGCAGCATCCCCTTGAAGATGTGCCGCCGCTTGAAATGCCCGACCTCGTGGGCGAGGACCGCGAGGAGCTCCCCCGTCCGCAGCCGCTCGACGAGGGTGTCGAAGAGCGCCACCCGCTTGTGGCGTCCGAACCCGGTGAAGAAGGCATTGGCCTTCGTCGTGCGGCGGGATCCGTCGATGAGGAAGATGTCCTGCAGAGGAAAATCGACCGAGCCGGCGTAGGCGAGGATCGCATCCCGCAGCACGCCGGCACCCAGGGGCGTGAAGCGGTTGAACAGCGGCATGATCCAGGTGGGCGCGATGAACTGGAGGGCGATCGAGACCAGCGCGCTCACGAGCCAGCACCAGAGCCACGCCTGGCTCCCGCTGCGCTCGAAGAGCCAGAGAATCCCCGCCAAGAGAGGACCGCCGAGGAGAGCCGCGAGCGCGAGACCCTTCGCGAGGTCGGTCACGAAGGTCTGCGGCGTCGTCCGGTTGAAGCCGAAGCGCTCCTCGATGACGAAGGTCGACCACCAGCGGAAGGGGAGGGCGAGGAGCGATCGGCCGAGCGCGAGGAGGGCGACGAAGCAGCAGCCGGTCGCGATCGGTCCGAGCCCGAGACCGCGCACCCGATGATCGAGCCAGCCGAAGCCGCCGGCGAACCAGAAGGCGACGAGCAGCGCGAGGTCGAAGGTCCCCCTGAGGAGCCCGAAACGGGTGCGCGCGCGAGTGTACTCCTGCGAGTGCGCGTAGCGATCGGCATCATAGACACCCTGGAACTCCGGCGGCAGCTTCGGGTCGAGCGCGCGCAGGTTCAGGACGTCGGCAGCCACCCTGAGCCCGAACTCGAGCAGCAGGGCGGCGAGGACGGTCAGACCGTAGACGTTCATGCGGTGGCGCCTACGGGCCGGGGACCCTGGTCCCGCCTCGCTCGAAGACGAGGATGGTGTCGAGCGGCACGGGGAACTTGACCGTCCGCCGTCCCCGGAAGGACTGCGCGCGATCGAAGTAGTTGTGCCACGTCCCCTTCGGGAAGTAGACCAGCCGGCCGCGCTGTCCCGCCTTCCAGACGGGTGCGACCAGCAGGTCCGGGCCGAAGAGGTACTCGTCCCAACGGTCGGCCAGCTTCCGATCGCGGCGGTCGAAGAAGGGCATGGGACGGACGATCGGCATCCCGGTCGCGGCGCTCTGGGCCGTGGCCACGATGTAGGGCTGGAGCGTCGCGCGGAGCGTCGTGTAGCGCCGGTAGATGTCGATCATCTCCTGGTCGAAGGCGGGATCGGTGGGCATGTTCCAGGGCGCGTGGGTGCCGGTCCCGCCGATCTCCATGATGCCCGAGAAGGTGCTGAATTCGATCCACCGGGCGAAGACCTCGCGGTCCTTGAACTCGTAGTAGCCGCCCGTGTCCGATCCCCAGATCGGCACGCCGAGGAAGGCGGCGCGCTGCTGGCTGATGATCGCGCTCCGGAGCCCGAGGTCGGTCCCCGGACCGGCGCCGAAGTTCTCGCTGCCGGGGATGTCGCCGCCCCAGAAGATCGAGTACTGCGCGGTGCCGGTGTAGGCCGGGCGCGAGAAGAGGACGAAGTCGCCGTTCGGATAGACGCTCGCCAGGGCGTCGTGGTGGATCTTCGCCTGCAGCGTCGGGTAGTCGTTTCGCACCTCGCGCCCCGTGCGGCCATCACTATAGATGTCCGTCGCCTCGGATGGGATGTGCTCCTCGCCGCGGTCGAGCTTGATGCCCTGGATGCCGTAGGTGGCGAGGAAGGCGGCGACGGTATCGCGCCACCAGGCCTGGGCAGCGGGATTGGTCGGGTCCATGACGAAGTTCGTGCCGCCGATGTCGGCGCAGTTCGCGGCCTTGAAGGGATCGGGGCTGGGCACGAGGTACTTCTGCGTCTGGGCCTCGAGCCCGTTCTCGCCCGGGTTGCTGCCGCACATCCAGAGACCGCTCCATGTCATGAGGTGGTAGCCGCGCTGCCGGAGTGACTGGAGCATCGCGGTCGGGTTCGGCAACCGCGTCTCGTCCCATGCCCACTGCGCGAAGCCGTAGTTGCCGACGAGCACCGGCCGGTCGAAGTGATAGACGCCCGGCGGGATGCCGAGCGTGTCGTACATGAGCACGTCGTCGGCCACCTCGGCGTTGATGGGCGTGCCGTCGAGGAGCGCAGGCGGTCCCGGGTCGAGCGTGTCGCGCCAGCGCCAATGGAGGAAAGCCCAGTCGGGCGGGACGATCGGCCGGCCGACGAGGCTCGTGTACTCGTCGAGGATGGTCGCGTACTCGGGCCCGACGAAGAGATGGAAGACGAGGCGCTGACCCTCCTGTGTGGTCCCGGTCTCGAAGCGGAAGCTCACGGTTCGCGGGTCGGACTTGGCGAGGTCAAAGAGCCCGAAGGTCGTGCCGGCCACGGCGAGACCGTAGCCCCGCGAGGACTGGAAGAAGGGCGCGTAGATCGAGAAGGTGGGGAGGACGCGCATCTCCACCGTCTCGCCCCGGCGGTCGAGCGAGCCCACCTCCGGCGGCGCGAGGTCGTCCATCGGGATGTCGACCGTACCCGGGGCGAGCGCCGGCGAGTCGCGCAGCCGCTCCGTCAGGCCGTAGAGGCGCTCGCTCGGCGGCGAGCGGAAGTGGTCGCCCATCGCCGACACACCGGCGGGGGTGGGCGGATCGAGGACCACCTCGAGGGTGCGCGGAGTGATGAAGCGGACGGTCACCGTTGCCGGGCTGCCCTCGTCGGTCGCGGCGGTCAGACGGACGCCGTCCGGGAGGGTCGTCACGTCGCTCACCGACCCGACGGTGTGCGTCGCGCCATTCCGCTCGTAGAAGAGACCGCTCGGCGTCTGCTCGCGCGTGAGGAGGCCCATCGTCCGTCGCTCGCGGAGGTCGAGACGGTAGTGGTCGAGGTGGACGTCCGCGATGGCGGCCCGGGTCGCGAGGCGGACGGCGGTGTGCGACCGATGGATGGTGACGTCGCGGGCGGCGGTGGCGGCGGGGGCGATCGCCACGATGACGGCCAGCGGCAGAAGGCGGGGCAGACGCATCGCGGAGCACACGAGTAGGGTTGCGTGCGGCGGCCGTCAATACGCGGCCCCGGCGTGGGACGATCGCCCCGTTGCCGAAAACAGCCCGTTCAATTGTCGAAGATTGGTCCGGGGCTTTTCCAGCGCGTTATGGCCGCCACCCTTCAGGCCCAGCATGCCCGAGATCTGCCCCAGCGCGACCTGGATGCCGACTCAGCTTAGGAACCCGACGGCCGGGGTGTGATCGTGCGCTGTCCTCATGGCGGTATCCGGCACTTCGGCTCACTGCTCCGACGGAGAATGACTGTGTCCACCATGCCGCGCGCGGTCAAAGGGAACGCGAGAGTCGCAGGTACGCTACGGTCCGGGAAGCGTTGTCGTAGTCGGCGATGTGACGGGCTGGGCAGGGCACGGCCCACGGCGGGGCAGGCAGACCAGGACGAGCTTCGTCCCGGGCGAGGGCAACACGAACTTCCCGGGCGCGCTGCCGCCGCGGCGCAGGGGCACGACGACCGGCAGGGTTGTCGCGCAGCTCTTGTCGGCGCAGGTGACGAAGGTGCATGCCCCGTCGCAAGCGTCGTCCGCATCGCAACGAGGGTTGCCGTCGCGGCAGCGCGAACGGATCGTCTTGATGGGGGGCGGACCGGAGCGGTCGGGCGGGTGGTCCCCGTCGCCGCCGCAGCCGATGCGCACGAACAGCCCCGAGCCCCCGAATATGATCACCCCTGAACAGTCGGCGCCGGCGGGCCCGGCGGTGGCGAGAACCACGCCGAGAAGCAAGGCCGTCGGGCGCGCCGTCATCACCGTTCTCCCGGCGGCCGTATCACGAACACGAGGCCGCGGGAACTCCGGGAATGCGGAGCGCCCGACGTCGGCGCGCGGGGCGTCTTCACCGGGAGCGTCGAACCAGCCCGTGCAGCGCCAGCCCACGCGCGACCGACACGAACTCCCCGCCTCCCCGCAGGCGCTCGGCACCGAACCGGGTCTCGAAGATGCGCCGCACCGCCGGCACGAACGACGAGCCCCCCGTCATGAACACGCGGTCGACGTCCGCCGCCACCACGCCGGCCGCCTCGAGCGTCCGGTCCGCGCACTCGGCGATCGTTGCCAGCGGCCGCGCGATCCAGGTCTCGAAGTCGGCACGCCCGATCGGCTGCGCGAGCCGGAGCGGCGGGTCGACGAAGGACAGCATGGCGGCATCCTCCCGTGACAGGGCCTGCTTCACGCCGTCCACCGCGCGGTGCAAGGCGAAGCCGAGGTCGTCGTCGACCAGGTGGAGCAGCGCGCCGATCTTCTCCGGCTCGACGGCGTCGTGCTGGAGGCGGCGGAGGAGCTGGAGGGTGCGCGGCGTCTTCAGCATGGAGAGCGTGTGCCACTGCTCGAGGTGCGCGAAGATCCAGAGGGGGACCTCGAGCCCCTTGCGCGTCTCGTAGCGTGTGCCGCGGCCGAGCGCGGGCGAGACCGCGCGCCGGACGATCTGCGCGTCGAAGACGTCGCCCGCGATGCCGACGCCGTCGCTCGCGAGCACGCGGCGCGTATCCTCGCCGCGGCGCTGCGCGCCGGGGCCGACGCGCAGGACGGAGAAGTCGCTCGTGCCGCCGCCGAAGTCCGCGATGAAGACGAGCTCGTCGTGGTCGAGCCCGCGTTCGTAGTGCGAGGCCGCCGCGACGGGCTCGAGCACGAACGTCACGTCGTCGAACCCGGCACGGGCGAGCCCGGCGCGGAGACGTGCCTCCGCGACGTCGTCGTCGCCCGGACGGCCCGGGCCCGCGAAGTGGACGGGACGGCCGACGACCGCGCGCCGCCCGAGGTCTCCCACCTGTGCCTCGGCCGCCCTGCGCAGGCGCTCGAGGAGCAGGCCGACGAGCTGCTCGAGCGTCCAGCGCTGGTCGCAGATCGTCGTCTCGTGGAAGGCGCGGCTCGCGAGGAAGCTCTTGACCGACTGGATGAGCCGACCCTCGGCGCCCGCGTCCAGGTAGCGGGCGATCGCCGCCGGGCCGGCCTCGATCGACGGCGGCCGCCCTGCTCGCTCGGGGCAGAGGAAGTGGAGCACCGAGCGGAAGCTCTCCCCGCCCGCGAAGGGGACGACCGCGACCTCGCCCGCGGCGTCGGCGAGGGCGAGGGCGGTGTTGGTGGTGCCGAAGTCGAGGCCGACGGAGCGGGCGCTGATCATGGGTCGCCGCCCGAAGATGACGTGCCGGGGCGGCGGATGCCAGCGCCGGTCTTTGCCGCGGCCCGTCGCCATCCCTATAGTCGCCCGCCCGCATGATCCCGACGACCTTCTGGCTCTACCTCGTGAGCCGCTTCGCCAGCGCGACGGCGATGATGATGCTGCGCGCGGCGGTTGCGTGGCATGTCTATGCCCTCTCGCACTCGGCCTTCCATCTCGGGCTGATCGGCCTCGTCCAGTTCGCGCCGGCCCTGGCCCTCACGCTGGTGGGTGGTGTGCTGGCCGACCGCCACGACCGCCGGCGGATCATGATGTGGGCGCAGGTCGTCCCGCTGGCGAGCGCGCTCACCCTCTTCCTCGCGACGCGGAGCGGGGCCGCGACGCTCCCGCTTCTCTATGGCCTGATCCTCCTCGTCGCCGTCGCCAACGCCTTCGAGAGCCCGTCGCGGATGGCGCTCATGCCGACGCTGGTCCCGCGCGAGGTCTTTCCGCGAGCCGTCACCATCGCCGCGACCAACCAGGCGCTCGCGTTCGCCAGCGGTCCGGCGGCCTGCGGCTGGGTCATCGCCGCAGCGAACGTCGGGGCCGTCTATGCGGTCGATGCGGCGCTGGTGGCGACCTCGCTTCTCACGCTCGCCTTCCTGCCCTCGTCCGGCCACCCCGCCGAGCGCCGGACGCCCGGCCTGCTCGCTGTGCGCGAGGGCCTCGCCTTCGTGCGGGGCAACCAGGTGGTCCTCGGGTGCATGACGCTCGATCTCCTGGCCGTCATCTTCGGCGGCGCCGGGGCGCTCCTGCCGATCTATGCCACCGAGATCCTCCACGTCGGGCCGAAGGGCTACGGCATGCTGTCGTCGTCCTTCGAGGCGGGGGCGCTCGTCATGTCGCTCCTTCTCACGACGCTGCCCCCCATCACGCGCTCGGGACGCGCCCTCCTCGGGACGGTTGCGATCTATGGTCTCGCGACCGTCGTGTTCGGGGTCTCGCGCTGGTTTCCGCTCTCCGTCCTCGCCTACGCGGCGGTCGGTATGGCGGACCAGGTGAGCGTCGTGCTGCGCAGCACCACGATCCAGCTCTCCACCCCCGATGCACTCCGGGGCCGGGTGAGCGGGGTGAACATGCTCTTCATCTCGGCCTCGAACCAGGTCGGTGCGGCCGAGTCGGGCTTCGTGGCCGCGCTCACCAGCGCGACCTTCTCGGTGGTGAGCGGCGGGATCGCCTGCCTGGCGGTGGTGGCGATCGTCGCCATGCGGATGCCGGCCCTGCGCCGCTACCGGACCGACCGCGCGCAAGCCGCGTGACACTGAATTGCGACGCGACCGGCGGCAGCATAGGAGGCGAGCCATGCAGACGACGCGTCTAGCCTGGCCCGTGGGCCTGATCGGCCTGCTCCTCCCGCTCCGTGTCCTCCATGCGCAGGATCCGCCCGTGGAGGCGAAGCGGACGATCTCGGTCACCGGGGAGGGGGAGGTGAGAGCGGTTCCGGATCGCGTCCTCGTCTCCTTCGCGGTCGAGACGACCGCGGCGCGCGCCGCGGAGGCGGCAGCCGAGAACGCCAAGCGAAGCACCGCGGTCGTGCAGGCGTTGAAGGCGCAGGTCGCCGCCGAGGACACGGTCGCGACGACCCGCTATGCGCTCGAGCCGAGGTACGAGACTCCCCGTCCGGGCGAGTCGCGCGAGCCGCGCATCACCGGATACGTTGCGCGGAGCGAGGTCCAGGTCGAGAGCCGACAGGTCGACAAGGCCGGGGCCTTCATCGACAGCGCGATCGGAGCCGGCGCGAACCGCGTCGGTTCGCTGCGCTTCTCGCTCTCGCAGCGGGACGAGCAGTTCGGAAAGGCGCTCGAGAAGGCCGGGGGGAGCGCCCACGCGGAGGCGGAGAGCGCGGCCCGCGGGCTCGGCGTGCGCCTGAAGCGCGTGCTCACGGCGAGCGTCCAGCCGCAGGCGGTCGTCATGCCGCGCCGCTTCGAGGCGATGGCGGCCGAGGCGCGCGCTGTATCGACCCCGATCGAGCCCGGGGAAGCGACCGTGTCTGCGACCCTGCAGGTGACGTACGAGATCGAGTGACACTCGAGGACGTGCCGCGTCGCGCCGGGTGAGTGAGCGGTCCTGCTAAGGGCCGTTTCGCATTCGCCGTCCATCGCGCTGCACCGGTGGCCGTGCCGGTTGGCACCTGCATTGCTCCTTCGCCGAGAGTTCCGCGATGCCGAGCACCCGCGCCATCGTTGTCGTCACGGTTCTCGCCGCCGGGGCCGACGACGTGCGCGTGTGGCTGCGGGCGGTGGCAGACGAGATGATGCGATACCTGTACGTCGTCTCGTCCATCAACGCCGGCGCGTCCCTGCTGCTCGCCGGACTCCTCGTTGCGGTTGCTGCGATCACGCTGATACGTAACCGTCCGGAGAGGACGACGAACGTGGAGGCCGGCGAGCCCCACGCGTCTTGCCGGGCGCCGCCGCGCCGTGGTAGTCGCGACGCGTGGACCTCGCGACGGTCGATCGTCTTCTCACGACCACGCGCACGGTCAGGCGGCGTCTCGATCTGAGCCGCGCCGTCGCTCCGGAGCTCCTCGCGCAGTGTATCGAGATCGCGTTCCAGGCGCCGACCGGTTCGAACGCGCAGGGCTGGCACTTCGTGATCGTCACGCATCCCGACCGGCGTCGGCAACTCGCGGC
>DATILR010000361.1:0-2689 GCA_035476275.1 Binatus sp. (SeqCode) | reverse complement strand
CACGAGACCGAGACGCTGTCCCGAGGCCTCAACCTGACCGTGGCGAACCTCCCCGGGACGTCGCTCCCGCTCACGGTCGTGCCGGGGTACGATGTCGTCGGGACCCAGGGCGGTCGCCTCTACGTATTCGCGCCGACGGGTCTCGCGGGCGACTACGCGAACCTGACTCCCGATCCGATCACCATTCCGAACTACGTCCACGGGGTTGCCGCAGGGGATTTCGACGGCGACGGCAAGCTCGACGTCCTGATCGCGAACAACGGCTATGATGGCTCGCCGCCGATGGTCGCGGTCTACGAGCAGGAGTAGGCGCCGGTTCCGCCGACGTGTCGGGGCGGATCCCAGTATCGGAACCTGCTACAGGCCAGACGGCAAGGTGCGAAAAGGGGATCGCCGTTCCCGGCTCCTTCGTGCACCGGGGCGGCACGCTGCTCGTGAGTCGGCCATGGCCGCGTCGAAGCTCGCCGCTGTCGTGGTCGGTCTCCTCCACGTGTGGTCTCTCGGGATGGCCGCCTGGCGTAAGGACTGGCGCAAGGGATTCTCCTTCGCGCTGGCCCTTCTCCAGAATCCCGACTTCTGAAACGGGCTCACGGCTACGAGCCCATAGCCCGCGTCTTCTCGGCGCTTCCGCGACTGAGAAATCGCCGCTGCTACCGCGCCGCTCGGAAGGGCCAAAAGAAAAAGCCCTGACGAGTCACGGCCCTTATAGAGAGCGGGCGACCGGGGTCGAACCGGCGACGTTCAGCTTGGGAAACTGATCGACGAAGGGCCAGAAGACTACGCTCCGTGGGCATAATCGCAGGATCGGCCACGGCTTGACGTGACTGTCGGTTTCTACTGAGTCCTCTCGTCGTCACGGCGGTCCTCCTTCAGGATTTGAAGTACGCAACTTCGAGGTCCGCGAGGAGGCCGGGATGCGTCGGTTGCCATCCGAGCCGCTCGCGCGTCCATACGCTGGACGTTGGGTTGTCGAGCTGCGCGAGTCTCGCCAAGAAGCCGAGGTACGTTCCCGCCTCCTCGGCGGGAATGCTCTTCGCCGGGAGACCAAGGCCACGGCCGATGGCCTCGGCAATCTCGCGGAACGGGATACCCTCTTCGGCCACCCCGTGAAGCCGCACACCAGCCGGCATCTTTTCCAGCGCGAGGCGGTACAGACGCACGGAATCGAGCGTGTGCAGAGCGGGCCAGCGGTTGGCCCCGTCGCCGACGTAAGCGGCGAATCCGTTCTTGCGCGCCATCGTGATAAGCGACGGCACGAAGCCGTGATGGTCGAGCGAGCTGTGCACCGTGGGTGCGAGGCGAACCACCGAGGACCGCACGCCGCGCCCGGCTAGCGCGATGACGGTGTTTTCCGACTCGATGCGGGGGCCACCTTCGAGCGCGTCCTCCTCGGTTCCGGTGCGCCCCAGCGCCGCGACCGCCAGCATGAGGGTCCCCGATGTGGTCACGAATGGCTTGCCCGAGCCCGCCAGCGCCTCACCGATCGCCTGGGTGGCGCGCAGATCGTGTGCTGCCGCCGTGACGAATCCGTCGGGCGAGCCGGAAAGTGACAGCTCGTGCTTGAACGCCAGGTGGATGACGCCGTCCGCGGCGGTGGCCGCCTCGCGCAGGCCATCGAGGTCGTCGAGATCGCCGCGATGGACGTGGGCGCCGGCCGCCGCGAGCGCGGACGCCGAGGCGTTTGAGCGGGCGAGACCGACGACCTCGTGCCCCGCAGCAAGCAGCTCTGGAACGAGGGCGGAACCGATGTGGCCGGACGCGCCGGTGACGAATACACGCATGGGGAACCTCCTGATGTCAGTTACTGACGTCGTGCGTACCAGGTGATGTCAGTTACTGCAATGGGATAAGCTGCCTCGATGGCACGGTGGGAACCGGACGCACGGGGACGGCTCGTGAAGGCCGCGATGGACCTCTTTCAGGAGCGCGGGTACGGGCGGACGACCGTGGAGGGGATCGCCGCGCGCGCCGGTCTGACGGAGCGGACCTTCTTCCGCTACTTCACCGACAAGCGTGAGGTGCTTTTCTCCGGCTCGAAGGACCTCGAGAAGACCCTCGTCGACATGATCGCGAACGCGCCCAAGGAGGCCGCGCCGTTCGATGTCGTTGCAGAAGCCTTTGAGTCCGCCGGAGCCAACTTGCAGGCCCTCCGTGACTTGAGGCATGTCCGCGCTCGGCACGCGCTCGTCGTCGGGCATGCAGAGCTGCGAGAGCGGGAGCTCATCAAGTTCGCATCGCTCGTGGCGGCCGCCACGGAGGCGCTGCACGCGCGCGGCGTCTCCGAGCCGGCCGCGAGTTTGGCTGCCGAGGCTGGCCTCGCCATCTTCAAGGTCGGGTTCGAGCGTTGGGTCGGCAAGAAGAAGCCGCACGACCTCGCGGCACACATTCGAGCGGCGAGGGACGCGCTCAAGGCCGTCGCCGCACCCACAGCATCGACGGTGCGGACGGCGAGAGCGGCCAAGCGCGCCTCCTCGACCAAAGCCCGATCGAATTGAGACTGAGTCCCCCGGTGCCCTAACGGATTCTGCGTGCCGGCGGCTGCCGGCGGCATCACTACCGGCACCAGCTCAAAATCAGCCGAGGAGCATCGGCAGGTTGCGACGCAAGTTCGGATCGACGGAGAGAAAAAAGAGCGGGCGACCGGGGTCGAACCGGCGACGTCCAGCTTGGGAAGCTTTCTGGGCCCTTG
>DATILR010000360.1:0-2426 GCA_035476275.1 Binatus sp. (SeqCode) | reverse complement strand
TTCGTCCGCTCGTAGCGGAGGACGAGCTCACCGCGCTGGTTCTCCGCTTCCGTCCGCCAGGAGACGATGCCGAAGCCGGGGCGGCTGTCAGAGACGCGTGCCGAGAGCACCGTGCTCTGCGCCCTCAGCGTATCGCCGGGGTGCACCGGCCGCAGGAACTCGACCTTCCCGAGGCCGAGGAACGGACCTCCGGCCTCGCTCAGGTCCTCGACGCTGAGACCCACTGCCGTGCAGAGGACCAGGAGCGGATTCACGACGACGTCGGGATGACCGTGCGCCCGGGCGTACTCGGCGTTCAGATAGAGGGGGTTGAAGGCGAGGGTCGCGGTGGTGAAGAGCGCGTTATCGCCGGCCGTCAGGGTCCTTCCCCAGTGGTGCGGGAAGACCTGACCCTCGTGGAAGTCTTCGAAGGCGTGGCCCTTGGGGACGAGCGTGAACGCGGCGAGATCGGGATCGGCCATGACGTCGGGCTCCTAGCACGAACGTTCTTGGCTCAATAGGTGGATCTCGGCTAGAGGCCTCCCCATGAGGCAGATCCCCTGGCCCCGGGTGATGGAGCGGGCGAACGGCGACGGCGAGTTCCGGATCGCCGCGCGCTTCTGGCGGACCGTCCTCCGCTTCGACCTCGGCCCCGAGAGCGTGCGCTTCATGGTCGACGACGGCGTCATCCGCACGATCGCGCCCTCTGGTCCCGGCGCCGACTGCACGGTCAGCGTTGCCGGGTCGCCCGAGTCCTGGGAGCGACTGCTGGCCGCGGTTCCCCTCTGGCAGGACCTCCTGGGCGCCGTGCTCCGCGCCGACTTCGTGGTCACGGCGGCCGATCCGGAAGCGTTCTACGCCTACTACCCCGCCGTCCGCCGCCTCGTGGACCTGGTCCGCGAGGAGAGCAGGAGCTGAGCATGGCACGCTTCGACCGGGCCACGGGCCGCTACGTCTACGTCACCATCGACGGCGTCGAGCATCGCGTGTACTTCGAGGAGCACGGCACGGGCATCCCGCTGCTCCTCCAGCACACGGCCGGCGGCGACGGCCGGCAGTGGCGGCACGTTCTGGAGGATCCGGCACTGGCCGGCCAGTTCCGCATGATCGCCTACGATCTGCCCTACCACGGCAAGTCGGTCCCACCGACCGGTGTCGAATGGTGGCGCCACGAGTACCGCCTGACGAAGGACTTCCTGATGCAGGTTCCGGTGACGCTCGCCCGCGAGCTCGGCCTCGAGCGGCCGGTGTTCATGGGCAGCTCGATCGGCGGCCACCTCGCCGTCGACCTGGCCCTCCATCACGCCGACGTGTTCCGGGCCGTGATCGGCCTCGAGGCGGCCGCCTACACGCCCGGCGGCTACCTCGACCTCTGGTACCATCCCCGCATCAGCAACGACTTCAAGGCGAGCGTCATGTTCGGGCTCATGTCACCCACGAGCCCGGAGCCGCTCCGGCGTGAGACCGCATGGATCTACAGCCAGGGCGCGCCGCCCGTGTTCAAGGGCGACCTCTACTATTTCTCCGTGGACCACGATCTCCGCGCGACGGCGCGCGACATCGACACCTCCAGGGTCGCGGTCTACCTCTTGACCGGCGAGTACGACTGGGCCGCGACGCCGGCGATGTCGCGCGAGCTGGCCGCGAAGATCCCCGGCGCCTCCTACCGCACGATGGAGGGCCTCGGGCACTTCCCGATGAGCGAGGACCCGGCGCGCTTCCTCGACTACGTCCGGCCCGTGCTGCAGGAGATCCGGGCGGGCGCCGCGGGCGCGAGCTGAACCGTGGACGCGGCTCAGCGGGTGCGGACGGCCGACGGCGTGCGGGCGAGCAGCTCTGCCGCGCGCGTCCGATCGAGCGGGTCGCGACCGTCGAGGACCAGCGTCAGGTGTTCGAGGCGGTCGTTGCCCCAGAAGAGCGTGTCCCCCGCGATCATGGTCGGCACGCCGAACACGCCCCGCGCGATCGCCGCGGCGGTTTCCTGCCGGAGGGCTTCCTTGGCGGCCGGCTCGCTGGCTCGCGCGAGGAGGCCACGGCCGTCGAGTCCCCGGGCGTCGAGCGCGGCGAGCAGCGCTTCCGGCGACCCGAGATCCACTCCCGCTTGCCATCCCGCGTCCCAGATCGCAGCCACCACGGCGTCCTGGTCCTCGCCGGCGACGCTCAGCAACGCCATGCGGAGCGCGCTCAGCGGATTGAACGGGTGGTGCGCCGGGAACGTGAACGGGACACCCTCCAGCGCCGCGAGCCGCAGGCAGTCCTGCACCAGCCACGCGCGTTTTTCCGGTATCTCCGCCGGTCCGAGCTGGCCGGCGTGGTCGAGAAGCGCCGCGAAGAGCACGGGATGGAGCACCAGGTCGAGGCCACGGCGGGCGCAGAGCGCGCGCACCCGCGGCCACGCCAGATACGAGTAGGGTGAAATGAAATCGAAGAAGAGCTCGACCCGATCG
>DATILR010000359.1:0-6527 GCA_035476275.1 Binatus sp. (SeqCode) | reverse complement strand
CCGTCCTCGTCCACGTAGCCGAGGTCGCCGGTGAGGAACCACTCGCCGCGGAAGGCGGCCGCCGTCTGCTCCGGGTCGCGGAAGTAGCCGAGCATCCGGTAGGGCGACCCGATCGTGATCTCGCCGACCCCGCGGGTGGGAACCTCCTGGCCCTCGTCGTCGACGATGCGCACGCAGACGCCCGTGACGGGGGGACCGGCGGAGCCGGGCCGCGGCGCGGCGTCGTCCGGCGTGAGGGTGACGACGCCGGCGTCGGTCGAGCCGAAGCACTCGGCCACCTGCGCCACGCCGAAGCGGCGCATGATCGCGTCGCGGATGGGGGCGCTGCCGAGGCCGAGGATCACCCGGAGCGTGCTCTGCTGCTCGAGTGGGGACGGCTCGCGCGCGAGCAGCATGGCGAGGATCGTCCCCAGCGTGAAGAGGACGGTGGCACGGGTCTCGTGCACGAGTGGCCAGAACTCCGAGGCACGGAAGGCCGCGGGAAAGGCGGCGGTCGCTCCCGCCTGGAGCGCGGTCGTGAGGGCGCCCCAGGCATTCCCGTGGAAGAGCGGCGTGACGAAGAGGAGCGTGTCGTCGGCCGTGATGCCGAGCCGGTCGATGAAGTGCTGGCCGGTGACGCCCGTGTTGCCGTGCGCGGTGAGCACGCCCTTCGGCTTGCCCGTCGTCCCCGAGGTGTAGAGGAGGAGCGCCGGATGCCGCGGCCCGGGGATGGCCGCCGGTACGGTGTCGTCGGCACGCTCGAGCAATGGCTCCAGCGCCAGCGTGTCGGCGACCTCCCCGAAGGCGACGATGCGGGCTGCCGGGACGGCGTCGCGCACCGCGCGCATCGCGCCCGCGCCGCCCGCGTCCGTCACGATGACGCGCGGATCGGCGTGACCGACGATGAAGCGGAGCTCGCTCGCTCCCAGCGCCGGATTCACCGGATGGACGATGGCGCCGATCTTGAGCGCCCCGAACGCGGCCGCAACCCAGGGGATCGAGTTGCCGAGCGCCAGCGTCACGCGATCGCCCGCCTCGACGCCGAGCCCGCGGAGGACGTGCGCCGCGCGGTTGGTCAGCCGGTCGAACTCACCGTAGGTGACGCGGGAGCCGGCATGCAGGATGAACGCCTGGTCGCGACGGGACGCGAGGTGACGGGCGAGGACGTCGAGCAGGGTCACGCGTGGCCGCTTATCCCGTGGGCGCGAGGAGCATGTCAACGCATTCCCGGCCGGACCGACACCTAGTGATCCGCCCGGCGAGGGGATATAGCCGGACGAGACGGGGCAGCAGAGCAGAGGAGCGTATCGATGCGGCAGACCATCATCGTCTTGGTGACCGTCCTCATTGCCGGCTCGGGCAGCCGCGGTCGGGCAGCCCAGGACGTCTACGTGTATCCGGCGAAAGGTCAGAGCGAGAAGCAGCAGGCGCGCGATCAGCAGGAATGTCACGACTGGGCCGTCAAGCAGACGGGCGTCGATCCGGCGAAGCTGGCGGAGGAGACCCCCGAGAGCCAGGCGTCGAGCCACGGCGGGCTCCTCAAGGGGGCGGCCCGCGGGGCCGGGCTCGGCGCGCTCCGCGGAAGCGTCGGGGGCGACCCTGGGGAGATGGCGGGACGCGGCGCGGCGATGGGGGGTGTCTTTGCCGCCATCCGCGCCCGGCGCGCCATGCAGCAGGAGCACGAAGCGAACATGCAGACGCACCAGGACCGCGAGGCGCAGCTCACCAAGTACGACGGCGCCTACAAGGCCTGCCTGTCCGGCCGCGGCTACGGCGTGAATTGAGGCCGCGCCGGGCGGCGCGTGTCACGGGGTCGTCCTCGACGCGCCGAGCGGAAGAGGCTATGAGCCCGGCCCCGGAGGGAACTATGAGACATGCCACGACCGCACGGGCCCTGACCGTCGCCGTCCTGCTCGTCGCCGCCGGCGCTTCGGCGCAGCTCGACAAGCTCAAGGACACGACCCCCGGGGAGCGCGCGAAGGCGCAGACCGCGATGATGAAGTCGCACCTTGGTCTCACGGAGGAGCAGGCGAGCAAGGTGGCCGCGCTCAACCAGAAGTATGCGGAGAAGATGGAGCCGGTCATCAAGGGGTCGGAGGGCCCGCTCGTGAAGATGCGCCAGGCGAAGGACATCGAGCAGGAGAAGGAGGCGGAGCTGAAGCACGTTCTGTCCCCCGAGCAGTTCGAGAAATTCCTCGCCGGGAAAGAGCAGATGCGGGAGGAGCTCGCGGAACGGATCAGGAAGCAGCGCGCAGCCAAGGACCACTAGCCACGCAGCGCTGATCCGCATGCGGCGCGTCCGTCTTCCATGCATCGCCGCAGGTGCAATCACCTTCTGGGCGCGCGTGGCGCGCGGCCAGGCAGTGCTCCCCCTTCCGGAGCGAGAAGGTGACCTTCGAGCTGCACTGAGCCCCCCCGATGCGTTGCGCTAACCCGCGCGCGGCAGTAGAGCGAGCCGATGGAGACCACGACCCACTACCGGACCTGCCCGCTCTGCGAAGCCACCTGCGGGCTCGAGATCGAGACGCGCGGCCGCACGATCACCTCGATCCGCGGCGACGACCGGGATCCGTTCAGCCGAGGGTACATCTGCCCGAAGGGTCCGGCGCTCAAGCACCTCGACAGCGATCCCGATCGCCTCCGGCGCCCGATGATCCGCCGCGGCACCACCTGGCAGGAGGTCGGCTGGGACGACGCCTTCGCCGAGATCGACCGCCGTCTGCCCGCGCTGCGGGCGACACACGGCAAGGACGCGGTCGCCGTCTACCTCGGCAACCCCTCCGTGCACACGCTCGCCCTCACCCTCTACCCGCGGGCGCTGCTCCGCGTGCTCGGCACGCGCAGTATCTTCTCGGCGAGCACCGTCGACCAGATGCCGAAGCACATCTCGGCTGGTTTCATGTTCGGATTGCCCCTCTCGATCCCGGTGCCGGACGTCGACCGGACGCAGTACCTGCTGATCCTGGGGGCCGATCCCGTGGTCTCGAACGGCAGCCTGATGACGGCGCCCGACATCCGCGAGCGGCTGCGCGCCATCCGGGCGCGCGGCGGCAAGGTCGTGGTGGTCGATCCGCGCCGGTCACGGACCGCCGAGGACGCCGATGCGCACCACTTCATCCGGCCCGGCACCGACGCGCTCCTTCTCTTCGCGATCGTGCAGACGCTGTTCGCCGAGGGACTCGTCTGCCCGGGCCGCCTGGCCGAGTACCTGCACGGCGTCGACCGCGTGGCCGAGCTTGCACGCCCCTTCACGCCCGAGGCGGTCGCCCCGGTGACGGGCGTGTCCGCGGACGTCATCCGGCGTCTCGCGTGCGAGCTCGCGGCGGCGGAGTCGGCGGCTGTCTACGGCCGCGTCGGCACCTGCCAGCAGGAGTTCGGGACGCTCGCCAGCTGGCTCGTCGACGTGGTCAACGCGCTCACCGGCAATCTCGATCGCCCGGGCGGCGCGATGTTCACGCGTGCAGCCGCCGGCGCGGCCAACACCCACGGCACGCCCGGGCGCGGAAGGGGGTTCCGCACCGGACGTCGGACGAGCCGCGTGCGCGGCTTCCCGGAGGTCATGGGTGAGCTTCCGTGCGCGTGCCTCGCCGAGGAGATCGAGACACCGGGCGAGGGCCAGATCCGCGCGCTCATCACCATCGCCGGCAATCCGGTCCTCAGCACGCCGAACGGCGACCGCCTGGCGCGCGCGCTCGCCGGGCTCGAGTTCATGGTGAGCCTCGACATCTACCTGAACGAGACCACCCGGCATGCCCACGTCATCCTCCCGGGCCTCTCGCCGCTCGAGCAGTCACACTACGACCTCGCGCTCTGGCAGCTCGCCATCCGGAACTTCGCCCGCTGGTCACCGCCGGTCTTCGCCCCGCCGGCCGATCGGCCGACCGACTGGGAGGTGGTCCTCCGGCTCGCCGGCATCGTGCTCGGCCAGGGCCCGGCGGCCGACACCGCGGCGCTCGACGACTTCGTCGCGCGCCAGCAGGTCGACGCTGCGCTCGGCGCCCCGGCGCTCGCAGGGCGCGATCCGGACGAGATCATGGCCGCGCTCGCGCCCCGGCGCGGGCCCGACCGGCTCCTCGACCTGATGCTCCGGACGGGGCCTTACGGCGACGGCTTCGGGGCCCGGCCGGACGGCCTCTCTCTCGCCGTGCTCGAGGCGCATCCGCACGGGGTCGATCTCGGCCCGCTCGAGCCGCGCATCCCCGAGGTGCTGCGGACGCCGTCGGGCGCCGTCGAGCTCGCCCCCGAGCCGATCGTCGCCGACGTCCCGCGCCTCCGCGCCGCGCTGGAACGGAAGCCGAACGGCCTGGTCCTCGTCGGCCGGCGCGACCTCCGCTCGAACAATTCGTGGATGCACAACGTCGAGAACCTGGTCCGCGGGCGCGAGCGCTGCACGATGCAGGTACACCCCGACGATGCGGCGGCGCTCGGACTCGTCGACGGGGCGCCGGCCCGCGTGCGCTCGCGGGCGGGGACGATCGAGGTGCCGGTCGAGGTCACCCCGGCCATCATGCGCGGGGTGGCGAGCGTGCCGCATGGCTGGGGGCATGACGCGCCGGGGACGCGGATGGCGGTCGCGGCGGCGCACGCCGGCGTCAACTGCAATCTCCTGGCAGACGAGCAGTCGCTCGACCCGCTCTCGGGCAACGCAATCCTCAACGGCACGCCGATCTCGGTCGAGCCCGCGTAGTCACCTGCCGGCCGTACGGTGCTCGAGGCCGATGGCCCCGTACTGAGCGGGCAGTCTACTTCTTGCCTTCGAGGCCCGTCACGTGCGGCCGGCTCTCGATCAGCTGGCCGAGATTCTTGGCGCTGACGATGAGATACACGTCGGCGCCCTGGATGAGCCTGTAGCGACGATCTCCCTGGATCAGGACGGGATCGCGGAGCTCGCTCACGAGCGCGATCGAGCCATCCGCGGTGCGGGTGGCCAGTGCGTAGACGGCGGTCGGGCGCTCGCTGCGCAGCCGGAAGAGGACACCCTCGCCCCCCTCCGTGAATGCCACCCGCAGCCAGTTGGGGCCCACCTCGCGCACGAGCCCCGGCGTTCCTTTCTTGACGATCACCACCTGCTCCGGCGTGACGCCGCCAGATGGGTCCACCTCGTGGGCCAGCACGTCCCCGGAGATGTAGAACTGAAGCGTCTTCAGCTCCTCTGCCGTGATGGCGTACTGGTCGCGATACGCGCGGTAGAAGGGAGGATCGATCTGCTCGGTGCCGCAGCCGCTCAGGAGCAGGATGCCGAGCAACAGGGCGACGCGCGCGGGTGGGGGGAAGTGCTCCAGGGTGCTGGGGTTTACAATGCGGTCCCCTTGGGCGTCAACGGCGCAGTACCGGTCCGCCCCGGATCGGTGCCTCGCGCGACGCGTGGGGGGCGCGAGCGTCACACTTCGGCCGGCACCCGGACCATGCTAAGCCGCAGCGGAGATGACGACCGTTCGGCATCAGGACCACGAGGGCGGCGTCCGCGTCCTCACACTCGACCGGCCACCCGCCAACGCGATCGACGAGACGCTGCTCGCCGATCTCGCGGCCGCTCTCACCGCGGCGTCGACGGACGATGCGGTCCGTGCCGTCGTGCTGACCGGCGCGGGGGCCTTCTTCAGCGGAGGCTTCGACTTCCGCGCTGCTCGCCGCGACGACGCGGCGTCGCGACAGGTCCACACGCTCTACCGCGATGCGCATCGCGCGCTGCTCGCCCTTCCCAAACCGACCCTGGCGATGGTGCGGGGGCACGCCATCGCGGGCGGTCTGGTGCTCGTGCTCGCCTGTGACTACCGACTGGGGCTCGAGGGTGACTACCGCGTCGGTCTGAACGAGGTGGCCGTGGGCGCCGCCTTCCCGCGGACGGCGCTCGAGATCGTCCGCCTGCGCCTCGCGCACGCCCGGGCGAACGAGCTCATCCTGGGGGCCGCGCTCTACCCCGCCAGCCAGGCCGTCCGGCTCGGCATCGTCGACGAGCTCCTGCCCGCCGAGCGCTTCGAGGAGACCGTGCTGCGACGGGCGACTCGCCTCGGGGCCTTCCCGCGCGAGGCGTACGCCCACGCCAAGGCGGCACTCGTCGCCGATCCGCTCGCCAGGATCGACGCCGAGACGCCCGCGGAGGCAGCGGCCGCGATGGCCGTGTGGAGCGCACCCGAGAGCCGCGCGGCCCGGGCGCGCCAGCGGGAGAAGCTCGGCATCCAGCGCTGAGCGGGTGTCAGCGCTCGACGCGGAAGAGGACCGTCGGCTCGCGACCGGGTACGGCGAGCGGGCGTGCTCTCCGGAACCGGGCCGGGACGCCCTTCGCCGCCGCCCGGACCGGCTCACTCACGAGGATCTGCCCTCCCGTTGCCCGGTCCGCGATACGGGACGCGAGGTTGACATCGTGGCCGACGAGGTCCCCCTCCCGCCAGCGTGCGACGCCCGTGTGCACGCCGATCCGGAGCTGCAGGCCTCCACGGCGCGTGGCGACGTGCTGCATGACCAGCGCCGCGGACAGCGCGTCGGCAGAGGACGGGAAGGTTGCCATGAGCCCATCGCCGAGGCGCTTCAGGATCCGGCCCCCGTGA
>DATILR010000358.1:0-2123 GCA_035476275.1 Binatus sp. (SeqCode) | reverse complement strand
CTCGATCTCCTCGACCTGGAAGGCCTTGGTGGGCTGGCCGAAGCGGTCGGCGCGGATCACCTGCGCCAGCATGCGATCCGGGACCTGACCGAGAGGTGGGGTGTCGCCGAGCGCGTGCAGGGCTTTCATGAGCCTCCCATCATCAACAGGAACTGCTGCAGGTTGGTGAAGCGCATCGTCATGTTGGTGCGCTTCTCGTCGCCGATCGTCGAGCGCGGACGGTCGGCGTAGTTGTGCCCGGGGTAGAGAATGGTCTCGTCGGGCAGGGCGGCGAGGACCTGCGTGAGGCTCCGGTACATGTCCTCCGGGTTCGAGCCGGGAAGATCGACGCGGCCACAGGAGCCGATGAAGAGCGTGTCGCCCGAGACGAGCGCATTGCCGACCAGGAAACACTGCGAGCCCGGCGTGTGACCGGGGGTGTGGAGCAGCTTCACCTTGAGGTTCCCGATCTTCAGGTCGTCGCCGCCCTCGACGGGGACGAGGTCGGAGGCGGAGAGCCCGGTCAGGCGATGCACGAACGGCAGCTCCGCCTTGTGGACGACCACCTTGGCAGGCACCTTCGCGACCAGCTCGGCAGCGCCGCGGATCTGGTGCCCCATGAGATCGCCGCCTAGGTGGTCGGGGTGGAAGTGCGTGACCAGATCGGTGGTGATGCGATAGCCGTCGGCCTCGGCGGTGCGGACGAGCGCGTCGACGTCCCAGGCGGCGTCGACGACCGCGGCCTCGTGGGTGGTCGGGTCCCCGAGCAGATAGACGTAGTTCTGCATCGGCCCGAGCGCGAGCTGCTTGAAGTAGATCGGCTGCTTCATCAGTCGCTCCGTCGGGCCCCGCGATCGCGGTGAGCGCGCTCCTCGGCTTCGCGCTTGAGCGGTCGCTCCCAGAGGAACTCCTTCTCGCCCAGATGATGACCGATCCAGCGGGAGAGGACGAAGAGGAGATCGGAGAGGCGGTTCAGGTAGGCGAGCGGCCACTCGCCGACGTCTTCGACGGCCATCAACCGGAGCACGTCGCGCTCCGCCCTCCGGCACACGGTGCGGGCAAGATGGAGCGCCGCGCTCACCCGCCCGCCACCCGGGAGGACGAACGAGCGCAGCGGCTCGAGGTCCTTCTGGCAGCGGTCGATGCAGCGCTCGAGGGCTTTCACCTCCGCCTCGCCGACGCGAAACATGCCCGGACGGAAGGTCTCGGCGGGCGTGGCGAGCTCGCCACCCAGGTCGAAGAGCTCGTTCTGGAGCCCGCGCAGCATCTCGTCGAGCTCGCGGCACGCCGGCACCCGGTCGAGCTCGGTCGCGTTCAGGGCGCGCGCCGCGCCCAGGGTCGCGTTCAGCTCGTCGACCGTTCCGTAGGCCTCGAGGCGCGGGCTGTCCTTGCGCGCCCGCGCGCCGCCGACCAGATCGGTCTCCCCACGGTCGCCGCGCCGCGTGTACACGCGCGTGATGCGGATCGCCACGCGGCAGTCCTAGCGTCGCTCGAAGAGCGAGTCCACCCCGGCAGGGGAAGGGACGGTCCGCGCGACGTGGAGGTTCTCCTCGACGTGGGGAGGGCATGCCATCCCCACGAGGGCAGCCGTCACGCCGGACGTCGAACGTACGAACTGGAGAGCGCGCTGGGCCGCCGTCTCGAGGCCGGGGAGGGCGTCCGCGACCTGCGGTGGAAGGCGCTGCGCGAGCTGCCCCTGGAGGATGGACGCGCTCGCCACCGTCGCGACGCCCAGGCGCGTGGCGGCCTCGAACGTCGTCATCGCCTCGCCTTCGACGCGCTGGGTCGCCGCTGCATGCGCTTCCGGCATGGCGAGGTTGTAGGGTAGCTGGATCACCTTGAAGTGATGACCGGGGCCGCCCGCGGCGGCCTCGGCAGCCCGCACCAGCTCCTCGAGGGAGAGGTGATCGCGCGCCCCGGACGGCTTGCGGAAGCCGTTCCAGGTGGCGACCCCGTAGCGACCGATGCGCCCGAGCGCGACCTCCCGCTCGAGGCACTCGAAGGCCGCGCGAATGCGGGTGAGAAACTCGGCGCGCGAGACCGCCGTCAGCTGCGTCTCCGGGTTGTGCACGTAGTAGACGTCGACGGTGGCGACCCCGAGGTTGCGCAGGCTCCGGGCGAGCTGGTTCTCGAGGTAGCGTGGC
>DATILR010000357.1:0-4547 GCA_035476275.1 Binatus sp. (SeqCode) | reverse complement strand
CCGGCGAGCGCGCCGAGGTCGATCGGCAGCACGTTCAGCTGCGCGGGAGAGCCGAAGGCCGAGGAGTAGATGTTCTCGCGCGTCTCGTCGGGCCGGTGGTACATGACGACGCGCGCTTCGCTGACACCTGCTGCGTCCTCGGCGGCGCCGATGGCGTCGTGCAGGTCGCCGATCTCGTCGACCAGGCCGGCGTCGAGGGCCTGCGAGGCATCGAAGATGCGCCCGTCGGTCAGCTCCTTGAGACGGCTCGTCTCGAGCCGCGGGCGGCTCTCGCGCACCACGGCGATGAAGCGAGCGTGGAGGTCGTCGAGGATCGTCTGCACGATGCGTCGCTCCTCGGGCGTGGCGCCCCGGAAGGGCGACAGCAGGTCCTTGTGCTCCCCCGCCTTGAAGGTCTCGTTCCGCACGCCGACCTTGGCGAGCAGCCCTTCCAGGTTCAGGTTCATCATGATGACGCCGATCGAGCCGGTCACAGTGGTCGGATGGGCCACGATTCGGTCGGCGGAACAGGCGACGTAGTAGCCTCCCGAGGCGGCCAGGTCCCCGAGTGCAGCCACTACCGGGATATCGTGCTTCCGCTTGAAGCGCACGAGGTCGTCGTAGAGGATGTCGCTGGCCGTCACGCCACCGCCGGGGCTGTTGATGCGCAGCACGATCGCCTTGATGCGGCTATCGTCGTCGGCCCGCTTCAGCTCCGACTCGACCCGGCCGATCGTGCTCTCCTCCTCGACCAGCCCGAAGGCGTGCCGGCTCGGCGCGTCGGTGATGACGTTCGAGATGTCGATCAGCAACACCTTCGCCCGGCCCTTCCCCTCGACCGTCGTCTCCTCGAGCGGACGCCGTCCCCCGAGCAGGGAGAAGCTCCCGATCGGGACGATGCACCCCTGGGTGGCGAGCGCCAGCAGGACGACGATCGCCCGCGTCATCGCGACCCCGCCCGGCCACCGCGCGCGAGCGCCTGCAGGTCGAGGAGGCGGTCGACCTCGGCCTTCGGGAGGACACCGTCCTCGGTGAGGATCTGCCGGATGGGGAGATCGCGGGCCACCGCCTTCTTGTAGATCTCCGCGGCACGGTCGTAGCCGACCACCGGCGCAATGGCCGTGACGAGCTGGCCCGTGAGCTCCGCGTACTGGCGACAGCGCTCGACGTTCGCCCGGATGCCTCGCACGCACTTCCTGGCGAAGACCCGCGCCGCAGCCGCCATGATCGTGATCGATTCGAGGAGGGCGTGCGCGATCACCGGCATCATCGCGTTGAAGTCGAGGTTGCCGTTCATGCCGGCGAGGGCGATGGTCGTGTCGTGCCCGATCACGAGCGCCGCCACCTGGTTGACTGCCTCGGCCATGACCGGGTTCACCTTGCCGGGCATGATGCTGGAGCCGGGTTGCGTGGCGGGAAGCTCGATCTCGTTCAGGCCCGTGCGGGGCCCGGAGGCGAGGAGCCGGAGATCGTTGGCGATCTTCATCAGGCCGACCGCGAGGGCGCGGAGCGCTCCCGACGTCTCCACCGCCGCGTCGCGGTTCTGCATCGCCTCGAAGAGATTCGGGGCGCAGACGAAGGGCAGCCCCGTCCGCCGCGCGAGCTCGGCGGTCACCCGTTCCCCGAAGCCGGGCGGGGCGTTGATACCCGTCCCGAGCGCGGTGCCGCCGATTGGCAGCTCCGCCAGATGGAGGAGCGTCGCCCGCACGCGCGCGATCCCGTGCCGGACGACGCTCGCGTAGCCGCCGAACTCCTGCCCGAGCGTCATCGGCACCGCATCCTGGAGGTGCGTGCGCCCCGCCTTGACGACGTCGGCGAACGCCGCCACGCGATCCTCGAAGGCGGCGGCGAGCTCCTCGAGGGCAGGAAGGAGCGCGTGCACGATCTCGCCGTAGGCCGCCACGTGGATGGCGGTCGGGAAGACGTCGTTCGTGCTCTGCCCCATGTTGACGTGATCGTTGGGATGGATGCGGCTCCGCTGTCCGCGCGCCTCACCCAGCAGCTCGAGGGCGCGGTTGGCGATCACCTCGTTGGCGTTCATGTTGGTCGACGTCCCCGACCCGGTCTGGAAGACGTCGACGACGAACTCGCCGTCGAGCCGGCCCTCGGCCACCTCCGTGGCGGCACGGATGATCACCTCGGCCTCGCGCGCGCCGAGCAGGCCGAGGTCGGCGTTCACCCGGGCGCACGCCGCCTTGATCGTGCCCAGCGCGTGGATGAAGCTCCGCGAGAAACGGAGACCCGAGATCGGGAAATTCTCGACCGCACGCGCCGTCTGCGCGCCATAGTACGCGGCGGCGGGGACCGTCATCTCCCCCATGCTGTCGCGCTCGATGCGGGTCTCGGCCATGCTGCGCCTCCTCGGCTGGGGGCGTACCTATCAGCCTCTCGCCGAAAGGCAAGCTACGGTCGGACCTCTAGGAGCGCGACCGGCAGATGCGGCTCAGGACTCCGTTCGTGAAGCGGAAGGTGAACGTCTCGGCCCTGCTCCGCCCCTGGCGCGACGCGAGCGCCGCGCGATAGGTGAGCGCGCCGTCGGTGGCGCGCTCGTCGGGAACGCCGAACAGGTGCTCGACGTCGTCCCCGGTCGTGCGACCGAAGACGAGCTGGCGAAGGTCGGCGGGCCGCATCGTACCCGCGCGCACGCTCGCATCGCCGCCCCGCTGGCAACCGACCACGACGATCGGAGCAGCGAGGGCGGCGATCAGGAGCGCGGCCTTCCCGGCCGACGGCGTGCGCCTTACTGGATGCACGACGCGTCGCTGCAGGCGCCGGTCTTGGAGACGCCAGACGGCCCGCAGCAGCTCGTCTGTCCACCAGCGGCCGGATCGCTGCAGCACGCGGAGCCACCGTCGGGTGCCTGGCACACGGCGCAGCCCGACTTGGGCGAGCACTTGGTCGTCCCCGCCGCACTCGTCTTGCAGCACAGCACGAAGCCCGGCTTGCCGCAGGTCGACCGCGCCGCACAGCTCACGACCTTGCCGCGGCAGCTCGGGTTGAGGGTCGACGTCCCCTGCGCCTGGCCCGCCGCGCAGCTGACGTACGCCCCGTGGTTGGTGGCCCCAGCGCAGTTGCAGTTCGCTGCGATGTTAGCCTGTGCGTCGGCGATGCCCCCGGCGTCGGCTCCGCTCGGGGCGCACATGGCGAGACTCGACCCCGTGGTGGTGAACAGGAACGCGAGCCCGAGAACCCCCACAACGATCTTTCGCATAGCGGGTCCCTCCTTGCTCGGTGCCGCCCCGACTCATTGTCGGAGCGCGACGGGCAACGTGAGCTTCCGCGCTTCGCGATGTCCCGAAAATCCCCAAGGGTGGTGAGATCGGGCCCCAAAGAGAGGTGAACGCGAGGGAGCGAAAATGCGCTGTCTCTCAGCCCTTCACGACGACCAGCGGCTTCAGCCGCGCGATCCGGCGCGCGATGCCGGCCCGGTCGACGACGTCCACCACGTCGGCGACGTCCTTGTAAGCCCACGGCATCTCCTCCGCGAGCCCACGGAGCGACTGCGCACGTACCGTCACACCGCGCCCGGCGAGGTCGCGCACGAGGTCGAGGCCGCGTCCTACCTTCTTCGCCTGCGCCCGACTCATGACCCGTCCCGCGCCGTGACAGGTGGTGCCGAACGTCTGTTCCATCGCGCCCGCCGTGCCGAGGAGGAGGAACGAGTAGCGACCCATGTCGCCGGGGATGATGACGGGCTGGCCGAGCGGGCGGAGGTGCGGCGGAAGGTCCGGATGTCCCGGCCCGAAGGCGCGCGTCGCGCCCTTGCGATGCACGCAGAGACGGCGCCGCCGCCCGTCGACAACGTGTTCCTCGATTTTGGCCACGTTGTGGCAGACGTCGTACACGAGCGCGAAGCGCAGCGTCGCCGGGCCGACGCCGAGCGCCGCGGCGAAGGCCTGCTCCGCCAGGCCCGCCATCACCTGCCGGTTCGCCCAGGCGAAGTTCGCCGCCGCGGCCATCGCAGCGAGGTACGCTCGGCCCTCGGCGGAATCGATCGGCGCGCAGGCGAGCTGGCGATCCGGAACGCGGATCGAGTAGCGGTCCATCGCCCGGCCCATGGTCTCGAGCGCGTCGTCGCAGACCTGATAGCCGAGCCCGCGCGATCCGGAGTGAACGAGGAAGACGACGCTTCCGGGCTCGAGGCCGAAGCGAGCGGCGACCTCCGGCCGGTGGATCTCTCCCACCACGTCGATCTCGAGGAAGTGATTCCCCGACCCGAGGGTGCCGAGCTGCGCCGCGCCGCGCTCGATCGCGAGGTCGCTGACCAATGCCGGATCGGCGCCGGCGAGCCGGCCTTTCTCCTCGGTCCGCTCGAGATCACCCGGCTCGCCATAGCCTTCGTCGATCGCCCAGCGGGCGCCGCGCTCGAGCACCCGGCCGACGTCCTTCGCCGAGAGCTTGGCGATCGCCCCCTTGGCGCCGACACCGCAGGGGATCGCGGCGAAGAGCGCCCGCACGAGATCGCCGATCCGGTGCTTGACGTCCTCGAAGAAGAGCCGCGTCCGCACCAGGCGGACGCCGCAGTTGATGTCGTAACCGACCCCTCCCGGCGAGACCACGCCGTCGTC
>DATILR010000356.1:0-13682 GCA_035476275.1 Binatus sp. (SeqCode) | reverse complement strand
GTCGTGGCCCAGCTCCAGATGGCGGCGGCGCCCATCAACACCATCTGCACCAACGTCCCGGGTCCGCCCATCTCGATCTACGTCCAGGGAAAGCGCCTCGACACGCTCGTACCGCTCGTGCCGCTGGCCCAAGGCGTCGGCCTGGCCTTCGCCATCCTCAGCTACGCCGACACGCTGACGATCGGCATCACCGCCGACGCCGCCCTGGTCCCCGACTGCGAGCAGTTCGGCGACCTCCTGCAGACCGGCCTAGAGGAACTCCGTATGGCCGCCGGCGTAGAGCATCCCGAAGTCCGCACCTCCGTGCGTCCCGAGCGCCAGCGTCGCATCCAGGCCGTCCCCAGCCAGGTCGCCTGACAGCCTTCTCTTCCGTTTCCCCGCGCCGCGTGAGACCCGGGAGGTCCGTGCGGGGAGGGCGGGCACCGGAGCAGCGACCCGCAGCGCCCGCGCGCGCCTGCAGATGCGGGGGTTACGCTGCAAATACGGGGCGCGCGTGGCGCGAGGACCTGGAGCGGAGCCGGTGCCCGCCCTCCCCGCACGGACCTCCCGCGGGCGAGCGATTGCCTGACCGATCGGTTTAGGGTAACGGTCAGCGCGCTTTCATGATTGATCTCGCGGTGTTCGCGGCGCTCGACTTCGAGCGGCGGGCCGTCACCGAGATGCTCCGCTCGGTCGTGCCGGCGGGACGGGGTGCCTGGCGCGGTGCCACGGCCGAGGGCGCCTCGTGCTTCGTCGTGCAGACGGGCATCGGTCCGGGACGGGCGCGGAACGCGGCCGAAGCCGCGCCGCGGGCAGGGATGTATCTCATGACCGGTTGCGCGGGTGCGCTCGTGCCGTCGCTCGCGCCCGGTGACCTGGTCGTCGCGGACCGTGTCCTGCCGATTGACGGACAGGGATCGCCGCTCGGCAACCTGGCTGCTGAGACGGGCCAGCTGGTCGCCTGGGCCAGGGAGCGAGGGTTCGCGCTCCACACCGGAGGGATCGCCTCGAGCGCGACCGTCCTCGACTCGCCGGCGGCCAAACGCGCCGCCGCCCGGGCGGGAGCGCTCGTGGTGGAGATGGAGAGCGGCGCCGTGGCGGCCGTCGCGCGCGAACGGGGCATCCCGTTCGTCGGCATCCGCGTGGTGCTCGACGTCGCTGGACAGGCGGTGCCCGCGGCGCTCCTGCGGGGCGGCGGCATCGTCGACGAGGAGTCGGGCCGGCTCCGACCCGCGCGCGCGATCGCACGCCTGGCACCGCGCCCGTGGCTCTGGCCGACCTGCGCCGGGCTGGCACGGCAGCAGCGCCTCGCCGAGCGGCAGCTCCGTGCCCTGCTGGCCGCGCTCTTCGGTGAAGGCGGTTCGCATGCGCTCGGGGTGCCGAGCGTCAAAAGGCGGACGGCGGTGAGCTGAACGAGAGGAGGAGGACCGATGCGATTTCCGCTTCACATCGCGACCGACATGATGCGGTGGCAGCTGAAGAACTGGTGGGCCGGCAACAAGCGCGTGCCGGTCGTGCTCATGCTCGAGCCGCTCCACACCTGCAACCTCGCCTGCCTCGGGTGCTCACCCGAGCGGTATACCGGTGATCTGAAGGACCGGCTGTCGGTCGCGCAGTGCTTCCAGGCGGCCGACGAGTGCGGCGCGCCGGTGGTCTCCGTGTGCGGCGGCGAGCCGACCGTCTATCCCGAGATCGTCGAGCTCATCGACGGGCTCATCGCGCGGAAGAAGCACGTCATCATGTGTACCAACGCGATTCTCCTCGACCGCTTCTACCGCAAGGCGCAGCCGCACCGGCGCCTGTCGATCAACGTGCACCTGGACGGCATGCGCCAGACCCACGACTACGTCGTCGATCGGGCCGGCGTGTTCGACAAGGCGATCGAGATGATCCGCGAGGGCAAGCGGCTCGGGTACTACGTCTGCACGAACACCACGGTGTACCGGGAGACGCAGGTCGACGAGATCGAGGCCATGTGCGCCCTCCTCACCGAGCTCGACGTCGACGGCATCCTCCTCTCCCCCGGCTATCACTACGAGGCCATCCCGGGCGACCAGCACTTCCTCTTCCGCGAGGAGATCCATCAGAAGTTCAAGCGCATCCTCGAGCTCTCCCGGCGCTACCGGAAGATCTCCTCGACGCCGCTCTTCCTCCAGTTCGCCGCCGGGCTGCGCGATTACCCCTGCACGCCGTGGGGGAATCCCACCTACACGCCGAAGGGATGGAAGGGGCCCTGCTACCTCATCGAGGGGCAGTACTACGGCTCGTGGAAGGACTTCTTCGGCGGGGTCGACTGGGACTACTGGGAGAGCCGCAAGGATCCCCGCTGCCACAACTGCAAGATGCACTCGGGATTCGAGCCGTCGGTGGTCCGGAAGCTGGGCGAGAGTCTTCCGGACGTGATCACCATGGCGAAGTGGCAACTCGAGAACGTGCGGAACCCCCGCCGTCATCGGGCGGCGTAAATGGCCCCCGCGTCCGCGCCGGCCTCGTAGGCCGCACCGGGCCTGCAGACCCGGTGCGGCCAGGCGCCGGGCTAGCGCCCGACCCAGGCCGCAGGAACGATGGCCGCCAATGACGCGACGTGGCCATCCGCGTCGTCGCCACCAGGGGTACCGTCCTGCATCGTCTGCTGCGCGAGCAGATCATCGCGCAGGCGCCGGGCGCTCTCTTGGGCCTGGAAGGTGACCGCCTCCACGAACCATGCAGGCCAGCGCGGGTCGGCCGTGTTCACCTCGATGCTCGTGGACACGGTCGTCTCGCGGCCGATCAGATCATCGGTGGCGAGGAGAAGTCGGATCACCATGGGCCCATTCCCGTCTGCACGGGACGCGGGGGAGCAAGGAGGATGCCATCGGGTGACCGCGAAGTGCTGCAGGATCGGCCTCGCTCCGCACCCCGACCCTTGCAAATCTGTGCGGAGGCACCGAGTCCGTGCGCGCGAGTCGGAGCCCGCTCGCCTTCCCCGGCCGGGCTGCTAAGATGCCGGCGGCAGTTGGGGGGTGGGGAGGACGATGGGTCCAGCCGCGTTGCCGCTCGAAGCCGATCTCAGCGAAGCCGCGGAGGAGCGTTACCTCAGCTACGCGCTGAGCGTCATCACCTCGCGCGCCTTGCCCGACGTACGCGACGGCCTGAAGCCGGTGCAGCGGCGCATCCTTTACGCGATGTACCAAAATCTCCGCCTGACGGCGGGGGCGCGGCCGCGAAAGTCGGCCGCGGTGGTCGGCGAGGTTCTCGGCAAGTACCACCCGCACGGCGATCAGGCGGCCTACGAGGCGATGGTGCGCATGGCGCAGCCCTTCGCGCTCCGCTACCCGCTCGTCCACGGGGAGGGGAACTTCGGCTCGCTCGATGGCGACGGTGCGGCGGCCATGCGCTACACCGAGGCCCGGCTGACGCCGCTCGCCGAGGAGATGCTGGAGGACCTCGGCGCGGGGACGGTGACGCTCCGCGCCAACTACGACGCGACGCTCGAGGAGCCGACCGTGCTCCCGACCGCCATCCCCCAGCTCCTGATGAACGGCTCGACCGGCATCGCCGTCGGGATGGCAACCAACATCCCGCCCCACAACCTGCGCGAGATCGTCGCGGCCCTGACGGCGATGATCGACGAGCCGGACCTCGACGTGAAGGGCCTCCTGAAGCACGTGAAGGGCCCCGACTTCCCGACCGGCGGCGAGATGCTGAACTCGAAGCGGGAGCTGCGCCAGATCTACGAGAGCGGGCAGGGCCCCATCCGGCTCCGCGGCACCTACAAGCTCGAGACCCTGCCGCGCGGCAAGCGCCAGATCGTGATCCGCTCGATCCCCTACACGGTCAACAAGGCCGAGCTGGTCGAGCAGATCGCGCAGGTGATCATGTCGCGGAAGCTCCCGCACGTGGTCGACGTGCGCGACGAGTCGACCGCCGACGTTCGCATCGTCCTCGAGCTGAAGGCCGACGCGTCGCCCGAGACGGCACTCGCCTATCTCTACAAGCACACGCCGCTGCAGACGAACTTCAACGTCAACCTCACCTGCCTCCTGCCGACCGCCAACGCGGCGGTCGGGCAGCCGGCGCGCGTGACGCTGCGCGACCTCTGCCGACAGTTCCTCGACTTCCGCATGACGGTGGTGACCCGTCGCCTCGAGCACGAGAAACGGCAGCTCGAGGCGCGCCTCCACATCCTCGAGGCCCTCGCCAAGATCTACGACGATCTCGACCGCGCCATCCGCATCATCCGCAAGGCCGAGTCGCGCGCCGACGCCGCCCGGCAGCTGATGACCGCCTTCAAGCTGGATCAGGTGCAAGCGGATGCGATCCTCGAGATCCGCCTCTACCAGCTCGCCCGGCTCGAGATCGAGAAGATCCGCACCGAGCGCGCCGAGAAGCGTCGGCGGGTGAAGGAGATCGAGGCCCTCCTCGCGCGCCCCCGCGAGCGCTGGAAGCTGATCCGCCAGGAGCTGGTCGCGCTGGGCGAGAAGTACGGTGACCCACGGCGCACCGCGCTCTCCGCCGGCGAGGATCTCTCCTACGATCCCGAGGCCTACATCGTGCACGAGGAGGCCACCGTCGTCCTCTCGCGCGACGGATGGCTCAAGCGCGTGCGCGAGGTGAAGGACCCGAGCGCCACCCGGCTGCGCGAGGGCGATGCGCTCGCCGCGATCCTCGCCGGGACGACGCGGGATCGCCTCGTGCTCTTCTCCACGCGCGGCACCGTGTACGTCCTGCGCGTGGCCGACGTGCCGGCGACCACCGGGTACGGCGAGCCGGTGCAGTCGCTCCTCAAGTTCGGGGACGGCGAGCGGGTAGCTGCCGCCCGGCTCGTCCGCGAGGGCGGCGACGGGCCGCAGACGGCGCTCCCGGGGCTCGCGGAGAAGACGGTGATCGTCGCCACCGCGAAGGGCTACGGCTTCCGCGCCACCCCCGATCTCTCCGAGACGACGCGCGCCGGGCGGCGCGTGGCGCGCGTCGGCGAGGGGGACGAGATCGTATCGGTCGAGCCCGTGCTCGGCTCGGTGGTCGTGGTCGCCTCCCGGCGCGGCAAGATGCTGCGCTTCCCGCTCGACGAGGTGGCCGAGCTGGCCGGCCCGGGCCGTGGGGTCATCCTCATGCGGCCGAGCAAGGAGGACGGTGACCGGATCGTCGGCGCCCTCGCGCTCGCGAAGGACGCGACCTTCGTGGCCGTCACGCCCGAGGGCGTGGAGCGGCGCATCCCGCTCGGCGACGTGCCGGAGGGTCGGCGCGCCGGCAAGGGGCAGAAGGTCGTGAAGCGCGGCGGGGTGGCGGCGCTGAAGCGCGTCGACGAGGCGGGCTGAGAGCATGGCGTCGAGCTACACCGCGAAGGACATCCTGGTCCTCGAGGGGCTGGAGCCCGTCCGGCGGCGGCCCGGGATGTACATCGGCGGCATCGACGCCGCGGGCCTGCACCATCTCATCTGGGAGCTGGTCGACAACTCCGTCGACGAGGCGATGAATGGCCACGCCGACCGGATCACGGTGACCCTCCACAAGGACGGCGCCTCGGCCACCGTCGCCGACAACGGGCGCGGCATCCCGGTCGACCGTCATGCGCAGTACAAGAAGCCGGCGCTCGAGCTGATCCTCACCACGCTGCACGCGGGCGGGAAGTTCGAGGCGAAGAACTACTACCATTCGGGCGGGTTGCACGGAGTCGGCGCCTCGGTGGTGACCGCGCTCTCGGAGAGCCTGGTGGCGCGTGTGCGGCGCGACGGGAGCGAGTGGGAGCAGCGCTTCGCGCGCGGCAAGGTGGCGAGCCCGCTGCGCAAGGTCGGCGCCGTGCGCGGCCGGGGAACGACGATCTTCTTCCGCCCCGACGCGAAGATCTTCCCCGACGTCCATTTCGACCCCAGGCGGATCGCCGAGCTCCTGGAAGCGAAGGCCTACCTGCACGGCGGTCTCACGGTCGAGTTCGTCGACGAGGCGACGGGGACGAAGGCGCTCTATCACTACGAGGACGGGCTCCGCGCCTACCTCAGCAAGATCATCGCCGAGAAGGGCGCGGCGCCGCTCGCGGGCGAGGTGTTCACCATCCGCAAGGAGCAGGACGGCCTCCATCTCGACTGCGCGCTCGCCTGGACCGAGGCGACCGAGGAGCGCGTGCTCTCGTACGTGAACAGCATCCCGACCAGCTCGGGAGGCGCGCACGAGAACGGGCTCCGGGCGGGGCTGGCCAAGGCGATCCGGAACTACCTGACCGTCCACAACCTCGTACCCCGCGGCCTGGCGATCGCCACCGAGGACGTGCGCGAGGGGCTGGTCGCCGTGCTCGCGATCAAGCTTCCCAACCCGCAGTTCCAGGGACAGACCAAGGAGCGTCTCAACAATGCCGAGGTGACGCCCGCCATCGACGGCGTCGTGCGCACGGCGCTCGAGAACGCCCTCAACGCGAACCGCACGGTCGGCGACGCGATCGCCAACCGGGTCGTGCTGGCCGCCCGCGCCCGCACCGCATCGCGCGCGGCCGCCGAGCAGGTGCAGCGCAAGGGCGCCGTCTCGCATCGCTTGAACCTTCCCGGCAAGCTCGCCGACTGCAGCTCGACCGATCCGAGCGAGTGCGAGCTCTTCATCGTCGAGGGCGATTCGGCCGGCGGGTCGGCGAAGCAGGGCCGTGACCGGACCTTCCAGGCGATCCTCCCGCTGCGCGGGAAGGTGCTCAACACCGAGCAGGCCTCGACCGCCAAGGTGCTGACCAACAAGGAGCTGTCCGACCTCGTCTCGGCGCTCGGCTGCGGGACGGGCAAGGACTTCGATCCCGCCAAGCTCCGCTACCACAAGATCTGCCTGCTCATGGATGCGGATTCCGACGGGAACCACATCTGCACGCTCCTGCTGACCTTCTTCTACCGTCATCTCCCGGAGCTCATCCGGCAGGGCTTCGTCTACATCGCGCAGCCGCCGCTCTACCGGATCGAGGTGGGGAAAGAGATCCTCTGGGCACGCGACGACGCGGAGAAGGACCGGCTGCTCGCCGGGCGGAACGGTGATCGCGTCCAGGTGACCCGCTTCAAGGGGCTCGGCGAGATGAATCCCGGGACGCTCAAGGAGACGACCCTGGACGCGGCGCGCCGTGCGTTGCTCCGCGTCGCCATCCGTGACGCCGCGGCGACCGAGCGCACCATCCAGACCCTCATGGGCCGCGACGTCGCTCCGCGCTTCGAATTCATCATGGAGCGCGCCCCGAAGGTCGACGAGGTGGACATCTAGCGGCCGCTCCGGGGGGCGCTCGACGCGTCTCGACGTAGAGGGTGTCTTGTGGCGCGCGGCGGGACCGCGGTATGGGAGGCGCGGCTGGGTCAGCGAGCCCAGTGGAGGAGCCGCATGCCGAGACGTGTCGTGATCGCGGTGCTGCTCGCCGTCCTCGCCGGAGGCGGCGTCCGAGCCGATGGCGCCGACGCGCCGCATGACGGTCTCAAGCCGGGTGACGTGCTCGACAAGGGAACGGCAGCGAAGGCGGAGGGACTGCTGCCGCCGGAGATCCTGAAGCACTACCGCGAGGGGGAGTACCAGAATCCGATCGCCGCATGGCCGGACGACGTCTACAACTGGCCGGAGGACTTCCACGCGGCCTCCGAGAAGAACCCCGGTCACTACACGATCGGACCGAGCGGCGAGATCCTCGACAAGTCGACCGGGAAGCAGCCCCCCTACATCATGGGGTTTCCTTTCCCGACGATCGATCCGGCGGACCCGGCGGCCGGCGTCCAGGTGGTCTGGAACTTCTTCTACCGGACCTACTACTTCGGAAACCTGCGCGCGGAGTCGCAGGTCAACATGATCAACCCGAAGGACATCGAGCGCCGTCTCGATGTCGATGTGAGCTTCATGTACTACGACGGCGTGCCGGAGGACGAGAAGGTCTCGAATCCGCAGAACTTTCTCTACCAGAACCTCGTCGTCGTGAAGAGCCCCTCCGACGTGAACGGGACCGCGGCGCTCACCTGGCGCTACCGCGATCCCGGGAAGCGGGACTCCTCCTGGGCGTTCGTGCCGGCGCTCCGCCGGGTGCGCGCGGTCAGCCCCTCCAACCGCTCGGACGGCTTCCTCGGCTCCGACATGAGCCAGGACGACGGCCCGTTCTTCGACGGGAAGCCCGAGGACTTCACGTGGAAGCTCACCGGCGAGGCCGACCAGCTGCGCTTCGTCGATCCGCTCAACCTCGAGGGAAAATCAGGCAACCTGTGGCTGCCGAACGGCGGCTGGCGTGCGCAGTGGCCCGACCTAAAGTTCATCGGCTACATGGATCCCAATTGGCACGGCATCGCGTGGGCGCCGACGGGCGCCGCGCTTGCCAAGCGGCACTTTTACGTCGTCCAAGGCGTGCCGAAGGACAAGTACTACCTCTACGGGAAGATCGAGCTCTATCTCGACAAGGTGAGCTTCCAGGGCGCCTGGAACCGCAAGTTCGGCTGGAAGGACGAGCTCCTCAACTCGACGCAGGTGATGGCGTACAATCCCCACACCGTCGTCCGGCCGAACGGGAAGAAGGACTGGGTGCAGGGTTCCAACATGGCCTACCAGTGCTCCGAGGCCCTGAAGCTCAACCGGGCGACCGTGGCCGGCATCAAGTCCGCGCCCACCTCGGGCTTCGACGGCCGCATCGTCTTCGAGCCCGCACGGTTCGCGCTCGAGTCGTTGTCCCGGTACGGAAAGTAAGCGGTTTCCCCCTCGTGCTCATTCGGGTGGGAGCACCACGCTCACCCGCGTGCCGCGTCCGGGTGCGCTGTCGACCTCGACCTGCCCACCGTGGCGGTCCACCACCGAACGGACGATGGACATCCCCAGTCCCGTCCCGGTCGCCTTGGTCGTGAAGAAGAGCTCGAAGACGTGGGCGCGGGTTTCCTCGTCCATGCCGCAGCCGGTGTCCTCGACGCTGATCTCCACCTTGCCGTCCGTCGCCCGCCGGCTCCGCACCGTGAGGGTGCCGCCCGCCTCCATCGCGTCGATCGCGTTGACGGCGAGGTTGAGGAAGACCTTGTGGAGCTCGCGGGCATCGAGGGCCAGTGCCCCGACCGAATCGCCGAGCTCGGCGACCACGCGGATCTCCCGCTCCGCGACCCGATCCTGCACCAGCGCCAGGCACTCCTCGAGGAGCGTGTTGACCTGCGTCACCTCGCGCCGGAGCTCCGCCGGGCGGCCGTAGGCGGTGATGTCGGCCACCAGCTCGGACAGCCGATCGACCGCGCGGCCCATCTTCTGGGCCATTGCCTCGCCGTGGCCGTCGCCGGCCGCCGCCAGACGCTGCTCGAGGAGGCGTCCGTAGAGCTTCAGCCCGCCGAGCGGGTTGTTCAGGTCGTGGGCCACCTGGGTGGCGACCCGGCCGAGAGCCGCGAGGGCGCCGCTGCGCAGCCGTGCGAGCTCGCGGGTGTTCTTGACGGCGACGGCGGCCTGCCCGGCGAACAGGTCGAGGAGCTCGAGATCCTCGTCGGTCGCCTGCACGTAGCTCGGATGCTCGACGACGAGCGCTCCCTCGGGCACCCCGTCGACCACCAGCGGCGCGGCGAGCAGCATCCCGCCCTCGCGCTCGCTCACCTGGTGGCGGGCGCGCGAGGTCATGGCGGCGTCTGCCGCCCCGTGCAGCTCCGCCATCGGCGTGGCGCTCTGCCCGGCGCTGGCGCGCGCGTCGAGCGTCCCCTTCTCGCGCAGGAAGACGACGGTGCGCTCCGTCTCGGTCGCCTCCAGGGTGGCGCGGGCGACGAGATCGAGGATGTGATCGATCCGTCCCGACGAGGCGAGTGTCTCGCCGACCCGCCGGAGGAGGGTGCGGTCGCGGGCCCACCGCCGCTCGGCCAGCGCGCGCTTGATCTTCCCGCGCAGCTCCTCGGCGACGAACGGCTTGGTCAGGAAGTCGAAGGCGCCCTCCTTGATGGCCTGCACGGCGCTGTCGACGGTGCCGTGCGCGGTCATGATGAGCACCGGCAGCCGGGCCTGGATCTGGTGCGCGGCCCGCATGAGCGCGATGCCGTCCATCGGCTCCATGCGGAGGTCGAAGAGTGCCACGTCGAAGGTGCCGGCGTGGAGCGCCCGCTCGGCCTCCGCGGGCGTCGCGCAGGGCGTCACGTCGAAGCCCATCGCCTCGAGACGCATGCCGAGCACCTCGAGGATGCCCGGATCGTCGTCTACGACGAGCATGCGGGTCCCCTTCATCAGCGTCGCTCCTGCTCCATGTCGAGCTCCTTCAGACGTTCCAGGTTCGCCCGGAGTTTCGCACTTTCGGCCTCGGTCCGCTCCAGCTCGCTCAGTGCCGCCGACCACGCGCGGGCCTCGATCGCGTGCGGGTTGTCCGGATACTCGGTGAGCAGTCGCTCGAAAGCGGTCCGGGCCGCGCGGTAGTCGTGCAGCGGCCCGTCGGGCGCCACGTACAGGAGGGCCAGCCGGTAGAGCGCCTCCGGCGCCACCGGATCCCGGGGACGGTCACGCAGCACGCTCCGGTAGAGTTCGTGCGCGGCCTGCGGGTCCTTCTGCGCGAGCTCGTCTCCCCGCGCCACCATGGTCGCGCTCCGCTCGGGGGCGGGGGTGGGGGGGCGCTTCGGGCGGAAGCTCGCGCAGCCCGCCAGCAGGACGACCACCGCAACCCGCGGGCCGAGAGACCTTCGCGCGACCCTCATGCCGCCGCCGCCTCGCGCGGGAGGTGGACCGTGAATCGCGTTCCGCGGCCCTCGGCCGACTCGACCTGCACCTGGCCCCCGTGTGCCTCGACCACGCCCTTCACGATGGTGAGGCCGAGACCCGAGCCGCCGCGCGCGGGGTCGGCCTGCCAGAAGCGGTCGAAGATGCGGGGCAGCAGGTCGGCAGGGATGCCGACCCCGGTGTCCTCGACCGCGATCTCCACCCGGTCCCGTTGCTCGCCGACGACGACCACGACGGATCCTCCGTTGGGGGTGTACTTGATGGCGTTGCCCAGCAGGTTGACGAGGACCTGGAGAAGCCGCTCGGCGTCGCCCCGCATCCGGCCGACCGGCCCGCCGCGACGACCGAGCGTGACCCCGCGGGCCTCGGCCTGCGGTCGCAGCTCCTCGAGCGTACGATCGACGAGCTGGTCGAGGTCGAGCCAGCCCCGATCGATCGCGATCAGCCCCGCGCGCAGGCGTGCCAGCTCGAGGATCTGGTTCACCAGTCCCAGCAGACGCTCGGTGCTGAGGCTGATGAGGTCGACCAGCCGGGCCTGCCGGGCGGCGAGCGGACCCGGGACGCGATCCCGCAAGAGCAGGGTCGCCTCGCGGATGGCCGTGAGTGGCGTGCGGAGCTCGTGCGAGACGTTCGAGAAGAACTCCTCCTTCAGGCGGTCGAGCTCCTGGAGCCGCTCGGCCATGCGGTTGAAGGCGCGGGCGAGGTCGCCGATCTCGTCATTTCGCCGTAGCACCAGCGGTTCGCGGAACGAGCCGTCGGCCACCTCCCGGGTGGCCGCCGAGAGGCGGGCGAGCGCGCGGGTCATGCGCAGCGAGAGCGCCACCGTGCCCGCCAGGAGCGCGAGCAGGCTGAGCGGCAGCACGAGCATCACGGCCCGCCAGGTCCGTCGCTCGAGGCGGCGGGCGGCGAGCTGCGCGTGCTTCAGGGCCTGCCCAGTCGCCTGCTTGAGCTGAGCGAGGCTTCGCTGGGTACGGCTCGCCGCCGCCGAGGCGCCCGCCTGGTCGTTCGCCGTCGCCCGGTAGCGGGTGAAGGCCGCCATCACCTTGGCGAGTCGCTTCCGCTCGCTCGGCCCGACGAGCTCGTCGAGACGGGCGAGGCCTTCCGCGGTCTGATCCGCGCGGGCGTTCCACAGATCCTGGTAGCGCCGGTCCTCCAGGACCTCGTAACGGCTCTCGAGGCGGACGAGCGCCCCCATCGATTCGGTCAGCGCGCTCTCGAGCTGGAGGGCCGGGATGGACCGGGTGATGATGGCGCGATTCACCTCGACCACGCGCTGGACCGCCAGCAGACTCCAGCCGGCGACCACCACGAGGGCGAGGAGGACGAGGGAGGTGGCGAGGAAGATCTTCGCCGCGAGGCGCATCGGGCCAGCCGCATGCATAGCCTCTCTCGCGGCGTCGCGCGAGGGCCGACGGGGGCGCGAGGGATCGCGCGGCTCAGGCGCTGGCCGCGAGCCGGCGCTCGAAGGCCTCGAGGTCCCCCGGCGGAATCACGAAGTAGCGCGCCTCGGGATGGTGAAAGACGAGGGCCGAGACCGACGCCTCGGGATCCATCATGTAGCCCTCGGTCAGCCGCACGCCGATCGCCGGTTCGACGTCGAGCAGGGCGAAGAGCTTCTCCTGGTCCTCGAGCCGCGGGCACGCCGGGTAGCCGAAGCTGACCCGCACGCCGCGGTAGCGGGCCTTGAAGCGCTCGCTCATCGTCATGTCAGGGGGATCGGGAAAGCCCCACATCTCGCGAAGACGGCGATGGAGCAGCTCGGCCAAGGCTTCCGCTCCCTCGATGGCGAGCGCCTGCAGGATGTGGGAATCGAGGAAGCGCCCCTCGGCCTTCCAGCGTTCCGCCAGCTCCCGCACGCCGCCCCCGCAGGTGGTCGCGAACAGCGCCACGTAGTCTGTCGCCCCGCTGCTCCGCGGGGCGACGAAGTCCGCAAGACAGAGCCCCTCGCCCGACGACTGCCGCGGAAAGGTGAATCGCTCGATCACGCGCCGTTCCGGACCGAGGACGACGATGGCATCCCCTTCGGCGTACACCGGAAAGAACTTGTAGACGGCACGCGCCGGCATGGCGCCCGCCGCCAGGATCTCGTTCTCGACCGCGGTCACCCTCTGGCGCAGCTGCTTCGCCTTCTCGTCACCGCGCTCGAGCAGCGCCTCCAGGTTGCCGCGCAGCCCGAGGTGCTTGCCGTAGAGCATGGCGGGATTGACGTACGGAAAAACGTCCTCGAGCGGCAGGCGCTCGATCACGTGCCGCTTCAGGTCGGGTGGCGTCGGGATCGGCCGATCGTGACGGATGACCGACGCCGCGACTGCGGTCGCGGCGGCCGCGCTCCGGCCGGGGGCCGGCGCACCGCGCAGGCGGGCCTGCTCGGACTGGACCTGGGCCGCCATCGCCTCGCGCGTGCGCTTGTCGGCCAGCTTGTTCGCCAGGTCGAGGCCCTTCATGGCGTCGTTGGCGTAGCAGACGAGCCCCTCGTAGGCCGGGGCGATCTTGGCCGCCGTGAACTTCGCCGAGAGCGCCGCGCCGCCCACCAGAACGGGACAGCGCACCCCCGAGGTCCGCAGGTCCTCCGCGGTGGTCACCATCTGCTGCGCCGATTTGACGAGGAGACCCGAGAGCCCGATCAGGTCGGGCCGGTGCTCCCGGTAGGCCGCGATCAGGTCCTCGGGCGGCACCTTGATGCCGAGATTCACCACCCGGAAGCCGTTGTTGGAGAGGATGATCTCCACCAGGTTCTTGCCGATGTCGTGCACGTCGCCCTTGACCGTGGCGAGGATGACGGTGCCCTTGGTGGCGCTCTCGGTCTTCTCCATGAAGGGCTCGAGGTGGGCGACGGCCGCCTTCATCGCCTCGGCGCTCTGCAGCACCTCGGCCACGATCAGCTCGTTGTCGTTGAAGAGCCGGCCGACCTCGTCCATGCCGGCCATGAGCGGGCCGTTGATGATCTCGAGCGGCCGGGTGTCGCGCAGCTTGACGTCCAGGTCGTCGACCAGACCGTCCTTCGACCCCTCGACGATGTAGCGGGCGAGGCGCTCGTCTATTGGCATCGCACTCCTGTCGGAGTGCTTGGCCGT
>DATILR010000355.1:0-5286 GCA_035476275.1 Binatus sp. (SeqCode) | reverse complement strand
TCCGCCAGACGATCCCGGCGGAGGAGATCGACACGCTGATCGACAACCTCGGTCTCCCCGCCGGGGGCATCAACTTCGCCTTCAGCGACGCCTCGCTCGTCACCTCGGCCGACGGGGAGATCCTGATCGCGCTCAAGCCCGAGCACGGGTCGACCACCGCCTACGCCGAGAAGCTGCGTGTGCTCCTCGGAAAGCGCTTTCCGGACTTGACCTTCTTCTTCCAGCCCGCCGACATCGTGTCGCAGATCTTGAATTTCGGCCTGGCGGCGCCGATCGACGTCCAGATCATCGGGCGAGACGCGCACAACGTGGGCATCGCGGAGGACCTCGTGCGGCGGATCGCGGCGATCCCCGGCGCGGCCGACGTGCGCTTACAACAGGTGCCGCGCTATCCCGAGTTCGACGTCGACGTGGACCGCTGGATGGCGCGCCAGATCGGGTTCACGGAATCGAACGTCGCGCAGAGCCTCCTCGTTTCGCTCTCCGGAACGGCACAGGCGAATCCGAACTACTGGCTCAACATCCAGACCGGTGTGAACTACCCCGTCATCGTGCAGACGCCCCAGTACCGGATCGACTCGGTCGAGGCGCTCGGCACCACGCCGATCGCGGTGCCCGGCCAGCCCCGGCCACAGCTGCTCACCAACCTCGCCTCGGTCCGCCGGAACGTCGCGCCCGGTGTCATCAGCCACTACAACGTCCAGCCGGTTCTCGACGTGCTGGCGGCCGCGGATCGCGCGGATCTGTGGTCGGTGTCGAGCGCGGTCGAACGGATCGTCGACGAGGTCCGGCCGACGTTGCCTCGCGGCACGTTCATCACCATCCGCGGCCAGGCCGAGACGATGCGGTCGAGCTTCACGGCGCTCGCCGGCGGGATGGTGCTGGCCGTGGTGCTCGTCTACCTGCTCATGGCGGTCAACTTCCAGTCGTGGCTCGACCCCCTCATCATCCTGATGGCGCTGCCGGGCGCGACGGCGGGTGTGCTCTGGATGCTGTTCATCACCCAGACGAACATCTCGATTCCGGCGCTGATGGGCGCGATCATGTGCGTCGGAGTGGCGACCAGCAACTCGATCCTGGTCGTCCAGTTCGCCAACGAGCAGCGCGAGGAGGAGAAGCTCGACGCCCACGACGCGGCGCTCGCGGCGGGGACGACGCGGCTCCGCCCGGTCATCATGACCGCGCTCGCGATGATCCTCGGCATGCTGCCGATGTCGCTCGGACTCGGCGAGGGCGGCGAGCAGAACGCCCCCCTCGGCCGCGTCGTCATCGGCGGGCTCATGCTGGCGACCTTCGCCACGCTCCTCTTCGTGCCCGTGGTCTACAGCGTGCTCCGGCGGAAGCAGGTGGTGACCGAGGTCCCCCCGGAGCTCGAGGAATGAGCGTCCCCCGGCTCGCCGTCATGCCCGCCCCCGACGTCGCCCCCGTCCACCGCCTCCGCCGCGTCCTGGTCGCCGCGGGAGCCGTCTTCGCCATCCTCTTCCTGGTGGGCGTGATCCCGCGCCTGGTGCTGCACCGCCGGCTACGCGCCGGGGCGGATGCGACGCAGAACCGGCTACCGACAGTGTCGACGGTGAGCCCCCACCGCGCGCCCGAGGTGGTCGAGGTCCCGCTGCCCGGGAGCATGGAGGCGATCCTGGAGACGGGCATCTGGGCGCGCACCGACGGCTACCTGAACGCGCGCTTCGTCGACATCGGCGACCACGTGAACAAGGGACAGCTGCTCGCCGACATCGACACCCCGGAAGTCGACCAGCAGCTGATGCAGGCGATCGCGACCATGACCCAGGACAAGGCGAACGTGGTGAAGTCCGAGGCCGACCTCATGCTCGCCCGGACGACGCTCCAGCGCTACGTCGCCGCAGGACCGGGGACGGTCTCGAAGCAGCAGATCGACGAGCGGACCTCGGCCGTGACGGACGCCGAGAAGGTCGTCGATGCGGCGCGCGCCACCGTGAACGCCGACGACGCCAACGTGCGCCGCCTGCTCGAGCTGCAGAGCTTCCAGAAGGTGTACGCGCCCTTCGACGGCGTCATCACCGCACGCAACGTCGATCCCGGCTCGCTCATCTCGGCGGGCTCGACCACGGGGACGCGCGAGCTCTTCCGCCTCGCGCAGGTCGACGTGCTGCGCATCTTCGTCTACGTGCCGCAGTCCTACGCCCCGGACATCAAGGCCGGCCAGGCCGCGGACGTGAGCGTGCGGGAGCTTCCCGGCCGCGTCTTCCAGGGCACGGTGACCCGCACCGCCGGGGCGATCGACCCGACGTCGCGGACGCTCCTGACCGAGGTACAGGTGCCGAACCCGGAGGGCGTGCTGCTCTCCGGGAGCTACGCGACCGTTCGGTTCAAGGTCCAGCGGGCGGATCCGCCGCTCGTCATCCCACAGAGCGCCCTCTTGATCGACGCCAACGGCGTGCGGGTCGCGCTCGTGGACGCGGACGGGACGCTCCACTACCGGCCGATCCAGATCGGGCGCGACTACGGGAACGACGCGGAGGTGCTCTCCGGGCTCGACACGACCGACGTGCTCGCCACGGGCCTCTCGGCGAACATCGCGGAAGGCAGCCGGGTCGAGATCGCGAAACCGGCCAACCCGGCGGCGGGCGCGGCCAAGCCATGACGAGCCGCGCGTCCACCCTCGTCGCGATCCTCCTCGGGACGGCGGGATGCATGGTCGGGCCGAACTACCGACGGCCGGACGTCGTCACACCACCGTCCTGGGGGGAGCTCGCACCGACGGCACCGCCCGCGGGGCGCAGCGACGCCGTCATCGATGGCGCCCCGACGGCATGGTGGACCACCTTCGACGACCAGCTCCTGATGTCGCTCATCCAGCGGACCGTACAGTCGAACCTCACCCTGCAGCAGGCCGAGGCCCGCGTGCGCGAAGCCCGCGCCTCACGCCGCATTGCGGCGGCCGACCTCTGGCCCCACGCTGAAGCATCAGGGTCTTACACCCGTGAGCGGACGAGCAAGAACGGCGTGAGCGCAGGGGGCGCGGGAAAGTCGTTCAATCTCTTCCAGGCGGGCTTCGACGCCAACTGGGAGGTCGACGTCTTCGGCGGCATCCGCCGCTCCGTGGAGGCGGCCGACAGGAGCGTCGAGGCAGCGGAAGACGACCGGAACGCGGTTCTCGTCTCGCTCATGGCGGAGGTGGGCCTCGAGTACGTCACCTACCGGAGCCTGCAGCAGCGGGTCGCGCTCGCGAACCAGAACGTCGCCGCCCAGCAGGGGACGCTCGACCTGACGCGGCGGCTCTTTAATGCGGGGCTCGCGTCGGAGCTGGACGTCCAGCGCGCCGCCGCCCAGGTCGCGACCACCGCCTCGTCGATCCCGCTCCTCGAGCAGCAGGCCGCGCAGGCGATGCACGGTCTCAGCATCCTGATCGGGCAGCCGCCCATGGTGCTCCAGGACGAGCTCGCTCCCGTCGGGCCGATTCCGAAGCCGCCCGCGCAGGTGGCGGTCGGTCTCCCATCCGAGCTTCTCCTCCGCCGGCCGGACGTCGCCCGCTCCGAACGCCAGCTCGCGTCGCAGACCGCCGAGATCGGCGTCGCCACCCGCGACCTCTTTCCGCGCTTCTTCCTCACCGGCGCGGCGGGCCTCCAGAGCCTTCGCACCTCCGACTTCTTCGACTGGGAGAGCCGGGTCCTTTCCATCGGCCCGAGCGTCTTCTGGCCGGTCTTCGAGGGCGGTCGCATCCGGGCCAACATCGAGCTCCAGACGGCGGCGCAGCAGGAGCTCCTCGCAGCGTACGAGGCCGTCGTGCTCCAGGCGTTCGAGGACGTCGAGGACGCGCTCGTCGCCTTCTCGCACGAGCAGGCGACCCGGGCGCAGCTCGAGGAGGCGGTGCGCGCCAATCAGCGCGCCGCCGAGCTGGCCCGAAACCTGTACGCCCAGGGGCTCACCGACTTCCTCACCGTGCTCATCGCGGAGCAATCGGTCTTCACCTCTCAGGACACGCTCGCACAGACCGAGCGCGACGTCGCGCTCGAGCTGGTCGCGCTCTACAAAGCGGTCGGTGGCGGATGGGAAGCCGCCGGGATGGCAGGGGAAGTTGCGGACACGGGATCGTTTGCGCAGACGAAGGACCGAACGGCCTCGAATGGAAAGGAGGACAGGCAATGAGTGCTCGAGGGGAGAAGTTTCTTTCGGACATCAAGGAGATTCGGCGCAAGGCTCGGGAGCATCTCAGCGAAGGCGCCGTCACGCAGAACTACGGTGGTAAGGTGGAGGACGCCGTCGCCCTCCTGAACCACGCGGTCGCCACGGAGATCGTGTGCATCCTCCGCTACAAGTACCACGCCGTCTGTGCGACCGGACTCGCCAGCGAGGCGGTCAAGGCAGAGTTCGCTCAGCACGCGAAGGAGGAAGAGGAGCATCTCGATCTCCTCGCGGAACGGATCAATCAACTCGGCGGCAAGCCGGACCTGAACCCGGACGGGGTCGGCTCCCGCGCCGCCTCGGAGTACGCCGAGGGCGACAACCTGATCGACATGATCAAGGAAGATCTGGTTGCCGAGCGCATCGCCATCGAGACCTACCGTGAGATGGTGCGCCACTTCGGCGACCGGGATCCCACCACACGGGTGCTCCTCGAGCGCATTCTCGCGCAGGAGGAGGAGCACGCGAACGACATGCACGACCTGCTCGTGACGCATGAGGGCAGGCCGATGCTCGAGAAGTAAGATGGAGACGGCGGGCGGCGCACGGGATGCTTCGGTGGCGCGTTTCCAGGCGCTGCTCGACGTTGCCGAATCGATCACGTCCTGCCGGGACCCGGAGGAGGTTTTCCGCGGTCTAGCCGTCCACCTGCAGCGCGTCGTCCGCTTCGACGGTCTGGGTCTCGTTCTTCTGCACCCAGACCGCGGCGTCACGAGCGCGCGCTGCCTCGAGACATCCGGCACGGAATTCACGACCCTTCCCGAGTGTCCCCTCGACCGCACTCACTCCGGATGGGTGATCGAGACGCAGCAGCCGCTCATCGTCCGCGATACAGCGACCGAGACGCGCTGGCCCCAAGCGATGGCGGAGCTCCACGAGCGTGGCCTCGTCAGCTTCTGCAGTCTGCCGCTGACGACCGCATGCCGGCGCGTCGGTGCGCTGGGCTTCGGGAACCGCGCGCCGGTCACCTACACCGCTGCGGACATCGCCTTCCTGGGCGAGGTCGCCAAGCTCGTCGCGGTGGCGGTCGACAACGCGCTGAACTTCGACCAGGCGCAGGCCACGCAGCGGCAGCTCTCGACCGAGCGGGACCACCTCCGGCTGCTGCTCGAGGTTACCAAC
>DATILR010000354.1:0-1522 GCA_035476275.1 Binatus sp. (SeqCode) | reverse complement strand
GTGAAGATGCATCGCCGACCGATGACGTCGGTCAGGCGATGACGGTCGAGGTCGGCCTGCAGGTCCACCTCGACATGGACCAGCATCAGCGCAACGCCGTCGCGGGCGAGGTCCTGCTGGAGGTCCCGCACCGTCCGTGCGGCCGAGTAATCCACGTTCGTGATCGCGCCGGCATCGACCACCAGGCACCGCACCGGGGCCGGCGCGGGTGCGGCGAGCGCCCTGACCTCGGCGGCGAAGCGGTTCGCATTGGCATAGAAGAGGCCCGCCCCGAACCGGTAGATCACCAGGCCGGGTGCGCTCAGCGCTCCTGGCACGGCGGGAATCTGCCGCCACTGCCCACCGTCCTCCTCGACCAGGACGGCCGTGTGTGGCCGGTAGCTGTGACGCACGTGCCAGAGCAGCGACAACACCATCGCCAGGAGGATACCCTGCTCGACACCGACCAGGACCACGACCAGCGCGGTGGTCAGCGCCAGCAGAAGCTCGCCGGGACTCTCGCGCCTGATGTCACGCAGGCCGCGGAGGTCGATGAGTCCGACCGCGATCGTGAACACCAGCGCGCCGAGCACGCACTGCGGGAGGTACTGCAGGGGGCCCGTGAGGACGAGCAGCACGAGCGCGACGACTGCCGCGGTGGCGAGGTGCGCCAGCTGGCTCCGTCCGCCGGAGCCCTCGACCATTGCCGTCTGCGTCGGGCTCCCATTCACGACGAAGGCGCCGCTCAGCGCCGCGACGGCGTTTGCGGCCGACAGCCCGACCAGATCCGCGTCCTCGTCGAGCTCCTCGCGGTGCCGCGTCGCGTACACACGAGCCGTTGCCGCGCTCTGCGCCACGATCATCAGAAAGCACGAGGCGGCCAATGGCAAAAGCGCCCTCACGTCTCGCCAGCCAACGTCCGGCAGCCCGAGATGTGGCAGGCCTCCTGGGACGGGCCCGATCACTGCGATGCCGTACCGGGAGAAATCGAATGCCGCGCTTGCGGCCACCGCCCCGACGACCACGACGAGTCGGCCGGGCAGCCGCGGAGCGAGGGCGCGGCACGCGAAGACGACCGCCACCACCGCCGTGGATACACCGAGCGTCGGCACGTGCACCTGGCGCACGGCACGGACCACCTGCGCGAACTGTTCGACGGTGCGGGAGCCGTGGACCGGCACGCCGAGCATCTCGCCCAGCACCGCGATGCCAACCTGGACGCCGACGCCCGTGAGGAAGCCGACCAGCACGGTCTGGGAGAGAAAGTCGGCGAGGAAGCCGAGCCTGAAGAGCCGCGCCAGGATCAGGTAGCCGGCCGTCAGCAGCGCCACGAGCCCCGCCAGCGCCACGTAGCGTTCGCTGGCCACGGGCGCCATGTGGGACAGTCCACCGGCGAGGATGGCGGCGGTCGCGGAATCGGCCGCCACCACCAGGTACCGCGAAGAGCCGAGCGTCGCGAACGCCACCAGCGGTAGCAGCAGCGTGTAGAGCCCCGTGACGACGGGCGTGCCGGCAATCCGCGTGTAGCCGAGCGCCTGCGGGA
>DATILR010000353.1:0-3090 GCA_035476275.1 Binatus sp. (SeqCode) | reverse complement strand
ATCCCCGTTCCCTTCAATCCCGATCGCGGGACGCTCGGAGCGCTCGCCAACGCGGCGGCAGTGCAGGCGGTCGCCGACGACTTCGCCGTCTGGGCCGCGGTTCCGACCGCCAGCATCAGCTACACGAACGCGGGTGCTCTCCCGGTGGACGTGACGGCCGCCAACTATCTCAGCTACCTCGGGGTCTGCGGCGACGGGCTCAGCCCCATCATCTTCGACACCGACGGCTCGATCACCGACGACGCGTTCGGCCCGGGCGCCAGCAACGACATCCTCGGCTTCGCGAGCCCCGACTGCGGCAGCTTCGTGCCGCCCCAGATCACCGAAGGGGTCGCGGTGCTGAACGGCAAGTGGATCGACGGTATCGACTCGCCGTCGAATCCGGAGATTCCCCTGGCGGACTTCGAAGGGGTCTTCGTCCACGAGTTCGGCCACTACGTGAACCTCGACCACTCCCAGATCAACCAGATCGAGGGGTTCGACGACGACCCGTCGAACGACGACGCGGTCGCGACCATGTTTCCCTTCCTGGCGACCGGGACCTCGACGCTCCATCTCGACGATCGGGTGTCCCTCTCGACCCTCTACCCGGCGCCCTCTTTCGCGTCCGCCTTTGGCACCATCAGCGGTGCGATCTTCCGCTCCGACGGTGTCACCCCCTTCCCGGGCGCCTACGTCATCGCCCGGCAGGTTGGTGACCCACGCATCACCGCCGTCGGCTACGCGTCGGGCGCGCGCTACTTCCCAGGCAACCCGGGGGGTCCCCCGCCTCCTGGTCTCCCGGGTCTCTACGAGATCCCTGGACTACCGCCGGGCAGCTACACCGTCGAGGTCGAGGGGGTGAATCCCGTTTTCACCGGTGGATCGAGTGTCGGCCCGCTCGATCCGCCCGCCGCGCTGCCCGGGCTGCCCGAGTTCTACAACGGGGCGAACGAGGCCGGGACGAACCCGCCCGACGATCCGAGCCAGTCCGTTCCGCTGACCGTGACGGCCGGCGCCACGCTCTCCGGTATCGACGTCGTCCTGAACGGCTTCCCGCCGGCCACCGATACCTGCGGCGCCCCGATCGTCATTGCTGCGGTTCCCTATGCGGCGGGCTTCGACGCCTCTGCCGCGACGTCGAACCCCTCGGATCCCCTGCAGTCCTGTACGTTCGGTGGTCCCAACCGGAACGGCCACAGCGTCTGGTTCGCGTTCACCGCACCCACCGACCTGACCCTCCGCGCGCAGACGACGGGCAGCGGCTACGACACCGTGCTGACCGCCAGCACGGGCTCCTGCGGCGCACTCACCGAGATCGCGTGCGACGACGACACCACCACCCTGCAGTCGAGCCTCACGTTCGCTCTCGACGCCGGACAGACGGTGCTCCTCGAGGTTACGAGCTTCAACACGACCGCGAGCGACGTGCTCCAGTTCCAGCTCAGCCAGGTGCTCCCCTGTGACGCCGCGCCGCTCTCCGGATGCCACCAGCCGACCGCGTCGGGCGTTGCGCCGATCAAGCTGTCGCGCACGGCGACGCACACGCGGGATCTCGTGCTCTGGAAGTGGTTCCCGGGAGACGCGACCGATCCGGCCGACTTCGGCCTGCCCACGGTGAGCACGGACTACACCCTCTGCATCTACGACCAGACGGGGAATACGCCGAGCCTGCGCCTCGGCGTCAGCGCGCCGGCGGCCGAGCTCTGCAGCACGCGCCCCTGCTGGCGGGAGACGAGCTCCGGCTTCCGGTACGGCGACCGGACGCTCACGCCGAACGGCCTCCTGCGCCTCCAGCTGGAGTCCGGGATTGCGGGGAGGGCCCGCATCACGCTCAAGGGTAGGGGACCCCTTCTCCGGCTGCCGAGCCTGCCCTTCGTCCAGCAGAGCCGTGTCATTGTTCAGCTGAAGAACGGCGTCGGTCAGTGCTGGGAGGCGGACTACAGCCCTCCGGCGGAGCGGAACGACGCCGGGGGGTTCGTCGACCAAGGCGATTGACGCCGCGAATCCTCCCGCTGCTCGCGTTCCTGGCGGGGCTGGCCGCCGCCGAAGCCCCGCCGTCCGGCCACGACGCCACCTCGCACCACTCGTTCGCCGACGTCGAGCACTGGGTCGGCGTGTTCGACGATCCGAAGCGTGACGAGTGGCAGAAGCCCGCCGCCGTGGTGCGAGCACTGGAGATCGCGCCCGGGATGACGGTGGCGGATCTGGGGGCGGGCACCGGCTACTTCAGCCACTACCTCTCCGCGGCCGTCGGCCCGAGCGGGAGCGTGCTCGCGGTCGACCCGGAGCCGAAAATGGTTGCCCACCTGCGCGAGCGGGCGGAGCGCGAGCACACGGACAACGTCGTGCCCATCCTCGCCTCGCTCGACAACCCGCGCCTCCCGGTGGGCAGCGTCGATCTCGTCCTGATCGTCGATACCTACCATCACCTCGATGATCGGCTGACCTACCTCCGTGCGTTGCAGCGCTTCCTCCGCCCGCGCGGTCGCGTGGCGGTCATCGACTGGCACAAGCGCCCGCTGCCGGTGGGCCCTCCGCCCGAGCACAAGCTCGCGCGCGAGCAGGTGGTCGAGGAGATGACCGCGGCGGGGTACCGGCTCGTCGCGGAGCCGGAGATCCTTCCCTACCAGTACGTGCTGGTCTTCAGCCCCCAGTAACGCACGATCTCCGCAGCACCCCGTGACCTGGTCGTTGGCCGCCGTTTCCGAGCGGTCTGGCGGGCCCGGCGCGACTGCCCCGGTCGCGCCGGGCAGTTCCGTCTACGGCGGTGCGGAGTCCGGCGTTCGAAAGTGGTAGAGCCGCGCCGCGTTCGTGCGGACGATCCGGTCGACGGTTGCCTCAGGGACGCCGGCGAGCTGCCGATCGAGGATCTCCCGGGAGCGCGGCCAGGTGCCCTCGGGATGCGGGTAGTCCGATCCCCACATGAGACAGGCGTCGCCGGTGAAGGGGATGTTCGCGAGGCCGACCGGGTCGTGCTGGAAGGTGACGTGACCCTGGCGCCGGAAGTACTCGCTGGGGAGCGCGTCGAGCTTCGGCTGCACGAACATGTGGTGCTCCCGGTAGGCGTCGTCCATGGCGTGCAGCACCCACGCGAGCCATCCGCTCCCA